>CAYRRA010000187.1:0-8430 GCA_964426355.1 uncultured Anaerolineaceae bacterium
GCCCTGTACCACCAAACCGCTTTCTGGTCCGGGCGTACAGTCTGCCCAGGAGGTAGGATACATCTATCGCATGGCGGAAGTAGTCGGGCAGCCGCGCGAGATGCTCAGCCTGCCGGTCTCTCCCATCAGCCCGCTGCATTTTCCGGATGACCTGGCGGCTGCAATTCTCGAGACAGCCCGGTTGGGCATTCCATTTTATCCGCTTCCGGCGCCCAATGCGGGCGGAACTGCTCCCATGACCCTGGCAGGCGCATTGGCACAGCAAAATGCTGAGGTATTGGCTTCGATACTGCTTGCTCAACTTGTTCAACCGGGTTTACCGGTTGTGTATTGCGGGCGTTTGTCCTTCCTGGAACCGCGTACAGGCGGATCGGTTTGGGGTATATCCGCATTGGGGCTGGCTTCTGCCGCTTGTGTGCAAATGGCGCATCATTACCAACTCCCGGTGGATGTCTACGGTCTTGCCACCGACAGCAATCAACCCGATTTACAGAACGGTTACGAACGTGCGCTCAATGCCGTTCTTCCGGGGCTGGCAGGCGCGGACGAACTGAGCGGGATCGGCGATTTAGGTGCGGGGGTCATTAGCTCGTATGCTCAGATGGTCAGCGACAACGACATCGTTCTTTCGATCAAACAAATCCTCAAGGGTATCCACATCGATGAACCCTCCCTCGCGGTCGGTTTGATTGGCGAAGTGATGCAAAGCAACGGTAACTTCCTGGCGGAACGGCATACGGTTAAAACCCTGCGCTCCGGCGAAGTCTATTACCCGCCCCTTGCAGACCGGCGGTTGTATGATGAATGGAACAAGGCTGGCAAAAATGGGATGAACGAACACGCGCAAGCTAAAGCCGAGCGCCTGCTGCGTGAACACAAAGTTCCTCCGCTCGAACCGCAGCAGGATAAAGAATTGGATCGAATTATGCACGCTGCTCAAAACGAGCTTTGTATTTAAGCAACCTGGAAACAAAAACCTGGCAGGAATTTTATCTCAGGTCAATCCTCATAACCTGAACTGGTCAACCGGAATGATGTTCCGCTTTGTTGTATAATCAATTAGATATTTTATATAGTAATAATAGGAAGTTATTGGTTTTTTCACTCAGGGGATCCTCCCTCTCCCGCGGGACAGCATTATCTGTGGGATCAGTTTAAACCATATATCAGAATAAGGCTCATGAACAAAAAACATCTTTTTCTTCTCTTTGGTCTGGCATTATCCTTTCTTCTCATTCTTGCAGGGGGCATCTGGTTTTATAAAGAACAGGAAAACAGTACCCTGCAAGAAGCGCAGGAGGATTTGCTCCTCATTGCCCGGTTGAAAGCACATCAAATTATCAACTGGCGAAACGAACGAATTTCAGATAGCACAGTGATCATGGAAGACCCGCTATTTGTCCAGGGGGTCGAAAAATGGATCGCTGACCCAACCGATGAAAACCTGGATCCGATCTCATCCCGTTTTGCCTCGATTCGCGAAAATTATCATTATGCCAACGTCCAGCTCACCGACACTTCCGGTCAGGTAGTGGTCAGTCTTGTAGATCCCCCCAGTCAAGTACAAGATCTGACATTGCAGGCTATTCAACAGGCGTTGGAAGAACAAACAGTTGTGCCAACCGGGCTGTACAGAAACAATGCTGACCAAAAAATCTATATCGACTTTGTAGCGCCGCTTTTCTCAACCGGTCCTGAATCCTCTCTGCCCATCGGTGCTGTAATCTGCTCAATCGATGCTGACCAGTACCTGTACCCCCTGATGCAAGAATGGTACACAGCCAGCCAGACGGCAGAAACATTGTTGGTTCGCCAGGACGGCGAGGCGGTTCTGTTCTTGAACGAGCTGCGCCACCGGCAGGATAGCGCGCTTCGTTTACGCATTCCCCTTGATCAGGAAGAAGTTGCAGCGGTCATGGCAATCCGCGGACAAGAAGGTCTGGTATCCGGGTTGGATTACCGTGGTAAGGAAGTTTTGGCTTACATCATCGGCTTGCCCGATTCAGACTGGTATATGGTTACAAAAATTGACAAAGAAGAGGCTTTCTCCGAATGGCATTTCAGAGCCAGGTTGATTTCGATTATCCTGCTGGGAAGTTTTCTGGTTGTCCTTGTCACCTTTGGTCTGATCCAGCAGCGAGTTCGCAGCAGGCATTACCGCAGCTTGTTGGAAGCCGAAAAAGCCCTGCGGATCAGCGAAGCGAGAGCTGAGGTTACATTGCTTAGCGTGGGAGATGCCGTAATCGCTACGGATGCCGAAGGAAAAGTGATGTTGATGAACCCGGTGGCTGAAACGCTGACCGGTTGGACGTGGAGCCAGGCACAGGGCAAACCTCTGGATGAGGTGTTCAGCATCATCAATGAAGAAACCCTCAAGGAAGTTGAAAACCCGGTACAGGCTGTTCTGCGTGAAGGCAAAGTGGTCGGTCTGGCAAACCACACCTTGCTGCTATCCAAAAACGGTGACCGACACCCCATTGCCGACAGCGGAGCCCCCATCCAGGGTGAGAACGGAGAAATCATCGGTGTAGTGTTGGTCTTCCGCGACCAAACCAGCGAGCGGGCGTACTTGTCGGCGCTGGAGAAAAGTGAGGAACAGTATAACCTGCTCTTCAACGAAATGCAGACCGCCTTTGCATTGCATGAATTGATCTGTGCCGAAGATGGGACACCGGTGGATTACCGTTTCCTGAAAGTCAATCCCGCTTTTGAACAAATGACCGGATTACGCAAGGAAGAGATCATCGGTATGACGGTAAAAACCGTGCTGCCCAACACCGAGGAAGTTTGGTTACAGAAATACGGCGAGGTTGCACTGACCGGCATCCCCATCGAATTTGACCACTTCAGTGATGCACTGGGTAGGCACTATGAGGTGCGTTCCTTCTCGCCGGAAAAAGGGTATTTCGCAACACTTTTCCTGGATATTACCAAACGGAAAGAAATGGAAAAACTGGTCATCGAAGAGGATAAAATGGCAAGTATCGGACGGCTTGCTGCGGGAATCGCCCATGAAATCAACACACCCCTCCAGGTGATTACCGGGATCTCAGAAACCAGCAAAAAAAGACTGGAAGAAAATCAGGATGTTCCCCGGGATGACCTGCAACGCAAGTTCGAGGCAGTAAATCACAATGCCTGGCGCATTGCCAATATCGTGCGGTCTTTGCTGGATTACTCGCGTGAAAATAAACGAGAATCGGTGGTCTGCTCGATAAACCAGGTTGTGAAAAAAACACTGCTTCTGGTGGAACATCAGCTCAAAAGCTGGAAGAACATTATCATCACCACTTCGTACGGTGAAAACATCCCCGAATTTGTCTGCGACCCCAACCAGCTTACCCAGGTGCTCATCAACCTGATCAACAACGCCCAGGACTCGATGCGAAATGGTGGCATAATTCACATCCAGACGGAGTATCTACCGATTGAACAACGTGTGGTTCTGCGCGTTTCCGATAACGGCAGCGGGATCGCTGAAGAACACCTCGATAAGATTTTTGAACCGTTTTACACCACCAAATCGATTGGACAGGGCACCGGGCTGGGACTTTCCATCACCGCTGGTATCATTGGCGCGCATGAGGGCAGCATCATTGTCGAAAAAACCTCCTCAGAAGGCACCACTTTCAAAATTACTTTGCCTGTCCAACGCGCCTCATGAAACCAGCGGTTAGGTGTTTTTACCAGATTGGCGGGAGTCGTACATTTCAGCGGTATAATGGCTGGCATGTCAAAAATATACCCTCCTATTTTGGACTTCGACCCACAGCGAAAAGCAATCATTGAGCCGCAGCCCGCTCCGCTCTCCATCAATCCGCCTGAAAAAGCGCTGTTATGCTTCTTTCACGAAGTGCTCTCCGACCTGGTGAGTGCAGGCAAGTTGGAGGAGGTAGGTGCGCTGCGTTCTGAGATGGGCAGGCAACCCATTTACCAGCTTACCCAATGTGAAGAACCGCTGCTGGTGGTGCAGCCCGGCGTGGGTGCGCCGTTGAGCGCTGGCTTCCTGGAGGAATTGATTGCGCTGGGCGTCACGCAGTTTATTGCCTGCGGCGGCTGCGGTGTGCTTGACCCCGTGCATGACGTCGGCGCGTTGTTCATCCTCACCTCAGCCGTGCGCGACGAGGGTACTTCATATCATTACCTCCCCCCCAGCGACGAGGTCAGCGCACATCCGCGGGTGGTGGTAGCACTGCAAGCCGCCTGCGAAAATCATGCACTGCCTTACAAGCTGACAAAATCCTGGACGACCGATGCGCTCTACCGCGAGACCATCCAACGCCGTGACCTGCGCCTTCAGCAGGGCTGCGAGGTGGTTGAGATGGAAGCATCGGCATTTTTTGCCGTTGCACAGTTCCGCGGCGTGGAATTAGGGCAGATTCTATACGGCGGTGACCTGGTTCTTCCCGAGGGTTGGGAAGCACGCGGTTGGAATGACCGCATGCAAGATCGCGAACGGCTTTTCTGGCTGAGCGTTGAAGCGCTGCTTACCCTCTAGGGGAATACATCCAGCAGTTTCTTCTGCCTGCTGCGCACGACCAGGTACGTCACAAGCAGTGCTGCACCGGTTAACCCGACAGCAAAATGCCACGCAGGGGACAAAATGATGGCTAATCGCAGATCGATAGCAAGAAAGCTCACCCAACTCACCGCAAGATAACCAAAAAAGAGCTTCGACTTTTCCTCAAACAGATACCCCTTCCAAGCCTTCCCCGCCACCAAAAGCAGCGGTATGAAAAGGCTGATGATTTGTAGCAGCAACCAGACGCCAAACCAGCCGGTGATCGGCAGTGCCGTCATCGGCACACTTGCTGCCCTTTGCTGTGTTGTAACCCCCTGTTCGAACGCTGTACCCAACAATACAAAAACCGCCCCAGAAAAAATGAGCAGCAGTTCACGCAGAGTTTTCATTTGCTTGTTCAGATCTTTTTCTATCATGAGATTTTCTCCCTATTCGATGACAATACTTGATGAATGCGTTCTTTCGCTTTTTCGGATTGGAACACAAGGATATTCCGCCGGATAAAGGTTTGCAGCAGTTCCAGACCCTGCGGCGTCAATTGATAATAACGCCGGTCAGGTCCTTGCTCGGACGGCTGCATTTCACTGGCGACCACACCAAGCTCTTCAAAGCGTTTCAATGCCCGGTAGATGCTGTTGTCCTCCACCGAGATCGTCCCCTGGCTGAGCTCGTTTATGAGCGCACGCATCTCGAACGGGTAGGTGGGGCGCTGCTGAAGCTGGAGCAGCATCCAAAAGCTGAGCAAACCTTTCTTATAGCTCTCCTCCCACTTCAACAAAAGGCTATCGATCCCTGCCGGATTTTCAGATTGTTTTTTCATCTATTCATCCTATATACTATTATTCTTATAGTATAATAGTTTGAAAAATTTGTCAATCCCCGTTTTTCCTATCCAAATTAACGCAAAGAAGAAAACAGCTAACCTGCCATCCCTTGAGGAATGTCGAACAAGTTATAATTTCCGTGATGAAAACCGATCAGCATACCTCTCCGCTCCAGGTTTTGCAGCCCCTATCCGGTTATTGCCAGCATTTTCACGACCTGCCGCTCTGGGAGCCGTATGTCCGCCAGGTCAGCCGCAGCCACAACCTGCCCTGTCATGTAGTTCGTGGGGGTGTTTCCAAAGAGAGCCGCTCCTGGCTTATTTTCTGAACACCAATACAATACATATCTCAACGAAAAGTTACATGTACCAAACCACCTTGGGTGCCTAGCCACAGTTGGTCAGTTGAATCAACAATAATACTTTCATTCACACTCTCTGTTTGATAATGGGTCCAGGTTTCTCCGTCAAAACGGGCAATGGTATTGGATGTGAGCACCCAGACAACATTTTCAGGTGTAATATAGACATCTTCGGGCCATAAGAAATTTTCATCAAAAATCTCCCATTCCCCATTGAAGCGACAAAACCCATAATTTCCATAATTAAACCATACCGAACCATCTGGAGCAGCTTTAATTAAACTGAGATAACCTTTATCACTAGAAAAACAGGGATGTCGCGCAACCGAAGTCCAATCAACCCCATCGAAAAAACCAATATCCTCACCCGGGCTTCCTGCCCAGAGATTACCGTTTTGATCGAATTCCAAAAATTCAACCGACTTCAACGCCAATTTTTCCTGAACCGGGATATCTTCCCAGTCCGGGTTATCGATTCTTCCGCCATTCAACCGGGAGATTCCTCTTTTATGTCCAACGTAAACATCGTTATCCCAAAAAGTGAATGCATAGACGTCATAATCGGTGTAAAGATTACCTGACTCATTTTTAGGAAGCCAGTGCAGCCAGGAATGACCATCCCAAACTGACACACCTCTTTTTGTACCTGCCCATACACGACCATCGGGACCTGTTTCAAGCGTAAGTACTGACTCTAAATACTGTTCATATTCGCTGTGGTTAAACCAGGTGTTGTCTTTAAAGCTGTATAGCTGGTTATCAGAATCTAAAGAGTTGTTCATCATCACCCATAGAAACCCGGCAGAATCCATACTGATCTTACGCGCAAAAGCTGGAGGTTCATCAGGGATTAAATACGTATAAACAGTATCTTCGATCGGAAAAAAGAAACCGCCAGATGGGTATCTGACAAAAACCTGATTATCGGGATCAAAGTAATAGCCAAATGTGTAAGATGGCTCGTTTAAACATGATTCCGGGTCAATTTCTGAAATTGTGTATACCCCTGGTTCCATACCACGCCCAGATAGGCAGTAATGGGTGAAATTTACATTGGGAAAAGAATAATCAGTGATCTTAAAAAGACCATCTTTACTGGTAAATATCCAAATACCGTCGGTGGCTGTTGAAACAAGCATTTCTGCGAAGCTATATTTCATCCCTGGAACAATGTACCACGTTGATCCACGTAATACAGAAAGCTCTTCTTGTGTACCAGCCCAAACAGACCCATCAGGCATTACAGCCAGATAACTTATCGTATTTGCTGGGAGCCCATTTTTTTCCGTAAATAACTGCAATGTTGTACCGTCGTAACGAAAGACCCCCGTAACCTTGAAGATTTCATTTAAGCCCTCTGTTGCCAGCCAATAATTTCCTTTTTGATCGACTACCACATCCCTAAGTACGACAGCAGATGCCCCCGCTTCGATCACGATCTTCCAATTCTCCTCCTCGAATGTGATGATACCGTATTTTGTTCTGAGCCAAATTCTGCCATCGGATGTCATGAACATATTAATGTGCGTTAAATAACTCGTGGATTCATACTCTGTCCAATGTGTCCAGGTACCCATGTGAAAGCGTGAGATGATTGCGTTATTTGCAATCCAGAGACTACCATCCAGCCCTGCAAGAATCTTATTTGTCTGCTCAATAATCAAGCCGTCTTTAGATCCATATACAGTCCAAACGCCCTCTTTATAACGGGATACGGATTCGGAGTAAATAATCCAAATGCTGTTGTCCTGTCCCAGCAGCATCTTTATGAAATGACCGGATGCCAGATAATTTTCAGGTGTGAAATGCATCCAACTGTGATTGGCATAACGGGAAACATCGCCATTCCACCACTTCACCCAGATAACTCCCTCATGATCGGTAAAAATATCGCTGGCACTCACACCGGGCATTCCATCCAGGATGGTATAGGTTTCATAGGTTTGATCTTCCAGATTCCACACAACAATACCAGCTTGCGTGGCTGTCCAGATAAACCCATCCCACCCCCTGGTCATACTGTTAATTTTATTGAACCCGGTGAGATGATAATTCCAGACAGGTTGGGGAAGTGGTGTAGCCGTGGGATTCAAGGTTTGTGTAGGCGTGGGTTGTGGTGTTGAAGTCTGCTCAGGGGAAGGTGTATCAGTTGACCCTGGTGTGGTGGTTGCGCCATTCAGGAATGGTAAGGGGGAGCAGGCGTTCATCAGTAGTATAACGATGTATGAAACAACCAGCTTGATAACCCTATGAGAGCGTAAGATTGTAGAAACCGCCATATTTTTCTCCTTTACGGCATTTTCAGAAACTGTCTCCCACTTTGAGAAACAGATGAAGGTAATAACTTTACTGCAAATAGACGTAAGGCCTCAATCTATGGAGCGGTGCGGCAGCGGAAACCGATTTCATCCGAAAAATAACCTACAAAGGCATCCGTTCGAATCCATGTGTAAGCACGTTTCACGTCATTCCAAGAACCACCGCGAAAAACACGGCTTGTGCCATTTTCAGAGCCCATCGGGTTTTCTTTGGGTGAATTTTCATAATAATCTGCAGAATAATAATCATAAACCCATTCCGCAACATTCCCAGCCATATCCAGAGCGCCAAAAGGAGAGACCCCTTCCGGATAGCTGCCTACAGCCGTGGTATCACCAACAAGACTGGAAAAATTCACAAGTTTTGAAGTAGGTCCCTGGTCCCCCCATGGATAGATGCGGTTA
>CAYRRA010000188.1:0-8375 GCA_964426355.1 uncultured Anaerolineaceae bacterium
TCTTTTCTTTTCTTTTCCAGGGTATTGGAAAGGGGGGATGCAGCCTCTCAATGGAATAAAAGCTTTTCAGATTATCATTCTCTGGAGGGTTTCATTGAGGAAGATTTTCCTGATAAGAATGAAGTGATAATGATAAACAACCCGCCGGGTTATTATCTTGCATCAGATGGTCGCCCTGCAGTGGTCATTCCTGATGGGGATGAAGCGGTGTTACGAGAGGTAGTTGAAAGATACGGGGTGAGTCTGGTTGTTTTCGACCATAATACCGTTGATGGATTACGGCATTTATATGATTCACCTTCTTCCAATGATTGGTTGAAATATCTTTATCCTGCTGGAGAGTTTCAGGTGTATGTGGTTGAGGAAACGCATGACGAAGAATGAACCCGTTCGAATCGTCATCATGGCGATGGCTGTTATTTTTGTACTCACTTGTTACCAACTTTGCCTGAAAAGCGATAACAGAACAGGTTTTCCTTTGGATGATGCCTGGATACACCAAACCTATGCCCGCAACCTGGCGATGACAGGTGATTGGAGCTATACAGGTGGAAAAGCATCTGCCGGATCGACTTCTCCTTTATGGACAGGCATGCTTGCGATCGGCTATCTTCTTCGGGCTCAACCGACTCTTTGGGCAGCGGTATTAGGCGGCTTGGGCTTATTTCTGACCGCATGGGTTGCAGAAAAAGTATGGAGAAATGATACTCAACAAAACCAGAAATTTTCGCTTCCGTGGCTGGGGCTGGTGGTGATCACAGAATGGCATCTTGTATGGGCAGCTCTTTCAGGAATGGAAACCATCGTTTTTGTCTTGATTATCACATTTTGCGCCTGGTTGACATTACGAATTTCACACAACTGGCTCCTGATTGGGGTTCTAATTGGTTTATCTATTTGGGTTAGACCGGATGGGTTGACATTGTTTGGACCCGTACTGATGCTTGCTTTTTTTGCATCAAGCGATATGAAGGATAAGCTCGCAAACCTTTTCAAAATACTTGGTGGTTCGGCGATCCTGATCCTTCCCTATCTGGTATTTAACCTCGTGATGGACGGAATGATTTATCCGAATACTTATTTTGCGAAGCAAGCAGAATATGCAATTCTGCAAAACACCCCGTTTCTTCAGCGATGGTTTCAAATGTTTTTTCAGTTGCAGGTTGGGGTTGGCATCGTTTTGCTGCCAGGTGTGATATTAAGCCTTATCACATTTATTAGACGAAGAAACTGGTGGGGAATTAGTTGGTTTCTTTGGGTAATGGGATTTGTCACGCTATACGCGTTCAGGCTTCCTGTAACCTATCAACATGCGCGTTATCTCATGCCTGTTATTCCCTTGTACCTTTATCTTGGCTTTTTCGGTTTCTGTCATTCCACAACTCTAATGCCGGCTGCGAATTTCTGGCGAATAATTAAAACGGCATGGAAAATCACGATAGTCGTTGTCCTCATTTCCTTTTTCATTATGGGTTGCCAGGCATTTGCCGAAGATGTTGCGATAATTGAAACAGAAATGGTGGCAGCAGCAAAATGGATTGCACAAAACACACCTGAAGACAGCGTCATTGCTGCGCATGATATTGGTGCACTTGGTTATTACGGGGAACGAGAAATCGTCGATTTAGCGGGTCTGATTAACCCTGATGTGATTCCTATCATTCGAGATGAAGAGGCGTTGTTGGGCTATCTTTCTGTGAGAAATATCAAGTATTTGATGACTTTTCCGGGTTGGTATTCCAAGATGGTGTCATCAGCAGAAGTTATTTTCTGCACAGAGGGGGTAATTTCACCAGGGGCAGGTGGCGAAAATATGTGTCTTTATCGAATCTTTGATTGATCGGGTAATGTTTTTTTTCGTACGATTGATTTGCATTTTGTTAAATTAAAAACCCGATTTAATTGTAAAATTAAATGATTATTTTGTGATAAATACTGTTGAAAGTGACCATACGTTAATAAGGGATTTTACCCCAATGGAAAATAAACCCTCTGATGTCCTTGATTTGATCAATAATGAGTTAGAACAATCAAAACGAGCTTTGAATGAAGTTAATTTGATGCTCGAACAAAGTCAGGTTGAGTTATCAAAGCTGACTCAACGAAATACTGCTATTACCGGGCATTTGCAGAAAATACAAACCGATTTTGAAAATTCCCCCAAAACGGAAATTCGAATGGCATACAATGCAGCATTGGATGCTCAACAACGGTTGTTGGTGATGAGGAGTCAGCTCGAAAAATTACAAAGCGAACAGACGCAGTTGAACCATTTAATACAGATACTTGGCTCGGTGAAGAACACTTTCTCAAGCACAGATAAATCGATTTCCGGGTTGGGTAATCAGGCAACAGCAGCAATACTGGAAATGGTGATTGATGCCCAGGAATCTGAAAGGCAAAGGCTTTCCCGGCAGATGCATGATGGACCTGCACAAACTTTGTCTAACTTTATCCTTCAAGCGGAAATTACCAATAAATATTTTGATATCGATCAAAACAAGGCAAAAGAGGAATTGAGCAATCTGAAAAATGCTGCCATGAGTGCATTTACTCAGGTTCGCAACTTTATCTTTGACTTGCGCCCAATGATGCTGGATGATTTGGGTTTGCTGCCCACAGTCAAGCGATATACAGAATCATTCAAGGAACAGACCGGTGTCGATGTTAACCTTGCTGTATATGGGCAGGAAAGACGGCTTGAACCTTACCTGGAAGTGATGGTTTTTCGTGCTCTGCAAGAATTGCTTCGAAATGCGGTATTACATAATCAAGAAACCCCTGGAAAATTACAGGTTGAAGTTCAAATGACCATTGATGACAAAAACATCCGCGTCAACGTAAACGACAATGGTAAGGGGTTTATTCCAGGCGAAATCACCCAAACGCATGGGTTAGGACTTAAGCTAATCCGGGAAAGGGTAGAAATGCTGGGCGGAACATTTGAGATTGATTCCTCGCCTGGACAGGGATGTAATGTTTCACTCCAGGTTCCATGTTTGGAAACCGGAGTTTGAAATCGATTCTTTTGTGGAGCGATAGTGAAAATGGCAAAGAAGAAAATAGGTTTATTGACAGGTGGTGGAGATGTCCCCGGTTTGAACCCATGTATGAAAATGGTCGTCATGGGCGGATTGGAATTGGGGTATGAGATGATTGGCATACGGCGAGGTTGGGCTGGATTATTGATGTACAATCCCGCCGATCCTGCAACAGAAGAAGAATACATTCGCCCATTAACCCGTAACGATGTGAGGATTATTGATCGCACCGGCGGCACTTTCTTGCATACTTCCCGTACAAATCCACAGAATGTGTCACCTGCATCGATTCCGGATTTCCTTGTCAATTCAGGTAAGGGAAAATTTAATGAGGAAAAAGGCACCTGGGATTTTACCGACCACGTTCTTGAGGTGATTGACCACCTGGGAATTGAAAAACTTGTCGTCATTGGCGGTGATGATACTCTTAGTTATGCTGCTCGCTTAAATCGTGAAAAATTTCCTGTTGTTGCCATACCCAAAACGATGGATAATGATGTCTTTGGCACGGATTACTGTATTGGTTTTTCTACTGCGGTAACCCGGAGTGTTGAATTTATTACAAATTTACGAACTTCTATTGGTTCCCATGAAAGAATAGGCGTGGTGGAGTTGTTTGGTAGAAATTCTGGAGAAACCAGCCTGATAACGGCTTACCTGGCGAATGTGGACCGCGCAATTATTACAGAAGTCCATTTTGATATTCAGAAGTTATGCAATTTTCTTGTTGAGGACAAACGTTCTAATCCATCCAATTATGCCATTATGACCATTTCCGAAGGTGCCATAATGGAGGGCGGTGATGTCATTGAGTATGGCGAAGAAGACGCCTACGGGCACAAGAAACTTGGCGGAATTGGGGAAATCGTTGCGATGGAAATTAAGAAACGAACAGGCGAACACATCATGTATCAACAGGTGGCTTATTTGATGCGTTCTGGTGCACCCGATTCTCTCGATCGTATGGTTGCTTCTTCTTTTGGACATCTCGCGATTCAATTGATTTCGCGCAATGAAACAGGGAAAATGGTATGCCTGCATGGCGGAAAGTATGGGACCGTACCGATAAACATGATCCTGGCGGGGAAGAAACAAGTTGATGTGCCTGCTTATTACGATATGGAAAATTATCGCCCGCGTGTTCGCGATTTTATGGGCGTTCCGATGTTCTTGAGCTGAACTTAATTTTAAATCTCTATTCAGGAGGATAAAAGATGATCGTTACGACAAAAAAACTATTTGAGCTTGCGTACGGAAAATATGCGATTGGTGCATACAACATAAATAATCTTGAGCAAACAATGGGTTTGTTCCAGGGGAATATCAACAGTAAAGCCCCATTTATCATCCAAATTAGCAAAGGTTCTCGTTCATATACGCATAAATCGATGTTAGAAGTGTTGATTCGGGCAGCTGACCAAATTTTCCCTGAAGCTGTTTTTGCAGTGCATCTTGACCATGGTGATGAAGCTACCTGTTACGACTGCATCGAGAGTGGAATTTACAGCTCAGTAATGATCGATGCAAGCTTTGAAAATTTTGAAACTAATATCGCCATTACCAAACGAGTTGTGGATGCGGCTCATGCGAAGGGGATTGTGGTTGAAGCAGAACTAGGCAAGCTTGGCGGCGTTGAAGAGCATATCAGCGTAAATGAAGCAGATGCAAAACTGACCGATCCTGACCAGGCAAAGGAATTTGTTGAGCGTACTGGTGTTGATTCGCTTGCCTGTGCTATTGGCACTAGCCATGGAGCTTTCAAGTTTGCTGGCTCGCAGGCGCTTCGTTTTGACGTGCTTGAGCAGATTCAAAAGAAATTACCTGGTTTTCCTTTGGTGATGCACGGCAGCAGCTCCGTCCCTGAAGAAGAGGTTGCACGAATTAATGCCGCTGGTGGAAATTTGAAAGGCGCAAAGGGTGTCGATGCTGAACAGTTTTTGAGAGCTGCCCAACTGGGTGTGACCAAAATCAATATTGATACCGATGGGCGGCTGGTGTGGACGCGCGTGCACCGCGAATATTTCCGTGATGAACCAGAAGGGTTTGATTTTAGAAAACCCGGCAAGATATTCATGAAAGAATATGCCGATTTTATTGCTGCAAAAAATGTTAAATTAGGCAGCGAAGGACAGCTTGATATCGTTCGCAAGGCTTTGTAACGAATGCCCGTTGAGGAACAAGGTTTATCCAAAGACCGTTATTGTGTAATTCCAAGAACCCTGATCTTCATTACCCATGAAGATCGGGTTTTATTGTTAAAAGGCAGTGCAAAGAAACGGATTTGGGCAAACAAGTATAACGGTATTGGCGGACATGTGGAATTTGGGGAAGATATCGCTACTGCTGCCGGACGTGAGTTGCAGGAAGAAACTGGGCTTAACCTTCTTGATTTGCATCTATGCGGCAACATCATGGTAGATGCCAGCCGTGAAATGGGTATCACTGTCTTTGTTTTTCGTGGGACCTACCAGGATGGTGAGTTTCGCCCTTCTTCCGAGGGGGAACTGCATTGGGTGCCTGCTACAGAAATTCACACCCTTCCATTGGTGGATGATCTTTACTCATTATTGCCAAAGGTGATGAATTGGAGACCGGGCGATCCATTCATTTTTGCTCACACTTGTTACGTGAAAGGAGAACTGGTTATCGAGTATCGTTAATCAGTTCTCCTGTTTCATCGGACAGTTTCCGTTCATAGAAAACCAAAAGGGTGTCTCCGTATCGCCGCTGTTCACTTTCGTATAGATTATCACAGGATAAATTTTCATATTCCAGCACATCAATTTGCACAATCACCAGACCATCTTCATCAAGCCAATTGATGTTCGCATCTAATCTCTTCATTGCATCAAGCCAGATTTTTTTATATTGTGGGGGGGCAATATAGATGACATCAAAGGCTTCTTCTGGTGACTTCTGGATGAATTTCAATGCATCCATTTGGAAAACTTTAGACTGTTTTTCGAAGCCGGTAATCCGTAGATTTTCTTTAATGACCGTTGCAGCTGTGCGGTTGATTTCGATAAAGACTGCACTTTCTGCACCGCGGCTCAGCGATTCGATACCAACACTACCAGTCCCACCAAACAGGTCAAGAAACCTGCATCCGGCAATATCGCTTCCCAGTATATTAAAGAGAGCGCCTTTGACTTTATCGGTTATGGGGCGGGTACTGTCACCCGGAATGGATTTCAGGCGCTGCCCTTTCACTTTACCAGCGATAATGCGAGGTTGACTCATGGAGTGTAATCATCCTTTGATGATGTCGATATTTTCTCCGGTACATCTTTCCTGTTCATCACTCGTGTAGAAGAATGTCAGCATTCGACATCGTTATACGTCCAATACCGGTTTGCCAAAAAGTTCCATAGCATGACAATTAGAATCGCTATGGCTAAACCGGTGTTATGTCCCATGAATTGAACAGAAAGGAAGAAATCAGGAAGCAATTTCCCGAACCAGTTGATTAAAAGGTTCTCAAGACCAGCAAGTAAGGGGATCCGGATAATCAAGCCGATGGCATTGATGACCGTAAATTGCAATAGCTGTCGCGCCAGTTTTTTGCTGCGTGAGTCGGGGTAAGTCCAGTAACGGTTCCAGACAAAGTTATTAATCACGGCTGCAATAAACGAAATCGTTCCGGCAACCACGTATGTAGTTGAGAGCAGTAATAGTAAATTCAGAATACCAAAATCAACCACGGCACCAATTGCACCAACAATGGCGAACCTGAAGAAACGGGTACGTTCTTTTGCGTTTGAAAGAATCATTCTGCTTTAACTCGATCTTGGAAAAATGGATAGGTCAAACTGATGCCAGTTTCCAGGTCAATTTTTGGTTCCCAGTTAAGCAGATTCTTTGCCCGTGTAATGTCTGGTCGTCTGCGCTGCGGGTCATCACCTAAGCGCAGTTGTTCCTTATAAACAATCCCAGCCTCGTTGTTGAGAAGCTTGTTAATGGTTTCTGCCAGTTCTCGGATAGTTATCTCAGAAGGGTTGCCAATATTGACAGGGAAATGCTCGTCTGACATCAAAAGGCGGTAAATACCTTCAATCAAATCATCGACATAGCAGAAGCTGCGAGTTTGTTCTCCATCACCATAAACTGTGAGAGGCTTTTTTTGCAATGCCTGTTGCATAAAATTGGGAACGGCTCGCCCGTCATCCAGCCGCATTCGTGGACCATAGGTGTTAAATATGCGCACAATGCTGGTATTTAACCCATGATGACGGTGGTAAGCTGTGGTGAGGGCTTCTGCAAATCGTTTTGCTTCGTCGTAAACGGAGCGCAATCCTATGGGGTCTACATGCCCCCAATAGCTTTCTTTCTGTGGGTGTTCGAGCGGGTCGCCATAGATTTCGCTGGTTGAAGCTAATAAGTAGCGAGCGTTATGGGATCGGGCAATCCCCAGGGTGTTGTGCGTACCCAACGCACCTGCTTTCATTGTTTGGATAGGGAGGTTGGTGTAACCGTAAGGAGAGTTTGGGTTTGGGCTGGCGGGGGATGCAAAATGCATAATTGCATCGATTTTCCCTTGAACAAAAATGAAATTGGCAACGTCATGGCGTATAAAATGAAAATTTGGATTTCCCGCAAGATGTGCCAAATTTTCCGGGTTGCCTGTGATGAAATTATCCATTCCAATCACTGAATGACCTTCATGGATGAGCCTGTCGCAAAGATGTGAACCTAAAAAGCCTGCTGCACCGGTGACTAGAATTCTCATTTTTCCTCGTGTATGTAATTTTTATTTCCAATCGATTCGAGTGATCGATTTATCTCCAGTAAGCTGCCGGGTGTTTTCTCCGAGCGGGTCAACAAGCCAGAGATTACCCTGGTAAATTACTGCAATCCAATCTATATCATAATCCATTTGTGGCACCCACTTCACATTTTGTGGGTCTAGCCCTGGGCTGCCTTCAGGAGGGAATATTTTCTGCAGATTGGATCCGTCCTGTTGCATTAGCATCAAATGGTAGGCACTGGTTTCACTTTGATCCGGAAAAATCGCCTTTAGAAATGCGACAAAAAAATCTTCATTTTCAGTATAGGGTGAAGTGACAGGATATGCAAACATGCCTGTCGTGTCAATTAATTGAATGTCGGGGAAATTGGATGCGACACTATGGGCAGCAAGTGAGAAAACCTGGGAGGATTCCGGAACATCCAAATTTTCATTGGAGCCATGACGATTGTAGTAGATGATTTCCTCGTCTGGCGACCAGGAAAAACCAGAAACCCATGCCCAATTGCCGCGAGTCTCTAATGGGATGATGTCGATCACGTGAATCTGCGCGCCGGATTCGGCTTCGATAATGCCGATTCCATCGGGAC
>CAYRRA010000189.1:0-8364 GCA_964426355.1 uncultured Anaerolineaceae bacterium
CAGTAAAATGGGGCGGACTCTGTCGATAAGTTTCATCAACTTGCCTTTCTCAAAAATGATGGTAATATCCAAAGCTGTCGGGCTAAATCACATCTATAATTTTATTGAGAACGATCCCGAAGTCAATTCCATCAGATGCAGGAGTAAACATTTCTCTTAGAACAGGTAGAGCCTTCCTTATATGGAATATTGAACATTTCTCCCGCGAAATGCTTCAACAGTAATAGAACACAGTCTATAAAAAACCTCCGCATTGGGCTTTCCCAGAGGATGCAGGGGGGTAAAAAACACTCACATAACACCGCGTGCGTATAAATGCGTTTTCTGGTGTTAAAATGAGAACGTGAGACAAAATAAAAAGATAGGACACGATCATGGTACCCCTCACCTTTCAACATTTTAAAAATTTCCCCTATTTCCGTTTTGCAGACCATAAAACGGTAGAGCGTGGGCGTGCCTACTACAGAGAAGGTCGTGTCTGGGATGTGGATATATCTGATGATGAAGCCATTTGCATGGTAGACGGTGATAGTGGTGAATACAGCGTAAAAATCCGAGTGGACGGGAAATCAGGACGGCTTTACTTCAAATGCAACTGTCCCTACGCAGCGGATCATTTTTGTAAACACATGGTGGCAGCGTCGCTTGAGGTTGCCGAGGTTCTCCAAACCGTAGAAGAAGATGAGGAGTTTTTTGTTGAGGAAGAGGAAGAGGAGCAGAATTCATTCCGGCAGCCCAGCCTTGCCCAATCGAGAGGCAGGTGGAAATCACAGCTCGATTCGGTGATCCAGCGTTTCTCAAAGGCATCTCATTCAAGACCAACCCCACAGTATTATGCTGCTGTATTCTTGCTCAAAAGAGAAGACTATTATTCTTCCAGTTACTTTTCTTTCAGCCCATATTTAGTCAAGGCAAAGGCGTGGGAGCCGTTGCAGGGATTTGCAAAAGACGATGCAAAAGCAGTCAATGACCTCCTCAAGGCTAGTTTTCAATGGTACCGGTATGGTGAAGTACCATATACACAGCTCAATCCGGCGGGGTGTCTCAACCTCAACCCGGAAGCCGTCAACCTGCTCAGTTTCCTCAATCAGTATTCACGTTACTACGGGGCAGCGACTCCGTTTACCAGCTATTTTCCCCTACTTGCGCAGATGGGCATTCCAGTTTTTGTGTTCAGCAATTCAAAAAAAGCAATCGAAAAGTCGGTTGAGATTCTCCCCAATCCAGCAGAAGTTCAAATTACATTGACCCACCAGGACGGCAGTTTCGTTTTACAAGCCGGGTTGGTAAACGAAGCATTTTCACCTGGTATGCACACTGTCGATGTTATTTCCCACAATCCTACCTGGATCCTGATAGATCATTATCTCACCCCGCTCAAGAATTCTGACCACTTCAATATCTTATCTTCCTTTCCTGTTGTGGTTCCGGAGAACGAAACAGAATCATTCCGTCAATCTTATCTCCCCCGCATCGCCGAGACCTTTTCCATCCGAAGCGACCTGTTAAACTGGCAGGATATCCTGTCAGATCCTATTCCTCGCCTTTACCTGTTTGATAATAAAGAGAATAAATTACGGGCAGAACTCCGCTTTGCTTACGGTGAATCTGAAATGCCAGCCTCAAAAGCGCCTGAGTTTTTGTCAATCCATACCATTCCTGAAACATGGAATTTGCAGCGAATCCACCGCCAACATCAGCGCGAACAAGAATTTTATCAAATGCTTGTTGACCCCATTTACGGGTTGAAACGCGCCGGAAACCCTTTTCCTTACCATACCTTTCTGCTACGCGCCCGCACCCATCCATTCGACTTTCTCGTGCAATCGGTACCCCTCTTGACTCAAGCAGGTTTTGAGATATACGGCGAAGAAAAACTGAAACTTGGTAAGATCAACCGTTCCACGCCCACACTACACGTGAATATCACCTCGGGGATTGATTGGTTTGACCTGCAAGCGGTTGTTCAATATGGCGATCAACAAATATCCTTGAAGGATGTGCAAAAATCGCTAAAGCGCGGTGAACGCTATATTAAACTTGCCGATGGCTCCGTGGGGCAAATTCCTGATGAATGGCTGGACAAATACAGGCATTTATGGAACCTGGCACAAGAGACGTCCGATGGATACCGCGTGACCGACCTTCAACTGCCCCTGATGGATGCATTGTTGGAAGGCGAATCCTCGTTGCAAATCCCCCCTGATCTTGCACAACGCCGCGACCGTTTGCGCGGGTTTACACAAATCAAGCCGCAGCCGCTTCCACAAGGTTTCATGGGTGAGCTGCGCCCGTACCAAAAACATGGGTATGACTGGCTGCACTTCTTGCATGAGTATAAGTTTGGCGGCATCCTGGCAGATGATATGGGATTGGGAAAAACCATTCAGGTGCTGGCATACCTGCAATCGCTGCAAGAGAAACCACTGGCTGCATCCAATAGTGCATCAAGCAGTAAACAGGTAACCCTCCTGGTGGTACCCAAGAGCCTGGTAACGAACTGGCAGCGCGAATCAGAAAAGTTCACCCCGGGTCTCCGTTTTCTCGAATACCTGGGGAACGCGCGGGATAGAAATACAGCGGTTTTCAAAGAATATGATGTCATTCTGACCACTTATGGCACCATGCTGCGTGATATTGAGATATTGCGAGAGTTCACATTCCACCACGTCATCCTGGATGAATCGCAAGCCATCAAGAACCCGCTGGCTAAGTGTACCCGGGCAGCACGCTTACTCAAGGCTGAACACCGACTGGTGATGACTGGCACGCCTGTTGAAAACAACACCTTCGAGCTGTGGTCTCAATTCGCATTTATCAACCCTGGTTTGCTTGGCGGGATGGATGAATTTAAACGCGAATTTGCAAACCCCATTGAAAGCCGGCAGGATGAACAGTCTGCTGCTACCCTGCGAAAACTGGTATATCCTTTTATCCTTCGCCGCACAAAAGCGCAGGTCGCGCCTGAACTGCCACCGCGCACCGAGCGCATCGTCTACACCGACATGGACCCGGCTCAGAAAAAGTTATACGCCCAGACTCGCGAACGTTACCGCGCGGAATTGCTCGGATTAATTGAAAGCAAAGGCATGAACAACGCGCGCATGAAAGTACTCGAAGGGCTTCTACGCCTGCGGCAGATTGCAGTTCATCCTGCCCTGGTGGAACCATCTTATCACGGTGCAGCACCCAAGTTCGAAAGATTACTCGAAACACTGGAAACCCTGCAAGCCGAGGGACATAAGGCGCTCATATTTTCACAATTTGTTGAAACGTTAAAGTTGATCCGCCGTGAATTGGACGCAAACAAGATACAATACGCATATCTGGATGGGAGGACGCGCAACCGCCAGGAATGCGTCGATGCCTTTCAAAAGAATGCCTCAATCTCTTTCTTTCTCATCAGCTTAAAAGCGGGCGGGGTGGGTTTGAACCTGACTGCTGCCGATTACGTCATTCATATTGACCCGTGGTGGAACCCCGCTGTGGAAATGCAAGCCAGCGACCGCGCCCACCGGATTGGGCAAGACAAACCGGTCTTCATTTACAAACTCATTGCGCGGGACACTGTGGAGGAAAAGATTCTGCAACTCCAGGAGAAAAAGCGCGCATTGGTTGAAAACTTGATTGCCTCCGAAACCAGTTTCTTTAAGTCACTGAGCCAGGAAGATGTAAAAGTATTGTTCGAGTAACGTCTTTTATTGCTAATCCAATTCTCATTCTTTTTTTTTGAAATCATGTAAAATTGACATAATTGGTGGTAATACACCAGTTAAATGGTACATTCCCTTAAAAAATCTTAACACTGGGAAATCGATCAGAACGAAGGAACTCAGCCCAGGGAATACATTTTTATTCACAAAGCTGAGGGTCTGCTATCCAGTGGCATACAGGAGGAGCATGGCAAAAGACAAACACCTGAATTTCAACCGTAGTGCACCCGATCTGACGCTGCAAAATACTGCCGGTGAACCCGTGCAGCTTTCCAGTCTTTGGGCGCAGCGCCCGCTGCTGCTGGCTTTTACCCGTCATTTTGGCTGCACGCAGTGCAAAGAGATGTTAGAAGAACTGGTGACCGGGCGCGTGCAAATTGAAAATGCCGGGCTTTCGATTGCAGTCATTACACAAGGCGCGCCGGAAGAAACAGCCATCTTTGCAGAAAAATACGCCCCCGGTTTGCTGGTTCTGTGCGACCCGGAACGCAAGGCGTACCAGGCTTATGGTCTGGAACAGGGCAGCCTGTTTCAAACCTTTCTAAACCTGAAGGTACTCAAAGCTGTGGCACGCTCGCGCAAAAAAGGCTATAAGGTCGACCCGCCACCCCCAGGTCAGGACGCCATGCAAATGTCCGGTACCTTCATCATCAGCCAGGGCGGGCGCGTTGTTCTGCCATTTTATTATGACCATATCGCCGATCACCCGTCGTTGGATTTACTGGTGAACGGTGTACTTTCAACCCGCTGGGATCAACCGTTCGATGGTCCGGTCGGTCCTGGTGTAGATTAATGCCTTATATTTGGAGAGGAAGTCTATGAAAAAATTCTTATTGTTATCCCTGATGATAATTTCCTTGCTCATCCTTTCGGCGTGCAGCGCCGAACCGGCAGCATCGCCTGAGGAAACGGCTGCCATCAGAGCAGCCGCAGATGTGTTAATCGCCGAGGGGCGGCTGCTCCCTAAAAATGTGATGGAGCAATCCTTTTCCATCCCCGGACAGGTCGCTGAGGTGTTGGTGGAAGATGGCGACCAGGTACAGGCAGGGCAGGTTCTTGCACGCTTGAACGATTCTCCCGAAGCGCGGCTCGCGCTGGCACGCGCTCAACAGGAAGCCCTCTCAGCCCAACAGGCATTGGACGCACTGCAATCGGCTGCCAGCGTGAACCTGGCGCAAAGCAAATTGGAAGTCATCGCAGCAGAGGAACGCCTGGAAGACGCGCAGGAGGCGCATGAAGATGACCCCACCGATGAAACGCAAGCCAATCTTGAGGCTGCCGAGGCGCTTTTAGAGCAGGCGCAGGATGAACAGGAAAAATTAGAAAGCGGTGCGGGCGTAAACCCCGATCAGTTCGCCGCTGCTGAAGCCCGGTTGCAATCGGCAGAAGCAGCCATCGTCAGCGCACAGGCAGCCATCGATGCGCTTGAACTGAAAGCGAGCATGGACGGCACGCTGGTCGACGTCACTTTACAGGTCGGGCAGCGGGTAACAGCAGGTCAGCCAGTGCTCACCGTGGCTGATTTCTCAAAGTGGGTCATCAAGACCGACAACCTGACCGAGGCAAAAGTGGTGAAGGTATCCCTTGGGCAGCCGGTCAGCGTTGTGCTCGATGCCCTGCCCGGGCAAACTTTCATCGGCGAGGTAACGCACATCAACACCCGCTATGAAGAAAAGCGCGGCGACATCACCTATACGGCGACCATCAGGCTCACCCAAACCGATCCGCAAATGCGTTGGGGCATGACCGCCGCGGTAACATTCACCCCGTAAGGCGGCAAGGAGCAGCTTATGCAACAAATCTTGTCGATTTCAGGCTACCTGGCTGTCAAGGAGGTCTGGCGCAACCGCGGGCGTTTTCTGCTGGTCAGCCTGGTCATCGCACTGATCACGCTGCTGGTGCTCTTCATCGCCGCGTTGGGCGAGGGGTTGGGCAATGGGAACCGCGAGTACATCTCCAAGCTGGATGCGCAGTTGATCGTCTACCAGGCGAAATCGGATTTCCTGATCCAGGCTAGCCGGCTGGGACGCGACCGCCTGGCGGCGGTGCGGCGCGTGGACGGTGTGGCAGATGCCGGGATGTTGGGAACTGCCAGCGCGAACCTGGTCCTGGCGGAAGACACTGAACCGCTTAAAGTGGCTTTACTGGGCGTGGAACCGGGGCACACGGGCGAGCCGCAGGTGGTGCAAGGCAGACAACTCAGCACCGAACTCGCCGAAGAAGTCATCATCGACAGCAACACGGCTCTGCGCAGCGGGCTGGGGCTGGATGACATCCTCACCCTTCGCGTGACTCAAGGCACGCGCGATGAGTTTTTTAACTTGCGCGTGGTAGGAATCACCGATGGACAGCAATACTCCTTGCAGCCCTCCATTTTTGCGCCTTTCTTCACCTGGGACCGCGTTCGCCCCAAATCGGAAGCCGAAGTAAACAGCTCGAACCCGATTGCCAACGTCATCCTGGTGAAGCTGCAAGACCCGGCGCAGATTGAAACCGTCAGCCAGCGGCTTGTTGCTCAGGTCAACAACATCGAAACAGCTACCCTGAAAGAAGCCATCCAGGCACTGCCGGGCTATTCGGCACAGCAAAGCACGCTCAATACGCAGGGCGGTTTTACCCTGTTCATCGGCGTGCTGGTAATTGGCGGTTTCTTCCAGATCCAGATTCTGCAAAAAGTAGCGCAAATTGGCGTGCTCAAAGCCATTGGAACTGCCAACCCCATCGTGGCGGCTGCATCCATCATCCAGATTGTGGTGGTGACGGTGATTGGCGTGGCGATTGGCGGCTTTCTGACGTTCTTGTTTTCGCTCACCTTTCCACCCACCGTACCGATTGTGTTTAACGGAACCACATCCGCCATCGCAATTGCGGCACTGCTTTTGATCGGTCCATTGGGCGGGCTGGTTTCCATCCGCTACGCGGTGCGTATCGAACCGCTCAAAGCACTGGGGTTATCCTCATGAGAGGCGCGGATATGAAAAACTACGCATTGGAAACCAAATCGGTGATCAAGACCTATCAAAGCGAATCGGGAACGATCCAGGCGGTGGATGATGTCTCCCTACAGGTGGAGGCGGGTGAATTTGTCGCGCTGGTTGGTCCCAGCGGCTCGGGTAAAACCACCATGCTCTCCATCCTGGCTGCGCTGCTCCAACCCACATCCGGACAGGTTCTGCTGGATGGGCAAGACCTGGCAGTGATGGACGAGAAAGAACGCGTGGAGATGCGTCGTCAAAAAATCGGGTTCACGTTCCAGGCGAACAACCTGGTGCCGTATTTAAGCGCAGTGGAAAATGTGGAGCTCATGCTGCGGCTGAATAATCAACTGAACAAGACCGGCAAACTGCGCGCGCGGGAACTGCTGGCGCGCCTGGGATTGGGCGAAAGACTGCACAACCTGCCGGGGCAAATGTCCGGCGGGCAGCAGCAGCGCGTAGCGATTGCGCGCGCCCTCATCCACAACCCCAGCCTGGTGCTGGCAGACGAACCCACCGCCAGCCTGGATACCGAGCGCGCCTACCAGGTGGTCGAGACGTTTGCCGGGTTGATCCACGAGCAGAAACGCGCCGGCATCATGGTCACGCATGACCTGCGCATGTGCGAGTACGTGGACCGCGTTTTGCAGATGCGTGACGGCAAACTGGTGCAAATTTATACCAGCCGGGAAGAGATCATGCAGCTCGTGAATGGCAACCGCCATTAAATTAAAAACGGGATGCAGCCCAACCTGTTTACTTAAAAACGGATATTTAGATGGTCAACCCCCAGGACAACCAATGCCCGGGGGTTTTTCATGCTCCGCGTGGAAAAACAAATGTATCACGCATTGGGATTGTGCAATAAAAAAACCGGATTCGATGATCGTTTCTCACCGAACCCGGTTTATTGGAAAAAAGGCAGCCTAGATAACCGTTACAGAAGCGGCTTGCAGACCTTTGGGTCCTTTTTCAATTGTAAACTCCACCTTTTGCCCTTCTTCAAGGGAATGAAATCCATCACCGACAATTGCGGAATGGTGCACAAAAACATCGGGACCATTTTCTTGTGAAATGAATCCAAAACCCTTTGTGTTATTGAACCACTTAACGGTTCCAGTGATACGTTCTGACATCTTCTTTTACTCCAGTTCTTACTAACAAATACATGATTTATGAACGGCATCAGGCTTCAAAAGAATACTGCCGTCCCATAATAGGTCTGGCAGTATTTTTCGACAAGCCTAATATACTCGATTCAGTATATCATAGTCTGAGCTTTTTCACAAAAGATTTTTCTTGACTATTTCCTGCACTTCCACATTAAATTAGCAAGTCTCAATTTGGAAAATATGGGCAAAAATCCAGCTCAAATGACATCAATTCGAGTGTAGGATTTTTCCCGTCCATCCGCCCCATCGTGGAATGTTGGTGGGATTAGATAAAGTTTTCCTGAATTGAGGTTAAAATATGCAAAGTTTTCAAAGTTCAGGATTGTGATATACTGTATCCATCTTATAATCGGATTTGCGTTCATCTAATGCCGCCAGTCTTATAGGGCTGGAGGCATTTTTCTTTAACCGAATCTGTACCCACGAAAGAAGAGGATTATCTTGGAAGTTAAATTGTATGTTGGAAATATGTCATATAACACAACCGAAGAACAACTTCGCGCG
>CAYRRA010000190.1:0-8232 GCA_964426355.1 uncultured Anaerolineaceae bacterium
CAGGGCACCATCTACGGAGGGATGATTGGCACGGGTGTGTTAATGGTAGGTGTGAAGCGCTACGCTTTGGAATTTTCTGATTTACGCTATCGTTCAGAGCTTGCAGAGACAAAACGGTATCAACTGGCAAGCCAGTATTTGCAGCAAGTTGAAGGCGCTATGGCTGATTTGGGTGATGCTGGTATATCTGCAAAATTGGATGCCTTCTTTGCTTCTCTCAATTCCATCAGTTCTAATCCCTCAGATTTGACCATGCGGGCAGATTTGCTGGAGCAGGCAAAGTCGCTGGCAAGCGCTTTCAATTCGCGTATTGAAAATTTGCTTACCATTCAAAACGATATGAATCTGGCAATTATTCAGCGGGTTGAGGAAATCAATACCATCTCTACACAAATAGCGCGGTTAAATGCAGAGATTGGACGTTTTACTGGTTCGGGAACACAAGCTAACGATTTTATGGATGAGCGTGATTTGCTTCTCGACCGACTTTCTGAACTCAGCGGCGCGAAAATCACATACGATGCAAACGGCATGGCAATGGTATCAGTGGGCGGGCATGTTCTTGTTCATGGTATCACTGCCTATAAGGTGATTACAGAACCCGAACCTACGAATTTCAACCTTGTCAAACTTTCCTGGGAAGATGGGCAGGCATTCAATGTTTCGAGTGGTGAGCTGGCGGGTCTGTTGGAAACCAGGGATGGTGTGATCATGGCGCAAAAAGAGAAACTGGATAACCTTGCTTCACAGTTTGCAGCAGAAATCAACACACTCCACCGGAGCGGATATGGTCTAAATGAGTCGATTGTGTATGATTCAGCCAATCCGCCAACCGGCGCTTTACGTGATTTCTTCACAGTTTCTGACCCAAATAACCCAGCCTTGTCTTTGCGAGTCAATTCAGATTTGGAAGACGTCAGCTTGATTTCGCTTGCCAAAATTATTGTGCCCGCTGGTGCTGTTGACGGTGATGTGTTGACGGCTGCACCTGAAGATGCTCGCATAGCTGAAGATATGTTTAATTTGAAAAGTGCAGCAATTACTTATGCGGATGGAACGGTTGACACTTTTAGCAGCTATAACACGATGCGCGCAAGTGCTCTTGGGTTGAAAATTAGACAAGTGAGCACCTTTTCCAGTCAGCACAACAGCTTGCTGAGTGTATTGAACGAACAGAGAGAATCGGTGAGTGGTGTATCACTGGATGAAGAAGCAGCCAATCTTTTAAAATTTCAACGTTCGTATCAAGCCGCTGTGCGTTTGATGACCGCGGTTGATGAGATGATGGAACAAATTGTTACCAGACTTGGATTGGTAGGGCGGTAAAGAGGAGGTTTAGGATATGCGTATAACCAACCGGTTGATGACCGATAACTCAATACGAAATATGTCCGAGACATTGGACACCCTTTACAACTTGCAAAGAAAAGCTGCCACGCAAAAAAAATATTTACGCCCCTCTGAAAACCCAGCTGTCGCAGCGGATAACTTGAAGTTAAATTCTACTTTGCGAATGATGCAATCGTATACCAATACGATTAACACCACCCAGGATTGGATGGAAACGACCGATTTTGCTCTAACCCGGGTGGGTGAAGTGCTCACAAAAGCACAAACCATCGCATTAAAAGGATTGGATGAAACTTATGGTGTGGATGAAAGACAGGCGATGGGTCATGAGGTTGATGGTATCTTGCAACAAGTAATTGACCTGGCTAATACCGAGTATCAAGGACGTTATATTTTTGCTGGTTTCCAATCGAATACCAAGCCGTTTGTGTATGTTTCAAAAGATGATCCCGGTGCACCTATCGTAACGGTTACCGCTGCTCCCGCTGACCCCCCAAACCCCCCAGAACCGACGATCGATTATCCAGTCGATTCGGTTGTGTATCTGGGTGATAGTAACCTGATTTCCCGCTCTGTTTCTGCAAATGAAAAAATCACTGTTAATATGCCTGGCTCAGAAGTATTTGTGGACTCCACGAGTGGTGGTAATGCATTCAATTCTGGTTTGAATGACATCTTCGCTACCCTTATTCGTGTGAGGGATAGCTTGTTGGGTGCAGATTATTTGAAGCCTCACTCAACTGAGACCAATGCTACACCACCCCCCGCAGAAATAGCTGTTGTGGATGCAGAAAGTTCGCCTGACAATTCTGTGTTGAGAGAAGCATACGCCAACCTTAAAAAGACTTTTGAGAAAATCACAGGATACACAACTGCAAATGGCGCCAGGATGCGAAATATTCAGACAACGAAGGAACGTTATGAAAAAGCCAACCTGGAGATTAAATCGCTCATTTCACAGAATGAAGATATCAATTTAGCCGAAATCCTGTCAGAGATTTCTTACCAGGAGGTTGTGTACCAGGCGACGATCAATATCAGCTCAAAGATTGGATCGATGATGTCTCTATTTGATGCCCTGGGGTAAGTTTAAATGGAATTCGCTGTTTCATAAAGAAGCATGGTATGGTTGATTGACAATCTGCGAATAATGGTAAAATAAAGCAGATAAGACATCCGAAAATAAGAGGTCAATTTTGCTGGTATTAGGCAGGAAAGTGGGAGAGAGTATCGTGATTGGTGATGACATTGTGATCACCATCTTAGACGCGGATCGCGAGAATATCAAGATTGGTATCAAAGCGCCAAAAGAAATCCGCATCTTACGGCATGAAATCTTCCAGGCATTACTCGATCAGCAAAAAATCGCATATAAACTTAAACAAGATGAAGAACAAGACCGGCTTGCTAGTTTGCGGCATTTCCTATTAGAGGAAATGGAAACAACCGAGAATGCTCTTTCGGAAAAATAGACTTTTGTAAATAGTATAAAAATTTCGTTACTTTTTACAATCCTTTACGTAACTTTCATTTCACCTTTATTCCATTTGGTCACAAGACTTGGTAAATTTAGCACAGGAGATACCGGGTTCCGAAATCTGGTAAATTAACCTTTGTGCAGGTCAATGAATGAGCGATCAGGTTACCGATCTTGAAAACCTAAGGAATGCAGCCCGAACACAACTGAAGAGCAACCATGTTGACAGGGCGCTTCGTACGTATGGACAAATCCTGGAAATCCATCCAGAAGATTTAGATTCGTGGCTAATACTGGGAGATGCATTTTTTGTTTCCGGTGACCACCTGACAGCTTACGCTATCTATGAGAATGCGCGAAAATTCTCACCGGATGGTGCTGAAATTGATAAAAGAATGTCTGTTTTACAGCTAGAGACACACCAGAAAAGCCAGGCTTCCTTAACCCGGTTATATCCCATTTCTGACCTTGTGGATGACCTTGTTGTTAAACTTCCGGGATATTCACACGAGATCCCTGAAAGCGACATGATCAAAGCCCGTCAATTGATGGAACAGGTTTTAAAGGATGACTCGCCAGCGGAAGCGGTTGCGAAGAATTTCGCTGAAATTGATCAGCTATTACCTGCCTTGATTGAAATCAACCTTCGGCAAGCGAAATTGGAAGGAAAGACAGAAATCGTACGAGCATTAAAAAAGATTCAACAGCAACTATTTTCAGATGAACATCAAGGGAAGCAAATCAACAAGAAACCACCCAAAAAGCATCAGATGGACCTTAGAATCCTTTTGACTGGGGAATGTACTTCAGAAAGCCAGGATCGATTTTCTTTGTTATTTCGTAGTTTACAGCAATCAGGGTATGATGTTTTTTGTGCCGGCGAGCGGGATGGTTGGATGGATTGGTCTTCATACGACATGGTGGTTGTTCAAAACCCGCACAGTTCGGTGAAAGTCATTCAGAATATCGCAGGGTTCTTTTCAACAGGAAAACCACTGGTGGTTGACCTGAGTAACGATTTTGAACTGATGCCACCTGAGCATCAAGATTCGGAACGTTTTGGGTTGCATACTTTTGAAAAAAAGAAGAATTATTATGCAGCAATGTATCTTGCTGACCACTTGGTGGTGAATAACGCGGAATTTGCCCAAAATTTGCAAAAATCAGGTTTTTCTGCAAGCTATGTGCCGGATGGCTGGGATAGCAGCAATCCGTTGTGGTTTAAATCGAACCATTCTCGAGGTACATTTAACCTGGGTTTGATCTGCCAACCCGGGCAGGATGATGATATGGCTGGTATCCGTCGGGCGATTATTCGTATTTTAAGAGAATTTCCCCATACCCGCCTTGTTATCAGCGGGAATCTTTCCACATATCGTCTGTTCGACCAGGTTTCGGATACACGTAAATTATTCCTGCCACCCGTTTCAGTGGAGGAACAACCTTATCTCTATTCGCACATGGATGTTTTATTACTTCCTATGGCAGACACATATTTTAATCAACTTCGTTCGGACCGGGTGTTAATGGAAGCTGGGGTCAAGAAATTGCCCTGGATTGCATCCAGTCTGCGGTTTGTTGAGGCATGGGGTGTGGGAGGTCTACAGGTTGATGTAGTGGATGATTGGTATACCCATTTGCATTCTGTCGTAACGGATGAAGATTTGAGGAATCGACTAGGGGAAAAAGGGTTTGAAAAAGTACAAGACCGGGATAGGGAGAAGATTGTAAAAAAGTGGCAACAGTTAATCAGCCAGGTGATGAAACAAAAAATATCAGATAAAGGAGCACCTGTTTCTGCTGGGTGATGAGTCATATTGAAAATCACTTTTGTTTACCCGGATGATAAGTTTTTTGCAGAAAATGTTGAATGGCGATGCAGCGCCCCTGCCCGCGCCATCAACCATACGGGACGGCATTCTGCAAGCCTGTTGCGAATCACAGATTTTAATGCCCGTTCGACTTCTGCCACCCGGGCATGCGAAGAAAGTGATGTTATTCTTATCTATCGTGATCTTTGGGGGAAGACTCTAAAAAATATTGAGTATTGGAAAGCGAGAGGGAAGGTATTGGTAGGGGATTTCGATGCTGCATACCAGTTGATGGGTGAAATCCATCCGGAGTATCGTTTTTGGTATCGGAGAGAAGCCGCAACCTCACGGGCAGTGCACCAGGTTACTCAACCGATACCTCTTGTTGAGTTTAAATGGGGTGTGCAGTTGGTTGATTTTCTTACCCTTAACTCGCGGCGTTTGGTGGATGATTGGAAACCGTATGCGGCAACGAACTATGTGCCGAACCTGATTGATTATGAACGATATCTTTTTAACCGGCGTGAGCTTCATGAGGGAATTGTGATAGGGTGGAAAGGTAATCGCCATGATTTGCATAGTTTTAAGAACAGTGGGGCTTTTGAAGCAGTTTTGGAAATTATTGAACTAAAAAAACAGGTACATTTACTTTTATGCGCAAGTGACCCAGATATTACCACCGATCTTAATCTCGATCAGGTTAATCAACGGGTCATTTTGTGTAATCAAAAAACCTGGCTTGAGTTGCTCTCAAAAATCGATATTGGGATCGCCCCACTTTATGGTGAATTTGATCAACGGAAGGGGTATGCTAATATTTTAGAGTTTATGGTAAAAAAAATCCCCTGGGTTGGCAGTGTGGGGTCTCCGTATCACGAATTAAGCCGTTATGGGTGGTTGGTGAGCAATCAGAAAGCCGCTTGGAAACGTGTACTGCTGGATATGATTTCCCACATCGACGAATATCTTGCCGAGGCAGAACGTGAACCCTATCTATACGGTCTCAGCCAGGGGATTGAAGAGAATATCCAAATCTACATTGATCACCTTGCAAGAGCACCTCAGATTACGGACAAGGTGACGAGTGATATTTATTAATCTAATATTTTTTATGTTGAAGGAGAAGCGGTATGTCAAATATGGATGGCAGACGCGAGCAGAAAAAATCCCAGGTAAAAGTCAGGGTCATTGAACGGGGTGGGGGAACTGTTCCGTTGCCCGATATGGTCACTGTGCCTTCTGGCGAATTTTTGATGGGCACAAGCGATGAACAGGTGATGTTTTTATATCACCGAGAGGATTGGGCACAGCAGTGGAAAGAGGATGGTAATTTCTATGTTGAACAACCAATGCACATCGTTGAACTTCCCAGTTATGAAATTGGGAAATACCCGATTACCAACCTGGAATATTACCGCTTCATTTGGGAAGTGAATTACCGGATTCCACGCGGCTGGAGCGGTTTTCGTTACGAGGATGGCTATGAAAACCATCCAGTGGTCGGAATTACCTACCACGATGCAATCGCGTATATTGAATGGTTGAACAAAAAATCGGGTAGAGAATACCGGCTGCCCACAGAAGCAGAATGGGAACGGGCTGCGCGCGGCACGGATGGACGTATCTACCCGTGGGGTGATGAATTTGATCCCTGGCGCTGCAATACATTGGAAAGCGGCTTGGAGAGAACCACCCCAGTCGACAGTTACATTCCAGCAGGCGTCAGCCCGGTGGGCGCTGTCGGAATGGTTGGTAACGTCTGGGAGTGGACGAGCAGCCGCTTGCTTTCGTACCCGTTTCAGCCTGATCCTGAACCACCGCAAAACCAACGGCACATTGGGTATGTCGTGCGTGGTGGAGCATGGTATTACAGCCGTAAGCTGGCGCGCTGCGCCACGCGTGAATCTTACCAGCCAGATTATCTTTCTCCAGCATTGGGTTTCAGGCTTGTTCGGTCATTGGATGAGTAAAACATGGTAATAAAGCTGTTATTTTATTTACGTGTTTTTTACGCAGAGGACTAAAGTTTTTTTGAAAGATGCCGAAAAACATTACTAGTGACGAAGGAGATGGCAAAAATGCCAAAATCCAAACTCCTTCAAAACAAAAATTGGGAAGGATCCCACATTTATTTACATGGAGGTAAAAAATGCCTACTGTTGACTTAACCCGAATTGGCTCAAACATTGGAGCCATGTATTCTCTCCAGTCGTTGTTGGACATCAACAACAAGCTGGCTACCCACCAGACTCGCCTGTCCACCGGCAAGCGTTTGAACAGTGCCATGGACGATCCGGCGGGTTTGACGATTGCGACCAAGATGAACGCCCGCTCTGAGGGTCTCAAGGTCGTAATGGATAACATCAGCGATGCCAAGAACATGCTCTCGGTTGCAGAATCTGGCTTGGGGAAAGTTACCGATATCTTGACCAAGATGCGCTCCAAAGCCACCCAGGCAGCCAGCGACACGCTCGGTGCAACAGAACGTGCTACCATTCAAACTCAGTTGCAGCAGTTCGCCGCCCAGATTGATGATCTGATCACAGAGACCAAATGGAACGGTGTTGGTCTGTTGGATGGCAATGTTTCAAAACGTTTCCAGACGGGTGTTGAATCGAACGAGTTCACAAACTGGCAGCTTTCTGTGAAACACGACCCGACCGCTTTGGGTGTTTCCACGGTGCAGGCGAATGATACCGCCAACAACCTGAACTCTCCTTCAAATGCGTTCACTGCCGTCGACGGTACATCTCCTCTTTTCAGTGGCTTGACCAAACTGACGACTGGTTCCTACCAGATTGCAGTCAAGGATGTTGCTGCAGGCGCAAACCAAGGCAAAATATCTGTGGTGCAAAATAACCTGTCGGTGAACGCCGGAACGGTAACTGTCTCTGCCCGTGACGGTGAAGCAGGAGCAGAACTGGCTAACGGACAGCATACGCTTGAGATCACTGGATATGATGCTGCCTCAGATACTTTGAGTTATAAGATTGATGGTGTGGCGGCTACAGTAGTCTTTACCGGGACCACAGCACAATTAGTAAATGGCTCAGCCCAAACCATTGGTATTGATCTCGATCTTTCTGCTTGGGTTACGACATCTGCACCAACGAACGTGACCGGCACTTACACCTTTGACTATGTGCGCAAAGGTATGGCTGAAGTTCAACTGCAATACCAGGATGGAACCTCGGTAGCAGTGGATTCGGATGGAAGCAGCTCGACGGGCGGTATTGCGAACACATTCTATATCGCTGCCGGCGGCACTTTTGACACCGGGCGCGGTTTGCAAATCACCGCTGGTGCTTTAGCTGATCTGCAAGCACGCGAAAACGAAAAAACCCACAGCTCCTTCAACTTCGCACAGAAAAGCGATTACTCAGTGGACGTTTCTACCGCCGACAAAGCCGCAACCTATATGAGCACGCTCACCAATGCGATGGACATCGTGAACCAGAGCCTTGCTGAATTGGGTTCGCTGATGGCTCGTATGACCATCAAAGAAGAAGCCGCATCGACTTCACAAATCAACGTTGAAGCAGCATACAACCGTATTATGAACGCCAACATGGCGGAAGAGCAAGTAAATGCCAG
>CAYRRA010000191.1:0-8148 GCA_964426355.1 uncultured Anaerolineaceae bacterium
GGCGTTCTCCAAGCATTTCCTGTGTCAATTGATAGTTTTCTATCAATTGGCGATAGCCCAGTGCCACTTCTATTGGAGTCAGGTTCTCTCTCTGAATATTTTCCACAATGGCCATTTCGAGCATCCCATGGTCAGTGGCGGAAATAATGTAGGCAGGAATTTCCTGAAGCCCCGCCATAGCAGAGGCCTTAAAACGGCGTTCTCCGGAAACCAGTTGAAATACCCCGTTATCCGATTTTCTTAGGGTAACCGGCTGGATTACTCCCTGCTCCTTAATGGATGCCGCCAGTTCCTGAAGGGCATCCTCATCGAAATAATGACGTGGCTGATAAGGATTGCTTTCAATCATTGAAAGAGGAACCTTGCTAATGGTCCCCACGGGCATGATTTCCTGATTCGCATCGAATCCGGAAGTATTATCTGTTTCCGCATTCTGAAGCAGGGCGCTCAATCCTTTTCCCAGGGCTCTTTTTTTTGCATTCATATCAGACTTCAATGGTTTTGTCGGCTTGGGTGATGCGGGTCAACTGATTGTTCTGCAACAGCTCCCTTGCAAGGTTCAGGTAGTTGATGGCACCCCTGCTCTGGGCATCGTGCATGATGATGGTTTCTCCGAAACTGGGGGCTTCTCCCAGCTTGGTGTTTCGGTGAATGATGGTATCAAAGACCATGTCCTGAAAATGATTCTTTACTTCTTCCACCACCTGATTGGAAAGGCGCAAACGGTTGTCATACATGGTAAGAAGAATACCCTCAATTTCCAGTTCAGGATTCAGTCGAGACTGCACAATCTTTATGGTGTTCAGCAGTTTTCCAAGTCCTTCAAGGGCAAAATATTCGCACTGAACCGGCACAATGACAGAGTTTGCAGCCGTCAGGGCATTTACCGTAATCAATCCCAGAGAAGGGGAGCAGTCAATGATGATGAAATCATAATTGGGCTTAACCTTCTCAATTACCTTACGCATCATCTTCTCCCTGTTGGGAAGGTTAATCATTTCTATTTCAGCTCCAACCAGATCAATATGGGCAGGAATCAGATCCAGGTTGGGCGTACTGGTATTAAGCAGGATATTATTTGGATCGGTATCGTCAATAATGCATTCGTAAATGCTGGTTTTGATTGCCTTTGGATCGAAACCCACACCGGAAGTGGCATTGGCCTGGGGGTCGGCATCGATAAGCAGGGTTTTGTATTCCAAAATAGCCAGACTGGCAGCCAGGTTAATGGCCGTAGTGGTCTTTCCCACGCCTCCTTTCTGGTTTGCAATTGCAATGACTTTATTCATAAAAGTGTCTGAGAATAGAATTTGTAATTGATTATCCCAACCGATCCTGCCATCAAAATACAGCAGGCCGCCGGTATGGGGAGCGGCCTGCCCTAATCTGCAAATTTACGCAATCTGTCGGGTTGCGGCTGGTTTTTTTGTTAAAAAATACAAAGTGCTTCAGCACCAAAGCCTCATCATCATACGGGCTGTTTCAACCACGCTGTTTGGGTCTTCCTGGGTGAAATCGATTTCTGATCCCAGAAGACTGTGGGGAATCATATAAACCAGGAATAACACAATTGATGCTACTATTACCCAGGTGCGATGATGTGGGTCCTTTCTGGTTTTTATCAGGGCAATCAACCAAAATATGAATGCAACAGCCGTTTTGTTATCTGTAAGATCGGTTCCAAAAGGCCAGCCTGTCCAGTAATCTCCGAAGGCATACTTCTGAATGATGGGACCAAAAATCAATCCTCCTGCAACCAGGCTAATGAACGTAAGCAAGGTCAGCAGTCCTGTTTTTTCTCCGGCGATGGCTGCCATTCCGGTTCTCATACTGAAAAACATCGCCAGAAACATGATGATAATGTGGGGTATCATGGCCCAGCCGGGTACACTGGCCCTGAAGCGAATGGTGATGGGGTTTTCTGATAGTTTTACTTTTTCCCCTTCCTTTTCAAGGATAATCTGGTACATAACCTTACCCGCCGGCGGCTGCTGCGGTATATATGCAATGAGCATATCGTCGCGTCTTACCATAGGCGCTTCCTGCCACTGGTCGTGGCTGGGGTAACGCTTGTATCGATAGTATCCTGTAATGCTCTCATCCTCAATGGTTATCCTGATGGGAGCATCCATGGGTCTGGGAAACGAGCGGATCAGTCGGTAAGACAATTGTGTTTCTCCGATTTCCACTGTGCCCCTGAAGGGGTGGGTAGGACCGGTCAAGCGCTGGTAGTAAGCACTTCCCAGTGTAATTAATAGTGCGATGATCCAGAACAGGGTCTTTTTCATAATGATATGGGTTTTTGTTGATGTTTATTGAAAATACAGGGTAAATTCCTTGCGCCCTCTGTCCAGCGCCTCATATACCAGCTGGTGGATGGAGGTGCGAAGATTGGTTTCAATGATTTTTCTGTTTGAAGCATCAGGATGTACCCTGTTAGAGAGAAATACGTAAACCAGATCTTCCCTGGGATCAACCCAGGCATAGGTTCCGGTAAATCCGGAATGCCCATAGGAAGAAACCGAAGCCCTTTGGGCTGATGGACCGGCCTCTCCAGGCCTTATGGAGGGTTTATCGAAACCCAGACCGCGTCGATTGTTGTTGCCCTGAAAATGGGCTGCGGTAAATTCCCTGACCGTTTCAGGCTTAAGGTATTGTTTGCCGGCGTATGTGCCCTCTTGCAACAGCATCTGAAAAAAAGCGGCAAGATCCATTGCATTAGAAAAAAGCCCTGCATGACCGCTCACCCCACCCAACATTGCCGCAGCAGGGTCATGCACATGGCCGTGGATCAATTGCTTGCGAAACAAGGTGTCAAGTTCGGTCGGCACAATCTGTTCCGGTTCAAATCGTTCAAGGGGATTGAATCCCATATATGAAAGGCCCATGGGTTTGTAAAAAACCGAATCGGTAAAACGGTCGATTCTGCTTCCGCTGACGTTTTCCACGGCATCGGCCAGCATGATAAAGCCCAGGTCACTGTATAGGTAATTTCTGTTGCGTCTGAGTTCTGACAGACGAATCCTGTTGTGGATGGTGTCTGTGTAATCCCTGTGAATATAAAGATTTGTGGCCACTGTCAGGGGGAATTGCTCAGAAGGGACTTCACTATATACAAATGGATTCAGGCCATTATCCGTCAGGGTTTCAGTATAAAAAGGAATCCAGGCCTGCAAGCGGGCCTGATGCCCCATAATGTCTTTAATCCTTAGGGATTCCTTATCACTGCCCAGGGTCCAGGGAACATACCCGCCGATGTTTTCATTTAATCCGATTTTTTGCTGCTCATAAAGCCGCATGATTGCCGGTGTGGTTGCGGCAATCTTGGATATGGACGCCAGATCGTAAATATCGGTGTCCTGAACCGGGTGAGTCTGCTCGTATGTGTGGTATCCAAAACTCTTGCTGTAGAATATCTGACCATGTCTGGCCAGAACAATCTGACAACCCGGAAAGGCCCCATCACGAATGCCACGCTCTACAATCGAATCAATTCTGTCCAGATCCCGGGAATTAATTCCAACATCTTCAGGGTCAGAAAAGCCGATTCTGAATCCGGCAGGTGTTGGTATTCCACGATATACAGGGAAATACGGAGATACACTTACCGGAAGCCTTCCCCTGGCCTGCATGCCGCCAAAAACCACCTGAGCAGTTGCCTCTTCATAGTTCAGGCCCTCCTGATAAGCAACAACAATGGCTTCGAGCTTGAGAACATCTTCTCCGAAATAGGCCAGACTGTAAGGGTTTGCAAACAGGCAGAGCACCACTTTCTTTTCTTTGGAAAGTGTTTTAATCAGGGCAATGGTTTCCTGGGTGATGCCGTATTGCCTGGTTTGAAACATACTGGTGTTGTGAACCGAAACGATGATCCGGTCATAAGCCTGTAACTGATTCAGTATGGCAGTGGCCTGAGCCGGCTGGTGGTTTTTATCAAGAACGAACATCGGAAGGTTGTGGTAACGCTGAAGCATCCGGTGAAATGCGTTCCCGGAACCTGCCCCGATGGCCAGGGCAGCCGTATTTCTTCTGTTAACATTTTTAAGAGGCAGGATGTCGTTATGGTTGCGAACAAGGGTAATTGCTTCCTGGGCCAGGCGGCGATTCAGCCTGATGGCGTTTTCAGTGTTCAGATCAGCAATCAGGTTCCGGGCCTCCAGGGGACGAAAACGATCCAGGCCAACAAGCTGCTTATGGTAGAGTATTTTTCTCACCTTGTTATCAATCATGGAAATGGGAATCTGTCCTGATTCTGCTGCTTTACGAATGGCGTTTATGGCGGCTGGCACATCTTCGGGCAAAAGCAGAATGTCGTTGCCTGCTTTTAGTGCTGCAAGTTCAAGTTCCCCTGATTTAAAAAAGTCACTGACCCCCCGCATATCAAGTGCATCAGTAATTACCAGACCATTAAAACCCAGGGTGTTTTGCAGCAGGCCGGTTACTATGGGTTCAGAAAGTGTAGCCGCAAGATTCCTGGTCGGTTCCAGTGAGGGAATATGCAAATGCGCAGTCATCACCGAATGCAGGCCTTCGCTTATCAGTGCTTTGAACGGGAATAAATGGACTGAATCAATCTCTTCAAAAGAATGCTGCAATACAGGCAGGGTATAATGAGAGTCTGCATCAGTATCGCCATGTCCGGGAAAATGCTTTGCACATGCAAGGATGCCTTCGTCCTGCATGCCTTTCATATATGCAAGCCCTTTTCTTGCCACATTGTACCGGCTTTCACCAAAAGACCTGAAATTGATTACCGGGTTGGCGGCATTGTTGTTTACATCTACTACCGGAGCAAAATTCAGGTGCACACCCAGGCGCTTCAACTGCCGCCCGACTTCTCTTCCCATTTCATAAATCAAATGCTCTCCCGTAATGGCGCCAAGTGTCATTTGCCGCGGGAAAACAATGGTGCTGTCTAACCTCATGGAAGGACCCCATTCTGCATCCATGGCAATAAGCAAGGGGATTTGGGCAGCGGCCTGCAGGCGGTTGGTAATGCGAAGCTGTGTGGTTGGGCTCCCTTTAAAAAATGCCACACCGCCTAAATTGTATCTTTCTACAAGGGCTATGCGCTCACGATAATAAGCCTCGTCCCTGTCGGTATGTACCCGAATCATTAACAACTGGGCAATTCGCTGATCCAGGGTAAGGCCCTGCATCACAGAGTCGACCCAGGGGGTTGACCATTGCTGATACGGTCCTTTGTGGCGATTGTCATGCTCCATGGCAGAAACGCCTCCTGCTCCGATATCAAGAGCAAATACAAGGGTAAATATCAGCAGGATAATAATATGGGGTAAGTAATTGCGAAACGTATGCATGGCGCGGGCAGTCAGCGGTTAGGGTTTTTAAGGAAAGTACAAATATAATCTATAAATGGAAATTCCATTACAGATTCCTGAGTCCTGCCAGGCTATACTTTATGATGTTTCCAGTTTCCTTTTCTCAGATAAATATATGAGATGATGCCCAACATGGAGAAATAGACAATTTCAACGGACCAAACCATGGTTGCTGATGCATTGAATACAACCGCCAGTATCAGGGCGCAAATCAGATAGAATGCTATGGAGACCATTTCAATCCTGAGAGCAGCCATGGTTTTTCCGGTACCTGATAGTGCACTGAATACGATCATGGAAGCAGAAAATGCAATCAGTGCAAAACTGATTACCCTGAGCAGGGGTATGGTGGCCTGGACAAGCATTTGATCATCAGTGAAAAAGGAAATTAGCATCTCGGGCAGAAAAATGATGGCCTGAATGGCCACTAAGTTTGCCAGAAGACTAATAACCAGTACTTTTTTCACCAAGGGCATTACCTCTCCTGCACGTCCCTGTCCGATGGTATTGCTTACCAGGGTGTTGGTAGCAGAACTCAAACCCCAGACCGGTATCATTAATAACATATAAATGCTTCGGGTAATGTTGGATGCAGCAAGGGCTGTTTCTCCAATTTGCTCAATAATCATAAAGAAGACAAACCAGGCTGAAAAGGAAAAGAAATATTGGAACATTACCGGCGATGCCACTTTGAACAAGGGGGTGTAGAGCTTTTTATGGGGGCGCCAAAACTGAAGCATCCGATAACGCGGGATGTGTTTTTTTGCCCAAACAAAACTGAGAAAAAACAAAAAGGTGATAAACTCTGCCAGATTGGTTGCCAGTGCCGCTCCTGCAATGCCCATCTCAGGAAATCCAAGATTTCCGAATATCAGGCAATAGTCAAGAAAAACATTTGCCAGGGCCATAATAATGGTACTGACAGACAGAACCGCCGTACGGATGGTTCCGATATAAAACGCATTAAAGCATAAATTTATGAAACCAAAGAAAATTCCAAACCGTCTGTATTGTAAGAATAGCAGGCTTTCCTGTAGTACGGCATCGGATTTAAGAAACCATCCCAGATAATGAGGGGCCAGAAAGGTCAGTATTACAAATACCGCTGCCGCCAACATTAACATTACATAGAGGGCATGGTCGAATATGCGACCAATGCTGCGGTATTTTTTTTCGCCATTCCTTCTGCCAATAACGATTTGGGTGCCTACGGCAAAACCAGAGCCCAGCATTACCAGACTCAGGTAAAAGATTCCGCCGATGGCAGCTGCACCCAAAGTAACTTCACCCAGTTGCCCCAGAAATGCCGTGTCTATGGCTACCATCAGGTTTTGTGCAACCAGACCTATGATGATGGGATAGGCGGTTTTCCAGATGCTTTTGTATCCTGAAAGTGTATGGTTCATGGCAAGTGTCGGGAATTAGTCGATAAGCAGCACCAGTCCTTTCAAATACCTGCCTTCGGGATGAAACAGACTCACCGGATGGTCGGCCGGTTGTCCAAGTTGGTGCAAAACCCGTATCTGGCGCCCGGCAATAATTCCGGCTGCGGTAACAGCATCCTGAAAAAGGGGGAGGTCAACCACCTGGGAGCAGCTGAATGTAAACAGTATGCCTCCCGGATTTATCCTTTTTATGGCTTCCAGATTCAGACGCTTGTAGCCCTGAAGGGCATTGTGCCTTACATGGGTGTGTTTTGCATAGGCCGGAGGGTCCAGAACGATCAGATCATAGGTGTTTACTGTCTTTTCAAGGAAAGATAGCGTGTCTGCAACAAACCCCTCATGCACTCCATCGTAACCGGGATTCAAAGCTACGTTATCCATGGCAAGTTCAATGGCATTGGCTGAGCTGTCGACAGAATGCACCAGGCTGGCCCCCGCTTTCAGGGCATATACACTGAAACCGCCCGAATAACAAAATGTATTGAGGACCCTTCGTCCTTTGCTATATGTGCCGAGTAGCTGTCTGTTGTCTCGTTGGTCTATAAAAAAGCCGGTTTTTTGTCCCTTTTCGAAATCCACCCTGAACCTATGACCGTTTTCCATAACTTCTGCAACAGCGGCTTTGCCTGCCAACAGGCCCGAAGTCCTGGTAACGCCCTGAGGAAGGGTATCCCTGCTTTTGTCAAACACACTTTGAAGCTTATCGGCGTAAATGTTTTTAAGGGCCTGTGCAATCAATGGCAAATAGGGATGAATGCCTGTGGCGTGAGCCTGAATGACCAGGTGTCCGTTGTAATGGTCAATGACCAGGCCTGGAAGAAGATCTCCTTCTCCATGCACCAGGCGGTATACGTTGGTTTGCTCAGCATTGGCCAGCCCGGAGAAAATTCTGATTTCCAATGCCTTTCTGAGTCGGTTTTCCCAAAAATCAAGTCCAAAGCCTGATGTTCTTTCCGGTGCAAAGGTCAATAACCTTACTGCGATACTGGCATCCTGGTATATGCCTGACCCCAGATAATCGTTGGATGATGAGAAAATCTCAGCGGCCATACCGTCTGAGGGGTTTCCAGATATCTTCCGAATGGCCCCACTGAATATCCATGGATGAAACCTGCCGATGGCATGATCCTTACCGGGTTTAAGCTGAATCTTTAATGGGGGAAGGGTGGTTGGGTTCATTTTATACTTACTTTTAGCACACTTTGACCCTGAAGTCTGGCCTCCAGAGCATCGCCTGCCTGAACATCAATTGCCTGAATCCCTGATCCGGTATAAATCAGGTCTCCGGTTTTTAGCATCACATAACGGGACAGACCTGCAACAATTTCCGGGAAATTCAAAATCATCCCGGCTGAAGTTGC
>CAYRRA010000192.1:0-8080 GCA_964426355.1 uncultured Anaerolineaceae bacterium
GTCGCGCCAGATCAACCGGCGCGTGTTGGATGCGATGCTCGGTTTTGCTGCCGGAGTGATGATTGCAGCCAGTTTCTGGTCACTGCTTTCACCCGCCATTGAGATGTCGGAGGGGTTGGGGAACATCCCGTGGATGCCTGCGGCGGTGGGTTTTCTGCTGGGTGGAGCTTTTCTGTTCGGCGTGGATAAACTGCTGCCGCACCTGCACATCGGTTTGCCCACTACCGAAGCGGAGGGGTTAAAGACCACCTGGCAGCGCAGCATTCTGTTGGTGTTGGCAATCACGCTGCACAACTTCCCTGAGGGACTGGCGGTAGGCGTGGCGTTTGGCGCGGCGGCTATTGGGCTGCCGGAAGCTTCGTTGACTTCCGCTATCGCACTGGCGCTGGGCATCGGCATCCAGAACTTCCCAGAAGGGCTGGCGGTGTCCGCTCCACTGCGTCGTGAAGGTGTCTCGCGCGGGAAGGCTTTCTTCTTCGGGCAATTATCAGGTGTGGTTGAACCCATCGCGGGTGTCCTTGGGGCGGCGGCGGTGGTCTTGATGCGCCCCATCCTGCCCTATGCGCTGGCGTTTGCCGCTGGCGCGATGATCTATGTGGTGGTGGAAGAGCTCATCCCGGAATCGCAGCAGGGCAAACACTCTGATATTGCCACCATCGGCGTGATGCTGGGTTTCACCGTGATGATGATTCTGGACGTGGCATTGGGATGAGCAAAAGCTCTGCCTGGTGGATAAAAACAGAGTAGAAGGGATAACCAGCAAGCCCAGGCGTCCCTTGACGGATACATAAAAAAGAGAGGACAGGTATAATAAGAGCGAAAGGGAAACAATCACCTTTTCGCTCTTTTTTTATTAACCGGGTTTTGTTGCCTGCCCGGGTGGCAAAAATTTTCGAAGAAAGCAATCTTAGAGAGGACTCCCCATGGCTGAAAAGAAAACTGTCGGCTTTATGGTTACCTGCATTATTGACCAGATGTTTCCCGAAGTGGGCGTGGCAGCCGTAAAATTAATGCGCCAGGCAGGTTTTGACGTCCGTTTTCCCGATGAACAAACCTGCTGCGGGCAGCCGTTTTCCAATAGCGGCTTTTTGCCGGAAGCGGTTCGACTGGCAAAAAAGAATATCGACCTTTTCGAACCGTATGATTACGTCGTTCTACCCAGCGGGTCATGCACAGCCATGATACGCGAGGAATATGTGCATTACCTGGAGAAAGAGCCCGAATGGCAAGAAAGAGCCAAAACTCTCTCGGCAAAGACCTATGAATTGAGCGAATTTCTGGTCAAGGTGGCGCAATGGCGACCCAAACCCTCACCCAATGCACCCAGCGTGACTTTTCATGCGGCTTGCCATACCAAGCGCATCCTGGGTCTGCATGATGAACCGCGCGAACTGCTGCGCGCTGCCGGCTGCACGGTAATCGAGATGGAAGACCCTGACCGCTGCTGCGGGTTCGGCGGGGTCTTCTGCGTGCGCATGGCGGATGTATCCAATGCGATGACGCGCGCCAAGCTTGAACTGGCGATGAAGACTAAAGCAGACCTGCTGGTGACGATTGACCCCGGCTGTATGATGCAAATGCGCGGTTTTTTGGATGGGAAGACGAATTTCCGTATCGAACACCTGGCTACCTTTTTGCTGGAGGTAAACCCATGACGGCGACGTTCAAGAAATTTAAAGCCGACGCACGGGCGGTAATTGCCAACCCTGAGTTACAGCGTTCGATTGAGAACAACACGGTTGCCAAGATGGAGCGCCGCAACCAGATGGCTGCGGATATGCCCCATTTTGAGGCACTGCGCGACCAGCTCAAGGCAGCTCGCTCGGCGGTACTTTCCGACCTGGCAACACACCTGCAGGTTTTTGAAAAGAATGCCATTGCAGCCGGTGCGCAGGTGCATTGGGCAGCCGATGGCGCGCAGGCGAACCAGATCATTGCCGATATCTGCAAAGCACACCAGGCAACCCGCGTCGTCAAGGGCAAGTCGATGGCGAGCGAGGAAATTCACCTGAACCATCACCTGGAAGAGCAGGGCATCCACCCGGTTGAGACCGACCTGGGCGAATGGATCATTCAGCAGGCTGGCGATATGCCTGCTCATATCATCACACCCGCAGCGCACCTGAACCGTTACAAAATTGCCGACCTGTTCAAAAAAGCCACCGGTGTGGAAATTCCGGGCGATGATGTGGAGGGGCTCACCGCCCTGGCACGCAAAACGCTGCGCAAGATTTTCCTGGAATCGGAGGTGGGTATCACCGGCGGTAATGTCGCGGTCGCCGAGACGGGCAGCATCACACTGGTGATGAACGAAGGCAACGGACGAATGAGCACCAGCCTGCCGCCTGTGCTGATCATGCTGATCGGTATTGAGAAGGTCATGCCGACCTGGAACGAGGCGTCTGTTCTGCTGGAACTGCTGGCGCGCAGCGCCACCGGTCAGCCGCTCTCGGTGTACACCACCATCGTCACCGGCACTGCCCGGCAAGACGAAGGCGAGGGTCCGCGCGAGGTGCACTATGTTCTGCTCGACAATGGGCGCAGCAGCCTGATTGGCACGAAATACGAGGAGATTTTGCAGTGCATCCGCTGCGGCTGCTGCCTGAACGTTTGCCCGGTGTACCGCAAGGTGGGCGGTCACACCTACAGCACCCCCATCAGTGGACCAATCGGTGCGGTTTTCTCGCCGTTGATCTTTGGGCTGCACCCATACGAAGCCCTGCCTCATGCCAGCACGCTTTGCGGTGAGTGTACCAAGTACTGCCCGGTACGGATTGACTTCCCACGCATGTTGCTTGAACTGCGCAACGATGAGGTTGAAAAGGGAGTCTTACCCTGGCATGAAACCTTTATCGAGCGCTTTGCCGCCTTTGTGATGGCACATCCAGCCTTGTATCAACTGGCAGGTAAATTGGGACGCCTCTTCCAAAAACCAATCATCAAAGATGGAGCCTTCAACCTGCCGGTCTCGCTCAGCCCGGCGCGCGAACGCAAGCTGCCAGCATTGCCCAAACGCTCCTTCAGGGATATCTGGAAAAAAGGAGATTTGCAATGAGCACCCGTGACGAAATTTTAGCCAAGCTACAGAAAAAAGCGCATCCTGTTCCGCTGCCCGAAAAATGGGCGCAATTTCGCCAGTTTCCCAACATGGTTCAGAAATTTACCACCATCCTGGAAGAGGCAAAGGGTGAGGTGATTTACACGCACAGCGCAAAAGAAGCGGCTGAGCAGGTAAAAAAACAACTGGAACGTTTTAACGCCCAGGCTGTCGTGATCAATGATGAAAACCCTTTGAACGATCTGAAGCTGACGGAACATTTCCCTGGATACCGCTGGCATATCGTGGATACTACTGACGGTGATTTACGCCAGTTTTGTGCCACAGCCGATGTGGGCATCACCGGCGCCGAGGCTGCCCTGGCAGAGACCGGTTCTTTGGTGATGAGCAGCGGGAGGGGCAAGAGCCGTTTCACGTCCCTGCTGCCACCGGTGCATATTGCGGTTGTGCCGGTCTCCTGTATGAAGAGCGATATTTTCGCCTGGGAGCAGAGTATGAGCAAAACCCTGCCGGGTTGGGTGGGGATTATCTCCGGACCGAGCAAGACCGGTGATATCGAAGGCATCCTGATACTGGGTGTGCACGGTCCAAAGAAGCTTATCGTCGTTTTGTACGAAGATTGACAGGTATTAAATCATCAAAAGCAAGCGCCCACGCGGAACACCGCGGCGGGCGTTTTTGTTTTTTGCAACTAAATCCAAAACTTTGCGTAAATAGATGTAGAAGCCAATAATGAAACGACCCTGATTTCTTGTATGTTCTGAAACCGGACCTTGCGAGAGATCAGAAATTCTGAAAGGAGAAGTGAACAATGGGTATCATCGAATTCATCGTAGGAATCATCACCGGAGCGATTGGTCTGGTGGTGGGTTTGATCGGTGGCATCATCGGGCTGGTGGTGGGTATCCTGGGCGTAGTCTTTGGTCTGATTGTCCTGATATTGACCATCGTCTTCCTGCCGCTGGGTCTGGTTTTTGCCATCTTTTAAGTTCGGTCACACCATTCGTAAGTGGCGGAATACGCGCTCTTGAACGCCCCCCAGGTCTTCACTCAGGCTTGGGGGTTTTCCATGTCACCACCAGCACACCGGCAATCACGCCCAGACCACCGATTACCTGTATCCACGTGGGCACCACGCCGAACAAGATGCGCGACCAGATCACGGTCAGCAGCGGGCTGAGCGTGAAAAGAATGGAAAAGAGGCTGACCTTGAAGCGGCGCAAAGCCAGGTAATACAGCGAACGCCCGATGGCGATGTCGAAGGTGGCAATCAGGAAAAGCAATGGCAGGGCGGAGGCTGGCGGTAATGCCAGCGATCCCTGGATTCCCGCAAAAGCAAAAGAGAACAACGCCGTGCTCAACAGGCGGAAGGTGAAGAACTCAAAAAAGTGGAGTTCGCTGCCGTAGCGTTTGACAAACGCCGCATGAAAAGAATACATCAGCGCCGAGCCCAGTACCATCAACGAACCGAGGCGGAAATAATCCCCTTTTTGAAAGGTGATGGTCACCACACCGGCAATGGCAATCACCGCGCCGATCACCTGGCGTGTGGTCAGCTTTTCTTTGAGCCAGACCAACCCCCATACCAACCCAAACACAATCGAGAACTGGCTGAGCATGGAGGCGGTGCCGGGGTCAACGAAAGCAACTGCTTCATAATTGATATAGGTTGAGGCGGCGATGAGAATCCCGACCAGCAGAAAAAACCACCAGTATTGGATAAACGTTTTGATGCGCAGGCGTTTTTGCAGCAGCGCAACAATCCCCACCTCAACAGCGCCGATGAGCATCACGTATAAAACGGAAATGCGCGGCGAAAAATGCGGCAGCAGTAAACGCGCCCAGATAAAAAACATACTGTCTAAAACCATCATCACAACCAGAAGCGCCCCGGAAGAGGCTTTGGACAGGGTGGTGGCTTTTTCGGCAGTTGCCTGCATCGATCTTTCCTTTAATCTCCAGGGTTGAAAATCCCACTGATTATAACCGGTTCCTGCACAATAGGACCCACGAGAATAAGGACTTGTCGATAGCAGTCCCATTTTTTTTAAAAAGAGTGCGTTTAATGGGAATTTTTCCCTGGATGAAAAAGCAACTCAATCGTTAGAAATTTGGAAATTAACCCACAAAAAAGATATGCAATGGGAAAAATGAAGTTACAATAAAGATAGGTTTTCCTAAATCATCACCCTTTTTGGTGAAATAACTGGTCAATTTATTTGGCAAGCAATATTGTACAGTTTTTTTGTCGCTGCAGCCCCGATTTTTTGTTCGACCTCAATTGAAATACCCAAGAGAAAAAATGCCAGACCATGACGTGTTTGTCAGCTATTCCTCGAAGGATAAAATCATTGCAGATGCTGCCGTTTCTGCTTTAGAGCAGCAGAATTTTCGCTGCTGGTATGCGCCCCGGGATATCAAACCTAGCGCCGATTGGGGCGACTCCATCACGGAAGCAATCAGCGCCTGCAAGATCGTGCTGTTGATCTTTTCAGGCAACTCCAACCAGTCGCAGCGCGTGCGGGATGAGATTTACTATGCGATTTCTGAGGAAAAAGTCATCCTGCCTTTCCGCATAGAGAAGCTTGACCCAACTGGGGCGATGCGCCTGCACCTCTCCTCGCGGCACTGGCTGGATGCTTACCAGCCCTCCTGGCAGGCGCACCTGGAGCGCCTGGTCGGCAGTGTTGCCGACAGTATGGGGCGTACCCCGCTGCAGGCTGCGGATAAGGAAGAAACACCAGCGCCTGTGTTTCGCCCTGAGAAGAAGGCAGGCAAAAAAGCGCCCTGGCTATGGGTTGGGCTGTCGGTTGCAGTGGTTGCGGGATTCATTGTGGGGGGAGTGTTATGGCAGAAATGGACAGAAAGAGAGGCACAGCCGACGGGAATATCTGCTGCGGGTACTGACGCGCCTATTGTTGAGAAGACATCATCCTCTACAACTGAAAACAGATCATCCCCCACACCTGAAAACCCGATCCCTGCCCAGGCGATTTACAACCCCAGGAACGGGCACTCATACCTGTATGTCGATATGCTCATCAACTGGCATCAGTCCAGGGATTACTGCGCAAACCTGGACGGCTACCTGGCAACCGTGCAGGACGCTGCTGAAAACATCTTCATTTACTCGCTCTACAAGGGGAATGGCTGGTTGGGCGCCACAGATGAGGAGGAGGAAGGCGTTTGGACGTGGGTCAGCGGCGAGCCCTGGGTGTACATCAATTGGGGCGGGTTCAACCCGGATAACTGGCAGGAGGAAGAGCATTACCTGGGAATGGGGGCTGGCAGTGAGATTGCACCATCGCAATGGAACGATTCAAAGAATGAAAATATGCCGTTCGTCTGCGAATGGGAGCCGCCTGATTCTGCAGCCGCTGCAGGAGGCAAGACGATCGTGGTGACCAGTATGGAAGACAGCGGCGAGGGTACCTTGCGGCAAGCCATGCTGGATGCACAGCCCGGCGATACCATCACTTTTGATACAACTGTTTTTACACCCGCGGCGGTTGGAATGATCTCGCTGGAAAGCGCACTGCCAACCCTCCGGCAAGGCTTTGTTACCCTGGATGCCAGTGGCGCCAGCGTCGTTTTGGACGGCAGCCATGCCGGTGGCGATTGGACTCCGGGGTTCGAGATTGTTTCAGACTATAACGTGGTCAAAGGGTTTGGGATCATGTTTTTTTCCGGTCCGGGGATTTTACTGAACCCGGAAGCCCGTTTCAATATCATTGGCGGTGCCCGGGAAGTCGGTCTTGTTCCGCTCGGCGAAGGCAATTTTATCTCCCAGAACAGCGATGGGATTGCAATTTGGGGATCGGATAATGTGATCACCGGCAACCTGATCGGCGTGGACAACAGAGGGACGGTAGGATTGGGAAACCGTAGCCCAGGTATTTTTCTGGAGGAAAACGCCAGCAACAATCTGATCGGACCCGATAATGTCATCGCTTACAACGGATCAGGTGGGGGCATTGAAATCCGCAGCTTACACGCAAGCGCGAATATCATCATGGCTAACCGCATTTACGAAAACCAAAGCCAGGGTATTGGCTACAACATTTCTGACTCCCTCCCGTTTACCTATTCCACTCCCCCTGTCATCCTTTATGCTGACCTGGAAAACGGCATTGTTCACGGGCAGACCTGCGTGGGCTGCCTGGTCGAGATTTTCAGCACCGATACGGAAGATGGAAAGATCTATGAGGGTCGTGCATGGACCGATCATTATGGATATTTCCATTTTATGCCTGAAAGATCACTTGCCGGACCATACCTGACCGCCACATCCCGTTTGCCAGGGGAGAATACCAGCGAGTTCTCGCTGGTCAGTTCAGCAAGGTCTGAAATTCAGGTTGCTCTTAATGAAATTCGAAACAGCGCACCTTTTTACCAGACAGGTTTTGATACCGGAGATCTCGACTTTTACTATGATAACGCCCGGGTCGAAGGCGGCAAGCTGATCGTGACCAGCGAAGGGGATCATGCAAGTGCAGGGCTCACCGATTTAAATTCGGATCAGTATGCGGTGGAATTTGAGTTTCGCTTCTGGGATGCAGAAGAAGGCGGTCATTGTGTTTTTGAGACCATCAATGATCCAGGAGACGGAGGAGATTACATTGCGCTAAGTTATGCATTCTTCCCCGATGGATATGTGAGTCCATCCCATCATGTGGGTTCAGGCAGACATGAAGACTTTGCCGTGGACTGGTATGATGAAACAATCACCAACACGGTTATGCTCATCTTTTTCGGTGATCAAATTGCTGCTTTCAAAAATGGGGTGTGTGCATGGTCTGTCTACAACCCGGATGGGCGTACTGTTTACTTGCGTCAGGCGCTCTCGGCAGGGGGCAATATCGTGTGTGAGTACGATAATTATAAGGTGTGGGATTTGAGTGGGGTGAATGTCCCATGAACAATATTTGATATTTTTTGTCATTCCATTCATCAGTAGTAATTCTCAATTAGGAAAATATTAGCAAAATATTGATCAAACAACATGAATTCGAGTTCAGGATT
>CAYRRA010000193.1:0-8020 GCA_964426355.1 uncultured Anaerolineaceae bacterium
CCTTGCACCCAAAAAAGGATGGCAAGTTCTTTCGAGTCCATTTCAGGAATGTTTTGCATTGTAGCCCGAGTAATATCCATTGCCAGCTGCGGTTGACCGGAGCAAACCGCTTTCAAACCTCGAAGGATCGGTGCCATAGACTGGATGACTGTGATCTCTTTTGCTGACAGATTCTTTTCAGGTGGTTCATCCTGTGATTCTCCTTGACTTTTCTTAGAAGAGACCAAATCTTCCGCCTTATCAAGAAGTGGGTCAATATAATCGATCATCCCCGCTTGGGAATACATCTCTGCTACCTGTATACATAATTTTGGGCTTTTGAATAACTCTTCTCGAGGGAATTTTTCAAGCCATTGAATAATGGTCGTCATCTGACCTTTTTCAAGATATTCTGGCATATGAAGCACGATGAGCCGACTTGCACTTTCCCAATCCTCAGCTGCTAAGGAATGATCAATCGACCCTTCTACATCTCCGTGTTTATCAAACCATTTCGAGGCGCGTTGATGAAGTATAGGAACCAAACCGGGTAAAGTGCTTTGTAAGCGGGTACGTAACAAATCCGCAAAGAGATGATGGTAACGGTACCAGATTCGTTCGTCATCTTGTGGCACAATAAATAATCCCAGGGTTTCTAATGTTGCCAGGCAAATTTTGCGTTTTTCAGGAGTTGCTGATGATTCTTGTAGGAAATGAGGATCAGATATATGGTTATTGGTTTGGATATTCTGCACAAAATCGCATAATGAATCATTCAACCGTTCCAAAATAGACGTCTGCAGAAGGTATTTTTGAATTTCCGATGGCTGTTGGCTTAGTGCTTCTTCAGCAAGGTAATCCATAATGAATCGATGGCTTCCTGAGAAGGCTTCGATGAATGTGGGAATATCCAGCCGACCTTGCATGGAAACCGCTGCGAGCTGTAATCCGGCAATCCACCCTTCGGTGCGATTCTCAAGCTTTGTTACATGTTCTTGGGAAAGGTTCAACCCAAATATCTGCTTCAAAAACTTGGTTACTTCCACAGTCGTAAAACGCAAATCTTCTTCCCGGATTTCGAGTAATTGTCCGCGGGCTCGTAATCGTGACAGCGGAATAGGTGGATCCGAACGAGTAGCTATAACCACATGAACGTTTTCGGGTAAATGCTCAATAAGGAATGTAATCCCATCATGGATCGCAGGATTGTTTATGAATTGATAATCATCCAACACCAATAGCACTGATTGATCCTGGTCTTGCAGATCGTTAAGCAGCAAAGTCAATGGTGTCTTTGGATAAATTTCTTCAGAAGTACGAATTATTTCTTGAGCTTCAGCACTTAATTCAAGGTCAACCTTTTCTAAAGCTGCTGTCAGGTAAGCCAGAAACCGCATTGGGTCATTATCACCCGCATCCAACGAAAACCAGCATATTGCCCAAGGTATTGTTGCATCCACTTTTTGGAGGTAATTAATCCATTCAGCCAATAAAGTGGTTTTGCCGTACCCGGCAGGTGCACTGACTAATGTCAAGGGCTTTTTTGAACCTTGTGACAGTTTCTCAAGAAGGATCGGACGCGGTACATAATCTTTTCGCAGGCGGGGAATGAATAATTTTGTTTTGATGAGAGGTTGTTTTTTAGTCTCAACACCCGAAGTAGTAGTTGATATTCCAGGAAAGGTATCTCTTTTTCGGAATCTCCCAGCCCGTATCTCTTGATAAAATTCTTTCATTTGATCATCGAGGGATTGACCGAGCTCATCATTCAAAATTCGCGAATATTCTTCAAATTGATGGATAGCAGACCTATATTGCCCAGCCTGTGCAAATAGCCCAATGAGTGTTCTCTGCGCGTTCTCATTCAGATGGTCCATGCTGACCCAATGGCGAGCCCTTTGAATGCCTTTTTCCCACTCCCCCAAAGCAACATAAGCAAGAGATAATCGCTCCAGGGATGACGCCATATCTTGAAGAAAACCTTCTCGTTGTAAATATTGCCATTTGTCAAATTCTGGCGAATCCCGTAAATTTAATCCTTCCAGGAAACTTCCTCTATAAAGGGCAACGGCTTTCTCAAGATTGTCAATGCATTCTTGGCAAACAATTCTCTCATGGTTATGTGACTTCACATTGGTTAGGAGCAAACGAAATTCGCTAACATCCTGCCAAAGAAGGTAAGATGGATTTATCACGGCATTCTCTCTATTGCCGATGATAAAATCATGCCCAAATTCACGATTAATTGAGTATAGAGATCGGCGCAGATTAGCATAGGCATGCTGCTGATCATATTCAGGCCAAAACAATGTCGCTAGATTTTCTCTTGACAAAGGGGAAGGAGAGGAAAACCCGAGATACGCCAGTAATGCAACTGCCTTTCGAGTTTCAAGATTAAAGACATTGCCATCACGTTCAATAATGGGGATGCCTAGCCAGTATGTCTTAATTTCTTCCATTGAAATTCGTTGTTAGAACTTGTTTTATGATAGAACCGATCGTCATACTTAAACCCATTCGTTTCATTATATACCTGTAGGAAAATAACCGCCAATGCTGGAACATTGAGAAGGCTCTATTCATCTTCGCATTCCAGTAAATTCCTTGGGAATTTTGAAAACATAATTTTTTACTGCTTCTGTAACGATTATTCAACGGAAATGTATCGTGCATTAAGTATGATCGCTATGGATATTCCACTATGTTTCGAGGTAAAACTTTGAAAAACAAATTTGAAATCTGTCGTATTTGGATCTTAATCTTGTTCGCTTTTACCATAGCCTGGTTGACTGCCGTGGGTATAGCTTTCATCGGTAGTATTGCGAACAGTCCACTCATTTTTCCTAGATTAGGATTGAAATTAGCGACAGGGTCGACAGCAACTGTCTACATGTCTGTTCCAGCGCTTGCCAACATTCTCACTTGTATCAATACCCACGAAGGATGGACACAAACCTGGCTTCACCCTGTGAGTGCTGATCGCCCCACGATCCTTATCGATAAAAATGGAGTATGCGAACAAGATGGATCCCATCCATCCCTGAGTTACGTCAAGCAAAGAAAAATACAGGCAAGAGAAATGCAAACGCTCATTTGTGGTGAACGACTGAAAATACGTCTATTACTGATTGCCGGCATCGATGCTGTACTGAGTATTACCGGATTTCCCGAAACATACAGCTATATCCCCGAGTTTCCAAAGAATGAACTGGCTGCGCTTAATATGATCGAGCGGGGGGTGAATCTTCCAAATTTAAAAGACCTACCGCCCGACATTGCCGTTTCACTTTCGGAGACAAAAGAGTTGGTTGGGTTGATGGCATTCAACTCCATTAACAGCCGATTCCAGGCAGTAGAAATCAGCTGGATGTTCCATAGAGCACATCGTCGCGATAAGAGTTGTGTCAATGAAGTCGCCCACGCGCTCATGAATAAGGGCTTTTCTAACCATGGAATGTGCTGCACCATCGCAACTTGTGATTCGCTTAATATTCCTGGTGTTCGTATTATGGATAAACTGGGCGTGCGTTGTGAAATGGATCTTTTTGATAGCCTGTTTCTCGGGGATGGAGAATGGCACAACGAATATTTGTATGCCATAACTGAAAAGGGTTGGGGTAAAGAAATAAAACAAGAAGATATTTATTGCACACCTTGATGTTGTTATAGGGCGGAGCACCTAATTGATATTCGAGTGCAAAGGAAAATAATAATGAATTGGAAAGGAGAAAAAATGGACATGACAAAGAACAGAACCCTTAATAAGGTAAACATTATACAAAGTTGTTTAGCAATGATCATTTTATTTGTTATTCAGTTATTTGCTGGAAAACTTGGGTGGGCTACAGCTGATTTATTTTCCTATGAGTCAGTTGACCCCAATGGGTTATTCGCCCGGTTATCTATTCATCATCTATCTCAAATGCTGATCGCTTTGGCAATTATTTTGATCATCAGTACAGTGATACGGGTTGATTTTGGATTTCATCTGGGCGATAGAAAAGCAGGAATGCGGTGTCTCTTAATATTCACAGGTGCAATCACAGTGATTGCCTTAGGTTATCACATCCTCATGGAAATTCTCAGTCAACCGATAACTTATGACTATCCACTAACCACGCGGAATATCTTTGGAAACCTTGGGTTTCAACTGTTTTTGAGCGGACCCTCAGAAGAAATACTGTACCGCGCCCTACCAGTTACACTTCTCGTTTTTGTCTTTGGTAAAAATATTTATGTTAGCAAGAATGTTACATTGGAAGTCGTGTTAGCTTCTTTGCTATTCACAGCAGCACATATCACATATACCATATCGCCGTTTTCTATTTCGGATTTGAATATCTTTGGGCTGGTTTATGCTTTTGCGATGGGTATCTTAAATGGGTTTGTATACCAGAGAAGCCGAAGCATCTTGTACCCCATGCTGATGCACAGCATCAGTAATGTCTTGATGGTTGGGACCGGGTATTTGTTTACCATCCTTGTTTAGCACGTGACCATTTGCTGTGAAAATCTTTGGAAAAGCCAAAGGTGTGATGAGGATCAACTCTACTGCTCCGTCTAGACCTTGTTGAAACAGGTCTTCTAACTGTGCGGGGGAAAAGGTATAATCATTTTGGTGAGTCATACTGTGCTCCTTTCTTGGTTTTGGTCAACCATTAGGATACTTCTGACTCACCATTTTGTTAAGATGTTCCATAATTTACAGAAAATAGTTTACACTAACAAACACTGCGGCGAAACTGGACTTGAGCCAATTTAGCAAATTGCGGCGATGCTCCTCCTGTAACTGTCGGCGTATGTCACCACAAGTCAGATAGACCTCAGGCTGCAAGGATCGCTGGGCTTCAAAAAACAGATCAAACAAGAGGTTAAGATCCAAAAGCGCACGATGGCTTTTGCGAACATCAACAGGTACTGATCACTGCCCAACAGATCTTTGTCGTGCTCAAAGAAGGTTTCGATCTCCCAACGGATGGCGAGGATATTGACCAGGGATTGGACATCCTCTGCTGATTCAAATTGATCTATCAACGCTATTCCTGACATCGTTTTGCGCCCTTCACATTCCACTAATCCCAGCAGTACGATCACAAGAAAGATTATGCTGCGGGCGAACTCACCGATACCCTTGTGCCTGCAAGTTGAACAGTCGTGCATACGCGCCATCCATCTGGATCAACTCCACATGGCTGCCCAGTTCGATGATCCTGCCTTCCGACAGCACTACGATGCGATCCGCCATGCGCACGGTGGAAAAACGGTGAGAAATCAACACAGCAATACGGTCCTCGATCAGCTCTCCAAAACGGCGAAAGACTTCATACTCCGCTTCGGCATCCAGCGCAGAGGTGGGCTCGTCCAACACCAATACCTCGGCGTCGCGCATAAAGGCGCGCGCCAGCGCAATTTTTTGCCACTGCCCGCCCGAAAGCTCTGCCCCTTTCTCCCAACGCCGTCCCAGCATGGTGTCGTAACCCTGGGGCATTGCTGCAATCACCTGGCTTGCCCCGCCGCGCTCGGCGGCATTTCGAATGCGCTCCAGGTCATCAAGCGCCTCCACCTGCCCAAACCCGATATTTTCCTGTACGGTGAACTGATAACGAACATAATCTTGGAAGATCACGCCAAACCGTTGATGCAGGCTTTTCAGGTCGTACTCGCGTAAATCCACACCATCCAGCAGTATCTGCCCCTGCGTGGGGTCATACAGGCGCGTGAGCAGCTTGATCAGGGTCGTCTTGCCTGCCCCATTTAGACCCACCAACGCAATCCGTTCGCTGGGCTGAATGTGCAGGTTGATATCGCGCAGCACCATCTCATCGGAACCGGGGTAGCAAAAAGAAACGTTCCTGAACTCAACCCCCTGGCGAATGGGCGCTGGCGCCGGCATTCCGTTCAAAGGCGCGGTCAGCAGTGGCTCCAGCTTCAGATACGTAAGTAGATTATCGAGAAAGAGGTTGCTCTCGTAAAGACGGTTTAACCCATCCAGCAATGAGCGGATCGAATTTTGCGACTGCCGGAAGATGGTCAGGAACATGGTCATATCACCCAGTGTGATGCGACCAGCGACCGTGCGCAGCACGATCCATGCATAACTGCCATAATAAACCAGGCTGGAAAGCATACCCCATCCCAATCCTGCCCGGGTGCGCCGCTCGGCAATCGCACGATCTTCCAGGTAAAACTGGTCGAAAAGGGTTTGATACCGTTTCAGCAACGGCTCACCCAGCCCAAACAGTTTGATCTCTTTGACCGTGTCGCTGCCGGTCAACAGCGCTTCCAGGTAATTCAAAAGACGTGCTTCGGGTGCGCGCCGGGTGACCGCCCGGAAAGCGCGTTCGGCATACTGTGACTGCGAGAGAAAAGCCGGGATGGAAGAAACAATGACAATCAACGCCAACCAGGGGCTGAAGCGGAAAAGCAAAGCCATCAACGAGAACAATGTGATGACCTGCTGCATCATTTGCAGCGTCGAATTGACGATATTGAGGGCACTGACATCCGCCTGGCGGCGCGCATTCTGCAGGGTATCATAAAAGATGGGGTTTTCAAAGAACTGCAAATCCAGGCTGATTGCCTTGCGAATAATCAGGCTGTTGACGTGACGTGTCAACTGCGACTGGATAATCCGGTCAGAAAGCGATCTCACCTGGCTCACCACGGAACCGAGCAGAATCAACCCAAATTCCAGCGCAAGGTACGGCAGCACATAGCGTAAACCGGCTGTCGCTTCCAGCGATTGATCGAGTGCAGTGACAATCGAATCGATGATGAGCTTTCCAACCCAGGCTTGCGCAGCGGGTAAAATGGCTGCGACGATCGTCAAGCCAATTCCCGCCAGCGCAGCAGACCGGCTGGAAGCCCAAACCAGCCGGAAGGCTTCTGGTGTATTGCGCAGCGCTTTCAAAAATTCGCGCACCTGGTTATTAAGGCGCGCTATCAGCGAGGTCGATTGCTTCGGGTTGGATTGTGCGGATGGGGATGAATTCAAGAGGGCGCTCCAGTTATTTGATTTTCTTGCAGAGATAGTATTTTATGTGCCCTTCGGGTAAATCCTTCAATTCGCCAAAGACGATATAGCCGCGTTTGAGATAAAAATCCAGGTTCTGAAAATCGTGTGTTTCCAGATGCGCGTTTTTGCATCCTCGATGCCTGGCGATCTGCTCGGCTTTTTCCAGCATTTTCGTGCCAAAACCGCTTTTTCTTTCTCGTTCATCCACCCAGAACAATTCGATATACAACCAGTTCCAATAGGTACCCCCCGTTAACCCGCCCACAATTTGACCGTTTTTTCTCACGACCAGGCAGAGCTTTTCATGCTGGTCGGGTGGGGCGAAATGTTCGTTATACTCATTCAACCGGTCTCGGATGTACTGGGTATCGCTTTCTTCTGTCGATTCGATCACATCGATTAAATTGTCCGTCATCACTGCCTTTCTGTTAGGCAAATATCCATTTACTTAATGATTATACAGGCTCCGTATGAACTGCCGTGATGAGATGCTCTTGATTAAGGCAAATTCGGGAGAAAAATTTATCGCCGTTCTTACCCTCAGTTGGAACGAATTTGAATGACACACCTTCCTCGTTGGTAAGGGGAATCTGCCAGGATTATCCCAGCCGCGTAAAACAAGCAGCAAGGACTCCATCCTGCGAAAAGCAGTCTGGAACTCTTGCTGCCAGCTTGAAACGAGGGATTGAAGTATTCTATAACAGAAATTAGGGATCGGGATTTTTACCCACCCGCCCCAATGTAGAAGGTTATTTAACGACCTTATTAATTTCCTTCAATACCGTTTCGACTTTTTCTTTTGTGATGCCAAATTGCGCTGCTTGTGGTGTGGCGAGGATCATGTTCAACGTCATACCCTTGACCATATCGATCATTGGGTTTGTGGATACACCGGGAAGGTATTTATCGATGATTGCCTTTGCCTGTGGATGATCCAAAAGGGTACCGAGTTTTGTATCGAGTGTAAATTCCATTTTTTTCTCCTATATTGATAAATTCTGAACAAACCGGTTGAAATACCTTATG
>CAYRRA010000194.1:0-7992 GCA_964426355.1 uncultured Anaerolineaceae bacterium
GCGCAGTCGAGGACGCTCGGGCCATTTCCACCCATCGGCCGTTCCTGAACGAGGGCCATATCCACCCCGGAGTTCGCCGTGATGCTGGTAGCAACAGCGCCAGGGAACACCACGCTCACCCGCACATTCGTCGCGAGCAGTTCCGAGTGCAGCCCTTCGGTAAACAGCTTTACCGCAGCCTTGGATGCGCCGTATGCCGTTTGACCGGGAACGGGAAGAAAACCGCCCATGCTGGATATGTTGACGATGTGCGCTTCGGGTCTTTGCAGCAGGTAGGGCAAAAACGCCTTGGTCATGTTGACCACCCCCCAGTAATTCACATCCATGACACGTTCGATCTCATTCAATTTCAACTCATCCATTTTGACAAAGCGCTGAATGATCCCGGCATTGTTGATGATGCCATCCACCGCGCCGTGTTGTTTTACGACCGCATCCCGCAAGGCGCATACCGCATCTCGGTTGGTCACATTCACCACATGCAGCGACAACCTCCCCTGATGGTCGCCTGCCAGCAGGGCAGTGTCTTCCAATGCTTTTTCATTCAGATCCACCGCCGCCACGCGCGCTCCCCTTTTCAAAAGCAGCAAGGTCAGCTCACGTCCCATCCCACTGCCGCCACCGGTCACGATAATTGTTTTGCCTTGTACTTTCATTTTCGCTCCTTTCAGTGATTTCTTTATATAGATTATATCTACCTTATTTATCATATTATGTATAAAAATTTAAGTCTAATAAAAGATTAATAAATCCGGAAAGTCTTTCAAACCGCTTTCAGCGGTAAGGGGTATGGTTGCTATAAAATGGCAAATTGATTCAACAACGTGAGATGTATCGGGATAAGAAAAGGCTGCCTTTTTAGACAGCCTCCGTCTTGTTTCTTCAGGCGGAGAGGGTGGGATTCGAACCCACGGTGGTCAAAGACCACAACGGTTTTCGAGACCGCCCCAATCGGCCGCTCTGGCACCTCTCCGTGTGCCCCCAATTATAGCAGATATGGCGGGGTTGAGAGGTGAGAATTGAAAATTGAGATTTGAGAGGTGAGAGTCTTAAAAAGTGATTTGTGATGAGTGACTTGTACTTAGTGATTTGTAACGGGTAATTTGTAATGAGTGAAACGTGATCCACCAACGAATGCCCGGTATTTACCATTCACCAATTACCAACTACCAATCACAAATCACCATTCACAAATTACTGCTCTCTACTCTCTGCTTTCTGTTCTCTACTCTCCCCCCTCCCTACAACTCCACTTCCGTGCCCCCTTCCGGGTAGTGGATGTTTTTCAGACCGGCAGCGCTCATCTTTTCCATCAGCGGTTCTGCCCCGCGCGCCTCGCCGTGCACCAGGAAAATCTGCTTCAACGAAGCCTGGCTGGCTAACGCATACTCCAGCAGCATGTCCTGCCCGGCATGGGCAGAAAGCCCGCCGATGGTCACCACCTCAGCCCGGCGGTGATACTCTTCGCCAAAAATACGAATGCGCTTCTCCTGTTCAGCCAGGCGGCGACCCAGCGTGTGGGGCGCCTGCCAGGAGACGATCATAATGGTGTTGCGTTTATCTTCGATGTTGTTCTTTAAGTGATGCAGAATACGCCCGGTCTCTGCCATGCCGGAAGCCGAAATGATCACCATCGGACCCTCAAGCTCATTGATCGTCTTCGATTCTTCCACCGAACGGGTGCAGATGAGCCCCTTGAACTCCAGCGCGGGGTGATGGCTTTCCTGCGCAAACTGGCGTGCTTCCTCGTCAAAATACTGTGGAAACAAGCGAAAGACATCCGTGGCATTAATCGCCAGGGGGCTGTCTACAAACACCGGAATGCGCGGAACCGTGCCCTCATTGAACAGGCGGTTAAGTTGATAGACAATCTCCTGGGTACGCCCCACTGCAAAGGCAGGAATGATGACCTTGCCGCCGCGCCGGATGGTGCGCCGGACCACTTCGGCAAACTCTTCGTATGCTTCGTCCGGGTCGCGGTGGGCTTTGTCGCCGTACGTACACTCCATCATCAGATAATCAGCGTCCTGGGGCAGCACGGGGTCGCGCACCAGCGGCAGGTCCGCCCTGCCGATATCGCCGGAGAACCACAGGCGGAAGCGGCGGCTGTTTTCCTGAACGTCCAGCACCACGCTGGCAGCCCCCAGGATGTGCCCGGCTTCGACAAAACGCGCCGTCACACCCGGTACAGGGCTGAACTCCACCTCGTACTCCTGGCGCGCAAAGAATTGGCAAGCCATCTCTGCATCCAGGCTGGTGTACAGCGGTTCAACCTGCGGCTCGCCGCGTTTGGCGCGTTTGCGGTTAACATACCCGGCATCCGACTCGTGAATATGCCCGCTGTCGCGCAACATGATGTCAGAAAGCGCGACGGTTGCCGGGGTGGCGTAAATCGGCGCGCGGCAGCCTTGTTTGACTAAATTGGGCAGGTTGCCAGAATGATCGATGTGTGCATGCGAAAGGATGACTGCATCAATTTTTCGCGGATCGAAATTAAAGTTTAAATTCCTCTCATAACTCTCGCTGCGTTTGCCTTGAAATAAGCCGCATTCCAGCAGCAGCCGGCTGCCGTTCACTTCCAATAAGAACTGCGACCCAGTCACAGTTTGAGCAGCGCCATTAAAAAAAAGTCTCACTCCTCCTCCGGCTCTTGAATGGCGTCCAGGATACGGCTTCCATAGCGTTGAAAACGCCACGGAAGATCAGCCATAACGCGTTCCAGTTGAGAGAGACTGTCCGGGTCCTGCCGGGCAATTTCTTCCAGCACGTCGCGCGGAAGAACAATATCCGATTCAACGCCCAGTCGCTGCGCGGTTTCCTTACGCCAGTTTTTCAGTTTATCGACGATCAACAAATAACGACCGTCCGGGAAATGCCTGACAGGACGCTCCGGTGGTTTTTTCTGCATCCCGGTTTCCACCGCAGTGAGAAAGCCTTTTCCGTACTGTTTGACCCGGCGGTAGTGCATCCCGCGAATCTTTCCCAGGGCTTCCAGCGTGCGCGGCATTTGCCCGGCAATATCCAGCAGCAAGCTATCGCCAAATATTTTAAACACCGGTCGATCCTTACGCTCCGCAACATGCTCGCGGTATTGATAAAGCGCGTATAGGACGGCTGTCTGCTGCGAGTTGAGATCACCTTTTCCCGCCAGTCGCCAGAAATACAACATGCCATCCTCATTGTGGTTATTCGCCTGTGAGTAAGTCAGGCGGGCGAAATCTTCGCGCGCCAGCACATCGAGCTGCTTTTCTTCCAGACGCTGCTGTAAACGCTGCTGTAGCGGAATGAGGTAATGCGTGTCCAGCCGGGCGTAATCCAGTTGTTCAGCGAGCAAGGGGCGGTTACCCCAATTTGCACGCTGAAAACGCTTGTCCAACTGCAAGCCGAACTCATTTTCGAGCACTGCCGCCAGCCCGATTTCCTTATCACCCAAAATACGCGCGGCATGCATCGTATCGAAGATATTCGTAAAACTAAAACCAAAATCTCGCTTCAGGCAAATAATATCGTACTCAGCAGCATGGAAAATCTTTTCAATTTGTGGGAAAGAAAAAAGCGAAGACAGGCAAGAAAGGTCATCCAATGCAAGCGGATCGACCAGGTAATCGCTGTCTTCGGTAGAAAACTGGATCAGGCAGACCTGTTCTTTATACGCATGCAAGCTGTTGGACTCGGTATCTACCGCCACTTTACGGCACGCTTGCAGCGCTTCCAGCATGGACTGCAACCGGGCAGGCGTATCCACCCAGATCGGGTCTTTTATGGCAGGACTATCCATAGACCCGATTATAGCGCATTAAAAGCCGTTTCCAGCGCAAAAGTCTCCAGATGCCGTAATCAGCGCAGCCAGCCGACGGTATTATCCAGTTTTGTGCCCACCATGATCGCATCGAACAGGTTGGCATCGGTCAGGTTGGCGTTCGACAAATCAGCCTTGTGCAAGTTTGCACCTTTCATGTTGGCTGCTTTCAGATTTGCACCGACCATTTTTGCGCCTTCCAGGTTGGCATACTCCATGCGGGCTGTGCGCATGTAGGCATTGGTAAAATCTGCGCCTACCGCCCGCACACGCGTCATATCTGCACCGGCAAAGTTCAATCCGCTCAGATCCAAACCGGAAAGGTCAACACCGGAAAGCCGTGCCTGGGTGGTAATCGCAAGGATCGAAATCAATTCTTTTCGTGTCAAATCTGCCATATTGGCTCCTTTCACGTTTAATTATCGGATTAAATACAGATTTATGGTGTTGAACCGAGAGGTAATTTATTTTTCTGCCACTTTGTTAGGTACGTTCACCACGTTTTCCACCTTTGGTTCCTGAACACTCAACCTGCTCAGCTCAAACCGGCTTTTTCCGGCTTTACTCAACATTGGCATGCACCTGGTGTTCGGGCTGTGTTTCGTCTGGCTGGGGCGTTTGGTGGCAGGCTGGCTTTGGAAATAATACCCCTTCTTTCCTCTATTCTATTTTTCGGCGATCAGAATCAAACGCCGGCTGGCTGCCTTATCGTAAGGCTCAAACTTGAAACTTCCATAAGCCAGCACGCGCTGAAACCCGGCTTCCAGCAACAGCCTTTCCTGGGCATCTTTTAGAAGGATGTTGGGATATTCAACGCTGAAGGTCTGCAAACCGCTTGCCTGGCTGCCATGCTGAATATCCAAAATATTATAGCGCGCGCCTTTCCCCTCGTAATCGATCACAAACAGACGGGTGAAATCTGGCTCATTGACAGCTAAAATGAAACGCGGCTTCTCATTCCACTGGCGGTCACTGGTGCCCTGGTGGAGTACCAGAATCCCCTCAGGGCGCAGTACAGCATGCATGCTCTGAAATGCCTTTAACGCTTCTGCTTCATCCGGCATGTGCAGGATGGAACTGCGCAGGCACAGCAGCGCATCGAAATCCGGCTCGAAATGCTGCAGTAGTTTGCGGTAATCTGCCCGGTAAAGTGGAAAGGTCAAACCAACACTATCCAGGTTCTTCTGCGCTTGCGCCAGCATCGCACTGGAAATATCCGAGCCAACGAGCTCTACACCCAGCATAGAGCAAAGATGCAAATGATAGCCTGTACCACAGGCGCAATCCAAAACACGCCGGATGGCATACCGTTGAAATATCTCGCGAAAGAAAACCACCTCCGCCGGGTCATGCTGGTCAAAGGATCCTTCGAAGCGGTCATATTGCTCGGCAAAATGTTGATATGGATCATCGTCTGAAGTGTGCATACTGATACTCCTCCTTTATCTGCCTGCCAGTCTGATTCCATCTGTACACCGGATAAACAAATGCGCCCATACACGATAACGCACAATCTCCACTGCGTCAAGCGCAGCCAAATATGTTAAACTTAGCCTGCATGGGATATTCCATCCCGCAGCAAATTGACCTTCCATTCTTGTTCTCAATCTGCAAAGGAGCTGATAAATGAAAAAAAGAACGCCAGAACTCGAAGCGCAATGGCAGCAGCGTTTTCGCATCAGCAAGGTAATGTGGACCCAAACTGCCAAAAAAGCTCCCGAGCGCGGGCTTGCAGCCAGCAACGCCTCCGGCGTGATGCAAATCTATGCCTGGGATGTTCCCAGTGGCAGCCTGCGTCAGCTTACCCACTTCCCCACAGGAAAATCGATGGGTAATCTTTCGCCAGATGGCAGGTTTGTCTATTATCTCAAGGATGAGGGCAGCAACGAGATCGGGCATTTCGTCCGCATTCCTTATCAAGGCGGGACGGAAGAAGACGTGACCCCGCAGCTCGCCCCGTACGCCTCGCACTCGCTGGCAATCAGTCGAGATGCAGCCCGCCTGGTGTTGATGACTGCCGACCAGCAGGGTTTCAAGCTGTACGCCATCGACCTGGGTCTTCAAGGTGAGCTTTCTGAACCGCAAGAAATTTATCACAGCCAGAAACTGCTCCAATCCCTTACCGTATCCGCGGATGGGAGCGTGGTCGTCATCGTCTCCACCGAGCTTTCCGGCAAGTTGTATCTCAATCTGACCGCATTGAATGAAAACGGAGAGAAAATTGCTGATCTGTGGGATGGCGGTGAAACCAGCATGCAAAGCGTTACTTTCTCGCCCATCCCCGGCGACCAGCGCCTGCTGGCTGCCTCCAACAGCAGCGGCTTTGAGCGACCGCTGCTGTGGAACCCGCTCACCGGTGAACGCCACGACTTTGATTTTGAAGAATTGAGCGGCGATGTGACGCCGGTCGACTGGTCACCGGATGGGCGCAAACTGCTGCTGCAAAACGTCAGCCAGGCGGTACAGCAGTTTTACCTTTTCGATTTGGAAACCAATGCGCTGACCCGGCTTGACCATCCCAGCGGCGCCTATTTCTCCTTCTTAAATTCTGGCACATACTTTGCTTCGGTTGAGGAGATTTACGCCAACTGGCAGGATGCCACCCATCCACCGCAGGTTATCGCTTTGAGCGCCGCCAGCGGGCACAAGCTGCGCACGCTGCTGCCAGGTGCAGAGGTTCCAACCAGCCGGGCGTGGAAATCAGTTTCCTTCCCGTCCAGCGACGGTACAACCATTCAAGCCTGGCTGGCATTACCTGAAGGGCAGGGACCCTTTGCCACCATTTTGCACACCCATGGCGGACCGACCGGCGTGACGATGGAAAACTTCGATGCCCAGGCGCAAACCTGGCTCGATCATGGTTTTGCCTATCTTTCGGTCAACTACCGCGGCTCAACTACCTTTGGCAAAGATTTCCAGAACCAGATTGTGGGAGACCTGGGGCATTGGGAGGTGGAAGATGTGGAATCGGCTTTGCAATGGCTGCTGGCAGAGGGCATTGCCGACGCTCAACGCATCTTTAAGACCGGCTGGTCTTACGGCGGCTATATGACCCTGATGTGCCTGGGCAAACTGCCCGAGTATTTCGCGGGCGGGATGGCAGGGATCGCGATTGCCGATTGGGGTCTGATGTATGAGGACCAGGCTCGAACCCTGCGCGGTTACCAGGTTGCGCTCTTTGGCGGTACACCGGAAACCCACAGCGAACAGTACCGCATCAGTTCACCCATTACCTATGCCGAACAGGTCAAAGCGCCGGTGCTCATCATCCAGGGCAGCAACGATACACGCTGCCCCTCGCGCCAGATGGAAGCCTACCTGGACAAGATGCGAGGGTTGGGCAAAGATGTGCGCATTCACTGGTTTGAAGCCGGGCATGGCTCAATGCAGACGGATGAGCAGATCAAGCACATGCAGCTCATGCTCGATTTTGTTTACAACGTGCTGGGCGAATAAGAATGGGTAGTTGGGTTGCGGAGCCGGTAACACCGGAGAATCTCTGGTCAATCGCTCTGCAACCCTACTGATGCCTGTTGATATCAGTAAAAAACAGACCGGGTTGGGTTGCAATGACCCTTTGAAACCCAATCACCGTTTACCCATTAGAGATCACTTCAAAATTTGGTTGACAAATTGCCACTTGACAATCATTAAAAAAACCTTATAATGAAATTTGAGAGCGCTCCCAATATGTTGTTATCTGCGCTCGCTCATCACCAATAATTAGTCCGTATTTTTAATAATTTAACTCTCAGGTCAAATAAGACATTTTTCCATTTGGGAGCGCTCTCAAGTTCTTAGAAATTTTAACTATGAACAAAATTCCACCCTCTTCAAGCAAACTCACCCTGGAAGATAGCGCACGCCTGTGCGGCATCTCACGCTCAACCGTTTCTCGCGTGGTCAACAATCACCCCAATGTAAGCGATTCCATCCGCCAACGCGTGCTCAAGGTCATCCAGGAAACCGGCTTCCACCCCAACGAAGCCGCGCGCACGCTGGCTTCACAGCGCTCCTGGATGATCGGGCTGGTCATGCCGCGCAGCGTCAGCACCTTCTTCAATGACCCCTACTATTCCCGCCTCACCCAGGGTATCGCGCAGGCATGCAATCAAAATAATTACACGCTTTCTTTTTTCCTCATCAGCACCACGGAAGATGAGGAAAAAATTTACCCGCGCATTTCGCGCAAA
>CAYRRA010000195.1:0-7979 GCA_964426355.1 uncultured Anaerolineaceae bacterium
AGCTATTCGCGTGGCCTTCGATGAATTGCAAACTCTTAAGGCTGCGTAACATCAGATTTTAAGAATTTTTGTAATTGTGTTGGCATTGGTTGGCTTGTTTACCGTAATATACTTCCTGCTAGAAAATCCCGTCATGATGTTTTTGGGCACCATCCCAATTTTGATCGCTTCGATACTTCAGTGGAATATCTCCAAGGCAGGAAAAAACAAGCAAGAATAACGGAATATTCGGGTCGATATGTCAGGCGCACTTCAACCTCACATTGTGGCAACCGCGATCGCGCCGATTATGACGGTGTACCGTACTGGAGCGGCAGCCTGATCACCTGTCCAATCCCCGGGCTGCACCGCCCAGGATGTATCATTACACCTACGATCCAACCAACCGGCTGGTGGAGGTTGAAAACGCTGCGACGGCGATTGAATATGCATATAATGGATTGGGAGACCGATTGCAGGAGACGATGAACGGGGTGACGACTATCTTCACGATGGATCTGAACACCGGGTTAACCCAGGCGCTCAGCGATGGAACCCACACTTGCCTGTATGGTGCAGGACGAATTGTGCAGATGTCTGCAGGTGGAACAGAGTACTTTCAGGGCGATGCGTTGGGGAGTGTGCGGCAGATGGTAGATGGCGCAGGGAAGATTGTGTTCGTGGGGTCGTATGACCCGTATGGGAGTGTGACGCAGGCGGGGGGTGTTTCGCAGAGCGCGTATGGGTACACCGGCATCGCGAAGTGCAAAACCCTGTTGTACGTCGAGACCGTCTTGACGTGAGGCTCATCGGCAATATAAAAAACCCTTAATTCTAGAAACGGCTGGAAACAGAATCCAAAGTCGCCGGAGGAAGTGTAACTTGCCATTATCATCCATTTCCAACCAGGTCAACCACGTTCTCGCTAAGGTTACCTGGGAAAAAGAGCCAATCGCATAGTTCCAGGCTGCGCTGGTTTTACTTCCTTAATTTTCTTTAAAAAACTGCACCCCTTCTGTTGGTTTTTGTCCAACTTTTGGGGTGCAGTTCATTTTTGGAGACAATCTCTTTTTGTTTACGAAAAACAAATGAACATGGTTACCTGGTGGGTTTCTGCAGGTTGTCGATAACCAGCGCCGCACCCAGGAAAGCTATGCTGAGGTAGAGCATCAGGCTTTTGAAGAAACCCAGATCCATTTCCACGCCATGATCCATACCCGTCACCGGGATCAAGACAGCACCTTCAAAATTCGGGGATGGCTGCAAAGCTGTTACAGGAACGGGAAGCACATTCGTGGGCGGTACGGGTGGCACGGGAGGTGGAGGTGTGGGTGACACACAATCAGACAACAGGATTTCAGCAGTCAACGTTTCTACCTGTTCCTTACCCCAATATATTGCCACTGTATTTGTACCCAGATTGAAGTTCCCAAGCCAAAGCTTATCCTTTGCAGGAGCGGTATTCGCGCTCAGATCACCACCATTGAGCTGCCAGGCAAAATCGAGATCAACTTCACTGGTATTTCCCACTTCCCAATAGGCTTTCCAGACACCCGCTTCCTGGTAGCAGAATGGATCAAGCACCAGCAGACCACCCTCCAGCACTGGCTCACTAACGGTGATAATTCGGCTTACTGCACTTTCACCCTGTTCACCTTTCACAACCATAACAACTGTGTAATTCCCGCCCTGGCTGTAAGTATGACAAACATTGGCATCATCGCCGGTTTCAAGGTAAATGATAGTGCCATCACCAAAATCCCACATAATTACTTCTTCTCCAGGATTCACCACCACATTGAAACAGATGGTTGTTGTGGAGGATGGATCATATCCGAACGAATATCCGCCTTCAGAAACTGTATAGACTTTCACTTTATTCGATGCGCTGGCGGTTAAACCTGCTTCGTTATTAATGGTCAGGGTGATTTTATACTCGCCTTCTTCAGTGTAGCTTGTGCAGGGATTTTGCTCACTGCTGGTTTCTCCATTTCCTAAATCCCAAACCCATGAGGAAATGGGTGTACCGCTGAGGCTGTCATCGGTGAAACACACTTCCATTGGCGACAAACCGCCCCATCGGCTGGGGGTGAAAGCTGCCCGTATATCGGTTTCAGCATAGCCTTCCGCCATTCCAGAAGCATTCAGTGTGCCATATTTCCAATTCCCTTTAACAGATGCCCAATGTTGACCCGTTTCTTGGATCAAGAAATACACCGTTTGACCAAATGCCTTGCTTCCATCTGGCATCGTCCATTCATAGGAATTAAAGGATCGAGGTCCTCCGATTGCTTTAAACTCAGCAACATAAGGGGTAAGTCCATTGGATGGAGAAACCTCTACAGATAAAGCCTGCTCATCCCATACCGTAGCATCACATTGTGCTGATAACGTTGACATGTCACTTAGCGTTACAGTCACCGTATTGGTTTTTGAACCGCTAATTTCATAAATGAAAGTCGGACTTTTAACGTTAGCGCTGCCCTCACTATTAAAATCCCAGGCGTAAGCGGATACAGTCACACTGGAAGGCAGATAAGCCGGGTTTGCATTGAAACTGACGGATTGCCCTACGCTGGGATCATTGGGTGTTGCTGAACAAGTCAAAGTTGGGGCTCTTACCGTGACAGAACAATTGGCAGTGAGGGTTTTACTTTCAGTGCCATTGCTGGCAGTCATGGTAACCACACGTGTTTTTGCGCCTGAGCTGTCAAAGGCGTAACTTGCCTTGTTGGTTATGGAATCATGCTCCTGCCAACCCCATGAGGTTGCACTCCATCCGGTTGGCAAGTCGGAATTACCGGTGAAAGTGACCGATTGGTTAATCACCGGGTTGCTTGTTGATCTAGAGCAGGTTAATGCCGCATAATCAACAGCCCTTACCGTTCCGTTTTTGGAGCAAGTCACATCCCTCACCCATTGACCGCTGTCGTCTTGAAGAGCAATCGTGAGACCCGCGGAGAAATTGGCAACTGCAGTAAACGTGGCAGTTTGTCCGCTTAGAGTGATAGAGGGATTATTGACTGTCCAAAGCCAATTGCTCACCGAAAGCCCGGTGGGGATATCTTTGATGCTGCCTGTGAGTGTGACGGTATCCCCTGCCCGGATCGTACTGGGATTAATGGTAATGGAGCAGGATGGATTGGGTAAAGTTGGTGTGGTAGCAGAGACTGTCATCTGTTTAGAAGAACTACCCCCCGGACCACTGACGGTGAGGGTCACCACATAAGTATCAGATGCTACATAGGATTTCACAGGGTATTGCTCAGTGCTGTTGCTTCCATCGCCGAAATCCCATTCCCAGGAGGTAATGTGCCCGGTACTGGTGTCTGTGAAAGTGAAATTTTGGTTGATCTCGCGCGAGGAGTGGCTGCTATTGAAGTTCGCTACGGGTGGTGGAACACTCGCCGCTACCGAGATCTGCTTGCTGGCTGTGGAAATTTGCCCGCTGGCGCCTGTAACACTTAATGAAATCACATAAGTCCCAGCAGTAAAGGTAACGCAGGGATTGATTTCGCTGCTGTTTCCAGCCGATGCCAAGTCCCATTGCCGTGTAGTCACAGGTCCAGTACTTGTATCAGTAAAACAGATTTGCTGACCGGTTTCGCCATAAGTGCCGATCAATGTATGAGAAAATTGTGCTTGCACAGGTTGATCATCCAAGGTAGCTACCACCTGCTTATAAGCGTAGCTGGTTCCACCGGGTCCTTCTGCGTTGAGCTGGATTGTATACGTGCCGGGGATGGAATAAGTGTGGTTGAGCGTTCCCAAGTTTTCATTCGTGACCAGCGTGTATCCATCTCCAAAATCCCAGTTCCAAACTGTTACTGGACCAGTGGTAAGGTTACTAATGCTGATGGTAAGCGGGGCATTGCCTTGTTGCGGGGTCACACTGAAAGCAGTAACAGGTGCCGAGGCGCCCAGGTAAATCTCCACAGACCCGAAAGCGTGCTCGGTATAGCCCTGGTCATCGGTGACGGTCAGATGTACATAATATGTTCCGGGGGCTGCATATGTATGGGTGGGGTCCTCCAGGTCACTGGTGGCGCCATCCCCAAAGTCCCAGGTGTAGCCAGTAATCTGACCCTCGCTGCTGGCTGTGGCATCAAAGGCAAAGGTGAACAAATCCTCAGGGGTTACCTGCGTTGAAATGAATGAAGCCGTCAGGCTGGAGGTCACAGGTGAAATCACGATATTACCAGAGGCTTGTAATGTTTCTGTGCCGCGTGTGCAAATCAGGAAGATATCATAACTGCCGGGATTGCTGTATATATGGGTGGGATCTGAAAGGCTGCTTCCAACTCCATCTCCAAAAGTCCAACTATACTGATCTACATTCTCGCTATGGTTAACAAAAGTCACGTTCAGTGGGACAGTGGGATTTTCACCCCCGTCATGCACCATTTCAAAAGAACACAACATAGGCGGAATGATAAAGTCTTCCACCGTAACCACCTTGATAATGTTCTGTGGTTCTCCCCCTTCTGTTTCAATAAGGGTTAATGTGACCGTATAATCACCCGGTCCTGCATAAACGTGCTGGGGATTCTGTTCGTTACTGGTCGAACCATCCCCAAAATTCCAGGCATAAGAGAAAGCACCGCTGCCAATGTAGGTGAACTGAGCTGCCATGCCTACTGATGAAACCTCGAAACCATGCGTTGCATGAGTTCCAGCGGGCTGCTCTACCTGTTCGCTGACGGGTTCCTCTTCAACCCCTGGCTGCACTTCATCTGCCAGAGCCGGAAAACTCACAGCCGTCAATAACATGCCTGTGATTAAAAAAGTTAATCCCAAAAAATACATGAATTTAGTTAAATACCTGATCGCCATTTTTTCTCCCTATCTAGATGTAAATGAAAAAACCCGGCTCCACAAAGGTTTGGCCGGTTTCGCTACTCTGCTCCCCCTGCACTTCATCTCTTCCCAGTAGAAGAAATAAGCGACCATATCAAGTACATGGATCTTCGCATCCAAAAATATTCAATTGTGTTTGATGAGTAGAACGCCTCATCGCCCCGGTGACATAATAATGTGAGTATACATTATGGATAATTATTTATCAACCACTAAATGACTATTTTCTAACCAGTTTTTCAATAACCCCTTCTTTCCGTCATCCGGTTCGTGGGGGCAGGGCTTGTCTGGTTCCTGGTGAAAAACGGATGACCTGCGCGAAGCACTGCGCGTTGAAGGTTCTGGGGGATGAGACGATTAAGACGATTGCGAGCGAGCTGGTGGATACGGTGCTCAGAAACACGACCATCGACTGGACCGTGCGTGAATCGGTGCGCGCTAATTTACGCCGGACGGTTAAGAGAATCCTGCGCCAGCATGGTTACCCGCCCCGACAAACAGGAGAAAGCCACCCAGACGGTGCTGGAGCAGGCTGAGGTGATTGCCAGGGATTGGGTTGCGTAACGAAGTTAATTGTTCTGAAGATTCAATGCAGCCTGATATATAAGGGCAGGGATTGTTCTGATTGACTCTTTTTTTCATTGTAAGTTTTGTTTTGCTGGTTGTGGAATGGCGGTAGCTCATACAAGTGCAAGTTTTAATCACCCCTTCTCCAGTATAATATTCGCATAAAACCCGAGTCAATAGCGAGATGATCCAACGCATTCGTAAACATTTATTCCCCGCCCTTTTGCGCTTCCTGGCTGCTTTGCTTACCATTGGTGCGATGAAGCTCATTTTACAGCCATTCCAATCCTATCTTGAACTTCAGATCATCGAATTACTCTATTTGCTGCCGATTACCCTCTCCACTGTTCTTTGGGGGCTCACGCCCGGAATTGTAGCCAGCCTGGCAGCTTTTCTGGTGTTTAATTATTTTTATATTGAACCGTATAATACCCTTCTCGTTCATCAAACGCAAGACGTCATCACGCTCGTCATTTTTCTTTTCGTTGCGGTGGTTCTAAGTCAATTTATTGGGAAGGCGCGAGAAGGCATGCGTCTCGCTCGTAGCCGAGAATGGGAAGCAACCCGCATGTACGAATTGATTTCTGCGCTTTCAGGATTAAAAGAGGCAAAAAGCATTGCCAGGGGATTGCTAGATCAAACCATGAATACTTTTCCTTGCCAACGAATCGAAATCGAGGTTCAGGATGATGAAAATGATAATTACAGGTTCGTTGTCCCTGAGGAAGATCGTGAAACATCAGTTTCCTCGCTTCGAATGCCATTAGAGACTGCCAGGGGTGAGGAAGGGTCAATGTTCATCTGGTTGGACACACCGCAGTTATCTGCTCAGGAAATGCGTTTATTACAGGCATTTGTCAGCCAGGGAGCATTGGCGTTTGAGAGGGTGCGGCTTACCAAAGGTGAAAATAAAGTACGTATCCTTGAAGAAAGCGATCAATTAAAAACCTCTCTGCTCAATTCTGTTTCTCACGAGCTGCGAACACCGCTTTCGGTGATAAAAGCCTCCGTATCCAGCCTACGTTCGGGCACGATCGATTGGGACATTAATGCTCGTAACGAACTGCTTGGCACGATCGAGGAAGAGACGGACCAGTTAAACTTGTTGGTTGGGAATCTTTTGGATATGTCACGGATCGAAGCTAAAGCGTTGAAACCACAAAGGCGATGGAACGCGATTGATGAAATTGCCATCGGTGTCGCTGCAAAAATGCGTAAACAGTTATCCAATCATCATCTGGAGATGACTTTTGCAAAAGATATTCCTCTTGTTCCCACAGATTACGTAATGATTGGACAGGTTTTTCTTAACCTGATCGGCAACTGTATTAAATATGCGCCTGAAGGCTCAACCATTTTTATTGACGCAAATAAAGAAGAGGATTGTCTACATGTTCAGGTTGCCAATCAAGGACCGCATGTTCAAGACGAACACCTGGAACGGATATTCGATAAGTTTTACCGGGTGACGGAGGCAGATAAGATAACCGGAACAGGGCTAGGTTTATCGATCTGCAAGGGGATTGTGGAAGCACACGGCGGAATAATCTGGGCAAACAATGCAACAGATCGATTTGTTTTTCATTTCAGATTACCATTAACGTTGGATGGCTTGCTGCCTAATATCCCTGAGGATATGTTTGATGAATAAAGACCCCCATGTTTTACTGATTGATGATGAACCGCAGATATTAAGAGCTTTAAAGACAATTTTAAGTGCCAATCATTACCGTGTCTCGACTGCCTCGACAGGTGAGGAAGGAATTGCTCTTTCGGTAACCCAACAACCTGATGTGATCATTCTCGATTTGAGTTTGCCAGATATCGATGGCTTTCAGATATGTGAGCAAATTCGAGAATGGTCAAGGGTTCCCATAATTATCTTGTCTGTCCGAGAAAACGAGAAGGATAAGGTGGCAGCATTGGATAAAGGCGCTGATGATTATCTGACTAAGCCTTTTGGAATCGAAGAGCTTCTGGCGCGTATTCGTGTAGCTTTAAGACACTCAGAGCAATCATTGGGCAATAAACAAAGTGTCATACGCGCAGGTAGTATTTGTGTGGACCTGGCGCGCCATGTTGTCACCCGCGCGGGAGAAGAACTACGCCTGACCGCCACTGAGTTTAAGCTCCTGGCTTACCTTGCGGCTCATGCTGACCGGGTGATCACGCATCAAAACATCCTTTCTCAAGTTTGGGGTTTTGCCGAAATGGATCGGGTGGAATACTTGCGCGTGTATATTGGTCAGTTAAGAAAGAAACTGGAAACAAACCCGGATGATCCACAAATTATTACAACAGAACCGGGAATCGGGTACCGCTTTCGGTCAAGTGAATAAATCCCCTTTGTGTAGCCCACCTGAAATACTTTCAAAGTTGTCCTGGGCAGTGCGAATTACAAAAGTAACCGGTTGATTTGCAAGTTGGATCAAAAAAACATTTTTAATCCATTGCAACGATTTTTTTATTTTTTCTTTATCTTTCTCTCATAATTTTTTGTTATTATTTTTTTCTGATTGTTTACATTTTCTAAGATTCATATGTAAAGTTTTTTATATTTTTTATTCAAGACCTGT
>CAYRRA010000196.1:0-7923 GCA_964426355.1 uncultured Anaerolineaceae bacterium
TTCACGCAAACCATCAAAATCCTGTTGTGCATATTTAAGCAAGAGTGCTGGTCTTACAACCATATCGGCGGAAAACATCAAATATTCCAGAAAAACATTAAACTGTATCACCGAGGCATACCCACCGGTAATCGTTGCCCCAAGGTACATGTTGACGACGATTAGATCCACACGCCCAAGCAACATCGTCCCTAGCGTATTGACGATGACCCACCCTCCCATCTGAGATAAATCACCCAGCTTAGCACGATCATAACTCCTGGCACGTATCGTGATTTCCGGCGTGTAATGTTTCCATGAGTAATAAAAACCGATCAAGCTGATGATGGAACCTGTTAATACCGCTACACCCGCATACCACAAACGAGTTGGCAATAATGTATATAGCAACACCAACAAAACCACCCTTATGAGCAGGTCACCAAGATTGATCAGGTTTCTTACAACAAATTGACTATGAACAAATGTAGAAATTGCAAAATTACTTGTGATAGCCGCAAGCGAGAAAGAGCCGCTGATTAACAAAAAAAGCCATCTTGTGTTATTCTCCCAACCTGGAGGGACTTTAAAAAAATTGGGGAAATTGATCGACAACAAAATGAAGATAGGAGTGAGAAGTAAAACAAAACCCAGCAATGTGAACAATGCTGTATTGAATGTTCGGTTTGCTTCATCGTGATCTTTTTTACCCAGTTCAATGGTCAGAAAACGGCTGATCGCTGAGTTTAATGAATTGGTCAGGACAGATGCATAGGAAATGATGGTATTGGTCAACGGAATCATGCCATAAGCAGCGATACCCAGATAACCGATCAAATAAGGTGTCATCCATAAAGTAACGATAGAAGATACACCCACATAAAACACATTGGATAACAGGTTCAAATAAAACTGTTTGCGTGCAGAAGCCAGACTCAATGCCTTTGGCTCTGTTAAATCCTTAATATATTTGAGAAAGATGGTGATATTTTTCATAAACGCATCCTCAGCTCACCGTATGCCGCGAAGGTAGCTGGTATCACAAAGGAGTAAACCAACATCACCTTATTCGTCGAGTGATGTGAAATCATTGTGGATAACCCGAAAAAAGAGAAGGGATCGACAATCTTCATTCTGAGAAGAGTTTACGAATTCACCCTGGACAAGGAATTTTCTAGCGAAGCTGGTTAAGGATTAACCTCGATTAAGTCGGGCTCAATCTCAAACCCGCAGGATATTTTTTTGACATTAGCAAGAATAATTGAGTTCCCCCAAAACACATGCCGGTGACTTTACGGGATCAATTCATGGGCGCCAATGTCCGGCAAACCACTGCGAACCATACCAAAGAAATCGGTTGAAACTTCCGCCAGGGGCATGGCGCGATCCACCGCGGGTGATACTTCAGATAGTTTAAACCAATCAGCTTGCATCCCCCCTGCATTTATCTCGCCAGTTTGCATCAAGAGGGGGTCGGTTATCAGATCACCTAATCCCAACACAGAAAGAGAGGGTAATTTGGACCACAAATTGTGGGAAAACGTCAGACCTGGATGAACCTCTATCATTTCAATTGCAAAAGTATCTTGTTGAAGCATGATATTGTTGATAAACCAAGATTCATTGTGATCTCCAGTGTTGATCCTGATATTTCCATCAGAACGACTGTTCACAAAGGAATTGTTTGCCACAATCACATGATCCATCCCGCCCCCAGCCAAACCCTGCCACCAATAAAAATTTCGGTAAGCACCGTAAACCATGTTATTGACGATAGTGATATAACTTGAGGGTGGATTATACCGTTCATCTCCCATCATGATCCCCACCCTTGAACCATTGGTCATCAGGCTATCAGAGCTCTGATAAACCAGGTTGCGTTGAACCAGAATGTGGGTTGCATCGGAGACATAGATATTTGTAGACCAGTTATCGTAAACGATGTTGTCCTCAATGATGGTGCCATTCGCTTCGAATGTAGAAACCCCTTCACCCCAATTGTTATAAACGGTATTCTTTCGGATCACTGCATGGTTGGGATGCCTTCCCGCAGAAAGCCCATTTCCCCACGAGCCTCTTGTGCGTGCACCATTTTCATTTGATAGACAATTCATCCAAACCGTATTGTATTCAGCGATATTGGAATCGCCGCTGATAAAGATGCCTTGTTCTTGATGATGATGCGAATTAGTATTTGCAACCTTTGAATGGTTCCCGCTAACCAGAATCCCCATCCAATTGCTAAACCTCACCTCAATACCCGACAACTCAATATAATCTCCTGATATCGTCATCAACGCCCCCCAGTATTGAACTGGTAATCGGAATTGATCTCCGTCCAACACCGGCTGCTCACCAGGATATGCCATCACGCGGATTGGATTTTCAGCAGACCCCGATTGTCTGAAATTGATGCTCTCGTAGTAAACACCTCCTCGCACATACAGTGTCTGCCCGGCTTGCAATTGGGCGGCAGCATATTGAAGTGTTTTCCAGGGTAGAGCTTCAGTTCCTGGATTTTGATTGCTTCCTTCAGGGGCAACAAAAAACGATGAACCATCGATAAAAGTAATGGTTGGAGTTTGGTGTGGCGTTTGAATTTCTATTATCGATGTTGATGCATCATGAAATGGCGTTGACATAAGTTGAGGCGTCGGTGTGACATCTTCCATCAGACCAGGGTTTTCGAACTGATGGGCAACTTCTGGTGTGTCCGGTTCCAGTGTCGCGTCAGGGAATGGCGTTTCCAACGGCTCATCAGTTGAATCGACAGAAAAAAATGGCAGGCATAGATACGAAGAGAATAATTTCGCGGTATCAAAAGCCTTCATGCAAAAAATTGACAAAGAACCCGTACCCCAGTGCGCTGCAGCAGTCAGAAGAAGACAGAAAGCAATCGAAATAAAAACAATGGATTTGGTGGTCTTGTTCTTGAGCATCGGAAGTATTGTCGAAAAAAGGTTTCTTGGATATTTTTTGTTTTTGATTAACTTTGTTTATGGATAGAATGTTTGCTGCGACGACTTTATTGTAGATGAAACCAGATTGAACCTCAAGTAATATCTACTACATTTCCTCCATCCTTGCTGAAAAAACCTTGTTGGCAAGCTCCGCCCTTCCGACATACCAGAACGGATTTCACCGGGTCAGGTAAACATATCCCTGAGCCCATAATACACGTAAGTTAAATCGCAACGGCGTGTATAGACAGCGATGAAAAACGATTATTAAATTTTTTGAATATGTCCCAGGGGAACTTCTAATCGAACAAACCGATCTTTAATCAGTTTCAATAGAACTCGCGCCCGCTCTGTTCCAGGCAAGTGAAGATCAAAAATTGCTTCGTAACCGGAAAATACACCGGTTTGCAACCGTATCCGTTCCCCAGGTTTGATCTGTTCAATGATCGCTGCGTCTTTCCCTTCCAATTGGTCAATTTTTTGTTTTATACTTTCAACCACCTCATCTGTAACGGTTGCAGCTTCTCCGCCAAATTCGACCGGACCCACTGCACCGGGCATATTCTGTAAAAATGATAGTCCAATTTCCTCAAGATCGCATTTCACAAAGAGATAACCGGGAAAATAAGGTACCCACGTTTGTGCTCGCGGGTTAACTCTTTTCACTTTTCGCATTGGGCAATATTGTTGAACGCCATGAAACTGTATTTGTCTCATGAGAAAACGCTCTTTTCTAGGTTTGCTTTGCAGGACATACCAAATATTCATGAATACACCGCGTAAATTACAGAGCCCCATACAATAATATGATGTTGCTGTATCCTCCTTGCCTCAACAGCCTTTTTCCAACACATAATTTATCCAGAAAATTCTCTCACCCATCATTACTTTACTTAAAGCAAAACACACCATGGCTAAATAAATCCCTGGTGTGCTTTTCGGCAACCTGACAATCTCACCCTCTTGAGACTCAAAGCTTTGCGTCCCTTTTTCGCAAAAGGGTAACCTTTTTCGAAGCACCCGACAATAATATTTTGGTTATAAATTCTTTTTATTTAAATATTTGACCTAATTATAGCGAGTTTGATTTTTCAATTCAATAACCAATTTATACCGGTACTTAACTTCTTTCCACGTATCAACAAAGAAGAGGATCTGTCCCAATACCTGGATCACCTCTCCAGGCAAAAAATGAGCTACAGCGAGGGTTTCCAAAACCCAGGCTTTGTCATGGAAGCAGATCCATCCTGCAAGAATACAAAGAGGCTGTCTTTTTTGACAGCCTCTTGTTGGTTAAAGTTAAGTGAGATTTAAGATACTCTGAGCAGTTTAGCGATATTCGAGTGCACCAATATCCGGGGTACCGCTACGTGCAGAACGGAAATAATCTTCGTTAACCCCATTCACCGATACACCTTTATCGATTGCCGGCGATGTGGATTGTAGTTGATACCATGCACCAGCATAAACACTGCCGCTCTTGGTCAATTTTGGATCCGCATAGATGTCGTTTGCACCCATAGCGATTGATGGCGGTGTTTTTGACCACAGGTTATTGGAAAATGTCAGCCCGCTTCCGCACACTGTCGCAATGGACAACGAATTTTCCTGCAAGATCAGATTATTCATAATTTGTGTATTCTGGTGGTCACCACAGTTAATCCTGAAATTATCATTAGAACGGGAGTTGACGAATGTGTTATTTGCAATTACCACGTTGTTCAACCCCCCACCATTCGTGCCCTGCCACCAGTAGAAATTCCGATACGCGCCATAGACAATATTGTTAATCACCTTAATGTTACTTGATGGAGGATTGTACAACTCATCACCCATCATAATCCCTACCCTGGAGCCTGATGTCACACTTGGATTGTCGGTTTCATACACAATATTTCGCTGAACCAACACATTGGTCGCATCAGATACATAAATATTGGTTGAATAATTATCGTAAACGGTATTCCCTTCTATAATAGTCCCGTTGGCTTCATAAGTTGATAAACCTTCACCCCAGTTCCCGTAAACGGTGTTATTACGGATAATGGCATAATTGGGTGACCTGGCTGCTGATAAGCCGGATGCCCATCCGCCGCGAGCCTGGCTGCCATTTTCATTGGATAAGCAATTCGCCCAAACATTGCTGTTCTCCACAACTCCGTAATCTCCTTTGATGAGAATCCCATTTTCCTTGTTATGATGCACGTTAAGCCCACTGACGGTGTTGTTCGGTCCCGTTAATATGACCGCCATCCAGTTACTATATCTAATTTCCAGACCGGATACTTGAATATAGCTGCCACCCAACTTCAGCATCGCCCCCCAGCTTGAAGAAGGCAGTTGATAGTTGTTCCCATCCAACACAGGCGTCTCTCCAGCGTATGCCATGATACGGATGGGTTGAGAGGAATTGCTCGAATTTGAGACAGTGACACTTTCATAATATGTTCCCCCGCGAACATACAAGGTATTTCCTGCTGATAAACGATTGACAGCATATTGGATTGATTTCCAGGGGCGGTCGATCGTCCCGGGGTTCGTATCGTTGCCATTGGTAGCCACATAGTACATACCCGCAGGGCTAACCGGTGTTGCAGTAAATACGGGTGTTGCCGTAGGGATTTGTGGAATGGGGTCCGGTCGCGGTGGGTCAACAAACAGACCGTCAAAATCTACCACACCACCTTGCGAATGCCGCAGAACAATCGAATGGATGCCCGCTTCCAGGTTTGCGCTCTCCCAGGCGCGCTGACGCGTTAATTGCGTGGAGTATTGGTTCAAGGAGGCAACGACCGTACCGTCCACCAGGATATCCATCACACCGTGGTTGGAGTTGCTGCTGTATAGAACCACAAACCAGGATCCGGAAATCGTCATGCGAATTTCATTTCCAACAACAGATGAAGTGTGAAGCGTTCCCTGATAGGTGCCTGTGACATTTGATGAAACCCAGTTGCCAACGTACAACAAACGGGGATCCAGATTGTCAAAATATCCCTCCTCAATTGCAGGTAAATCGGGCATTTCCGTCGCAACTACAGAAGGCGATGGTTCCTGTGTTGGGTCAGGGGCTGAGGTTTCAATGACCGGTGTGTTTTCTGGTTGCGTTGTAGGCGGAATACTTGTTGCGGTAAAAGTAGGCACTTGTGTCGGTATACTGGTTGCAGTGGGGGGTTGAGTTGGAACAGTCGTAGGCTGTTGCGGGATTGCGTTCGTTGGCTCAGGCGGTTTCTGTGTGGCTGTTGGCGGTACTGGCGTTACTGTGGGAGGGATGGGCGTTGTTGTTACCACCATTGTTGGGACAGCTGTTGTCACAACGGCTGTCGGTTGAGGAGTCGCTTTTTCCAACGGGTTCTCGGTTACAGGTGTCAAATCTACGGTGGGTGTTGGTTCAATCTCTTCCATTTCCTGCTGCTCAGGAATGGTGAACGCCAGTGGTTCACTCCAATCGCTATACACATCCCTCCAGATGCGATAGCGTACCTTCCAGGCATAAGTTCCAGCCGGCAGCACCAATCCGGGGTTGATTGAAACAACACTGTTCTTCCAAGACAATTTATATGCCGAGTACGATTCCTGCCAGGTTGAACCACCGGACATGAACAGCATCAAGTCATAACTGGATGCCCGGAAGAAAGAAGGCGTTTTCCATGAGAAAACCGGTTGATTGGTTGCAATAGAGCCAGTTGGAGAAATCAACTGAACAACTGGAAGCTTGAATTGAATACCTTTTGCAGGGGCAAATGCCGTATTGCTTACCAATAATATTATTACCGCTGCTATGGTAATCCATCGTACGTACTTATTTTGAACTTTCATAAAAATACAACCTACCTTTATATTTAGTAATATACCTATATTGTAAACGGTTATGTTTTAGTATTATGACATCACCATTTTACAACATAAAGCCTGCCTTCGAATTAACGTTTTCGAAAGCATATTGCATATCTACCCCTGCTACTCACTCAATTTACGTGCTTTTTATCCCCTCTCCGGCGTAAACCAACCTCCTTTTGCCGATCCCTGATTGCATTATAGCAACCATAAAAGCAATGGAAGAAATTTTCCGTCCGTTTTGTGTCCGAAATCTGTCGGTTATGGTTAGTTTTTAATAGAAATGATTGAAATTCATCCGTGCGAATCTGACTTTCCCATTAAATGGAAAATAAAACAACAGCAGCTAATGCAAGAGCTATTCCCACCCACTGCATCCGGGCGATGCGCTCTTTTAGGAGAAGCCAGGCGAAAATGATGGTCATGCCCGGGTAAAGTGAACTGAGCACAGCAGCAACATCTAATCGCCCGGTCTGCCCTGCAAGAATAAACGCCAATGTCCCCAGGTTATCAAGAACCAGGTTGGTTATAATCAAAGGGAAACCTGTCATCAGCGGGCTCCAGGTCCGCTGTTTTATCAAAAAGAAAACCCCCAAAACCAGGCATCCTGTCAACCGTGTGGCAACCATCGCCCAGAAAACACTTGTCTGGCTACCGCGATTTACCAGGATGAAATAAACACCAAAACCAATCCCTGCCAGCAAAGGGAGCCGAATTTCTCGCCAGCGGACATGTTTGTTCACGCCATCGCCAACCGTAATCAACCAAACAGAAGCCAATGCGACCACAAAGCCTGAAATCGTTATCCATCCCGGAAAACCTTGCAAAAAGAAACCTGCAATGACGGGTAAAGCGGCAGCCATGACCGCTGAAACTGCCGCTGCAATGCTCATCATCCCAATCGCCATTGCCCGATACAGGATCAAAATCCCGGTAAGACCAAAGCCGCCAGCGAACATACACCAGACCCAATCTGTCCAGGGCATAACCGGTTCACCCGCAATAAGAGCCGCCACAGGCATGATAACCAACCCCAAAAGCCAGGTAATTGCAACCACCTGGTAATATGGAGCTTTTCGACTTGCAAGACCACCTGTAAAATCTGCTGCCCCCCAGGATAAAGCTGAGAATAATCCATATATCACTG
>CAYRRA010000197.1:0-7762 GCA_964426355.1 uncultured Anaerolineaceae bacterium
AGCGTGTCGCGACGCAAAACCTTCAAAGCACGGGTGGTCTCTTGTCCAAGCCGCGTGGTAAGGTAAACATCGCCAAAGCCGCCCTGTGCGATCAGGCTTTCGACCCGGTATCTACCTACGATGATGTCGACATTTTTTACTTCCGGCATAGGTTGCTCTTTTGATCTCCGATGTGGTTTGCCTTGAACCATTCTTCTGGTCAGGCTTTGTTGATGATTTCAATTTGGGACATGACCACATCCCTGGTAACGATCTCCATTTCGCTGCCTTGTTCATTGACGATCTTGACCGATCCTTTGATCATGCCGTCCAGTTCAATGTGGGAAACCTTTTTGGCTTGCACCTGGATATCCAGGGTGGTCTTGAAGGGCAGGTTCAGGTCTTTGCGGTGGTAAGAGACTTCCACCTGCACGGTATCGTTTTCGCGCGTGGGTGTGATCACAAAGGACAGGTCGCAGTGCTGGTCTTGATCGAGAGGGGTCGGAAGATTGAAGCTGATTGGCAGCAACAGGGAGCCGCCCACATCAAAATGCAGATCCAGCGCTTGGGCATACCCGATGTTTTCCACTCGCACCGTCAGTTGACCGGCTTTGCCGATGATTTGTACCGGGTTGTTGACGGCTCGCAACCGCATGCGCGGCAATCTGCCCAGTTCAACCGCTGCGCAGTTGCAGAGTTCTTCCTTTTTAGCGTCCCCAAGCCGCCAATATAACCTTGACGCTTCGAAGTAATATTCGGCTGAACGCAAATTATCTTTTCCGCGCAGGTCTTCGGCTGCGGCTGTCCAACCCTGTGCTGCTTTTTCGGGCATAGCCAGACCCAACCAGTACTGGGCTGCCAGGCGGGGCATACCCGCTTCAATCCAGCAGGAAGCGGCTGCTTCGCTCAGAACTTCCCGGTTATGGGAGGCGTAATGAGCGGCTGCCGCAAACAGGCTGGCGGCTTCAGCCGTTTTTCGCCTGGCATGCAGTCGCCTGGCTATGGTTTCGTATTCGCCCAGGTGCCAGGGCAGGGCAAAGAGATAGCCTTGTCCTTCTTCAGGCTTAAACATCCCCAGGTAAAAAACACCGTTGTGGTACAGTATGTCACGGGCAATGACTTCTTCCAAACCACTGTTGAAAGTCCAGATTTTTTCGCCGGTTGCCGTGTCGACGCCATATACTTTCCCGTCGTTTGCACCCACAGCCAGCAGATGGTCGTTGGCAGCCGGTGAAGAAGAGATGGCGTGCCCGGCGTTGAAACCGGACTTCCAGGCAAGTTTCCCGCTCTCATCCCAGGCGTAGAGGTGACGATCCTGCGAACCGGCAAAGAGCATGTCATTGGCGATAACCGGAACAGCCGCCACGCGTTTGATGCCTGCCGCAATCTCGCGCATCTCCTGCAGGCGTGCATCTACCTGGAAGAGGCGCCCGTCTTCACTGCCGACGTAAAGCCGGTTTTTCCAAAGCGCCGGTTCGCTGCTGAGCGGCGTATCCAGGCAGAACGGTGAACAGCTTTGCCTGCCGCGCAGCGGGTCGACCAGGATGATGCATCCCCGGGCGCGGTTCACGGCGAGCAGGTCGCGTTTTTGTGCGATCAGCCAGGTGACGTCCATTTCCACCTGACCCAACCAACCCGGAACAGGCAGCCCCTGGTCTGCATCCAGGCAGTAGATGTACCCCCTGCTGCCGGGTATGTAGAGGCGTTTTTCCACCAATAATGCTTTACCAATCAAACGAGTATGGATCACCCCAGGGTTATTTTGCAGCCAGAGGATCTCACCTTCACGCCGGTTGGATGTGATTTTGCAGCAGTAAACCGTGCCGCCATCCAGCAAACCACTGGTGCAGAAGTACACCCGTTCCCCCGCGACGATCATTCCTTCGAGCGGTGCTTCACCACACAGCACCTGCCAGCGCAGGTTTCCTTGTGGGTCGAAGGAAGTCAGACCGCCTGCGCTTTTCCCCTTTCTCCAGAGCGTCAGGATCAGCCCGTGGCTGAAAACCGGTCGCCCCAGCGGGTGACCATCCAGCAGGCAGGGTTCATTCCATAAGGGTTTGCCTGGCTCCGGATAGAGAGGAATCTCTTCCGGTTTCCATCCGCACTGCGGACACGGCGTGCATCGGTTGGGACCAAGGTAGGAAAAGCATTCTTCACAAAATAAATCCATTCCCAGCTCCAGGTTGGTTTGAGTTCAGGTTTGTGGATTGAACCTGGTGAAAACTTCGCTCAAGTATTTACCACTCGGAATAATTTTATAACATGCTTGCGGATTGCATGGTGTGGAAAATAGAACAAAATTGAATTTCCAACACATCTAACAAATTCGTTAGGGGCGGTTTTTTTTCTTGAAAATACTAATCCTGAAAGATTGAACCTAACATATCTCTCAAAGCGATATGGAAATTTCCATTTGGGAAGGCTGCTCGGTCGACTTTTATGGTTTCCACCGGAATTTATATTTTGCTCTCAGGCTTAATATTTCCTCTTTCTCCTGAGGATTTCTTTTCTGGATAATTGCGCTTTTGCCACTTCGCCAATAAGCTCAATAGTTTACACAAACTTAATGTGACGGATTGGTTATAAAATCAAGTCAATCTTGATAAAGAAAAAATTGGATTGTGGCGTAAATTTATTGTTGAAGTAAATAGCAGTTTATTACAATTGTTATAGGATTTTTACTGCAGGGCGCCCTCAACCATCCAGCACCGTCCGGCACCAGAGCTCCAGCATCATCAGCAGCCAGGGAGGATGGATTTCCATCCCATTAATCAGGTGAAATCTATATAATGAGAAGCCACCTTTGTTGATGGTTGAATTTCTTCTTTGAAAGAATTAGTCGATCATGAATTGATTTTGTGTTGACATGATTGACCAGAATTTCAAATTGCTGGTTAATATGTTTTATCAATAACCTTTTCTCTGCTTTTTTGTATCTTTTCTCTTTTAGTAATTGGAGGCTGATACGAAACATCATATCGGTTAGAAGCGGAACTTGATTCTCATCCAGTTGTTTTCCATGACGAAAATACCTGGCGAAACCATCCAAAGTGTTTTCATTGAGTTGAATACCAAATTGATATTGATATAACTCTCCACAAAGCATTTTGGCGTTTAGAAACTGTAGCTCTTCTTTGTTCAGGCTGATGTTGCTTGAGTGTTTTCGCAGGGATAAGTGGATTTCGGGCAGGTTTGCCAGCCTGGATACACCTGCCAGGCGGGTCCACAGTTCATAATCCTGAGAAACTTCACGCTGTGGGTTGTAGCCGCCTGCTGCTTTCACCATTGATTTGCGCATCATGACCGAGGGATGGACGATGGGATTGGTGAAAAACAGCAAGTGCCAGTAGATGAGCAAATGTTCTTCAGGGAAATGTACCTCAAAACCCGGCTGAGAGTTTTCGTCGATTATTCGTGCGGCTGTACCAAGAACGCTTACCTCCGGATTGGCATCTAAAAGCTGAAGCTGAGCAGCCAGGCGTTCTGGCAAACTGATATCGTCTGCATCCATGCGAGCGATATATTCCGCCTGGGCGAGGTCTATGCCTTGATTTAACGTGTGGGCAAGCCCGCGCTGCTCTGATTGCGAAATCAACCGGATGCGCGCATCGGTGTAAGCCATGATCATTTCAGCGCTGCCGTCGGTAGAGCCGTCGTCAAAGATAATGAATTCAAAGTCAGAATACGTTTGATTCAGAATACTCTCGATGGATTCCCGCAGATATTTTTCCCCGTTGTGAACGGACATGAGAACGCTGATTTTCGGTGTCATTTCAAGAGATTTCTGCCCAAATTTCACCCCATCGTATTTCAAGATGGGTGATTTCCAGACCAGCTTCTGTGACCTCTGCTGCGAAATTTTCCTGGGTGTATTCAATTTCATGGGTCAGGTCAAGCCGCCACTCTACCCCCAATTCTTGCTTGAGCGGCACGCGCCAATCACGCTGGAACACAGGAACACGGATCAGGAAACGTTTAACTTGGGCAACCTGTTTGACTCTTTTCAAGAATTCTGCACGTTCGGGCAGGTGTTCAAGGACATTGGATAACACCGCCACATCGAATCTTTGCTGTGGTAGATCAGTTAATACATTTCCAAGTATATATTGAATTTTGGGGTGGGGATGCTTGGTTTGTGCCTGGGCGATATGATCTTCATTCAAATCGATACCGAGAACAGTTGCTCCTGAAATGGCAGCGATGTCATAAGTGAGCGCACCATTTCCACAGCCAATGTCGATAACATGTTCTCCATAATGTATCCTTTGAGTAAAAAAATCATGGTATCGCATCAGCCTGTGCTTGGGGTGCAAACCGCCTTCATATTCCTTGGCTTTTTGAGAATGCAAAATGTACAGTTGGGCATCCAATCGAAACAGAAAGCGGAGAGCGTCAGCAGGCGACAAGTTTTTTATACTCTCCTGAACGATTCCCATAATATCAAGTTCTGATTTGGGTTGCTTATCTTTTGAAAAAAATCTCCGTATTTTAAACATGTTTATCTGCCAGTATTTTCCTATATAAGCTGAGTTCTTTTTCAGCGATAATCTGCAGCGCATTGTTTTGTAGAATGAACTTGCGAGCGTTTTTACCTAATTGCTGCTGCAACCCCGGTTTTTCCAGCAATGTCAATACGGCTTCGCGTATACCCTCGACAGTGGGCTCACACAACCAGCCGGTGTGAGCGTGTTGGATGAATTCTTTTGTGCCGGTTGTGTTCCCACCGATCACAGCTAACCCGCACGACATGGCTTCAATAATTGATTTTGGATGCCCTTCATATTGTGAGGGCTGTAAATAGATTGAGGAGGTGTTAAAAATTTCGGGAAGCCTGGTGTTTGGAATATTCCCAAGAAAATTGGCATTAAGGTTGTGTTTTTCAACCAACGCGCGCATTTCATTTTCGAGCGAGCCGCTGCCAATAAGATCAATCTCGACATCTAAACCTTCCAACGCTTCCAACATGGCTAAAGGAGTCTTTTGTTTTTCAAAACGCCCCAAAAAGCAGATTTTTCTTGGGTTTCTTTCTGCATGTGGGATGGGTTTGAAAAGTTCAGTATCAACGTAATTTGGAATCACCTCAATCTGCTCAGGGTTGATGCAGTATTGCTGCGACAGGTAGTTCTTCATGAAAGGAGCGGTTACAACCACGCTATCTGCAAAAGGTAAAATGGATTTCTCGGTTTCAATGGCATCTACTGTCTGAAGCGAGGTTTCACCAAACACATTTGCTGTATGAACCGAAAAGAGATACCCGCCACGTACGATGAAGGGTTTGCGCCAGAAACGTGCAGCTCTAAATGCGATTGACGAACCATTGAATTGATTGGTTTTCATCAGGTCTGCGCCGCGCAGGTAACGAGAGAATAACACGGGTATCCAATTTTCATAGCGCTTCAATGGCAGGTTCCAACGATTGCATAATATCTTGAAACCTGGAATTTGAGATTGGTAGTCAAGATCACTCGCATCACCATAAGTGATAATGGTTGTCTTAACACCCTGGTCTTGCAGATATTTGTAAATGGCAATTTCACGCTGAAGCATTCCGACACTATCCCAGGTTTTTAGGGATACACCGCGTGTTGAAAATAGAACCAGCTTGATTGGCATTTCTAGACTCGTTTCTTTAGCACTGCCCATATTGTACCCGTCAACAAGTACCTGGAAAGTTCTTTGCGTATACCTGGTAAGGCGGGGGTGATATCGTCCGGCTCTCTTTGTAGCCCCTCAACCTCCAAATCAATAACATTCATGTAATTTTTGTCGGCGCGGTATCTGAGAAATGCTTCTGCCTCGGGCACAGAAAAGAACCACTTATGACGATCTTCAGGCGGTTCAGGGGGTAAACCGTAATATTTTACCGGTTGACCGGGGCGATAGTCCTTTTGACAAAGGGCAGGATAGAGGCTTGCCCAGGGATTGGGGAGCGAAATGACAACATGGTTCGCGCTTACCCGGCAGAGCTCGTCAAAGACTGAATGGATGTTATCCAGATGTTCGAGTACATCCAGGCATAAAACACAATCAAAATTTCTATCAGGGAACGGGATTTGTTCTCGTTCCAGGTCGATCTGGATGTCTGGATTTCCACCCAATCCGATTCCGATATATTCCACATCTAATGGCAAATGTTTTTTCAGGTGGCATTCATCTGCGCCCACATCCAGTATTTTACCGGAAAGAATGGATTGATATTTTTTTTCAGACATACAGAGTTCTGTTTCCCGGTTCGAGTATTGAAAATCAGTTGAGAATTGCCGTCTTTCCGATTGAGATTGGTTAAGGGTATTGAAATTTCTTTTTTTCTTGTGAAATAGTTTCATTGCAAAACTTTATAAAATATACACGCTTTGAAACAGTCCAAAAAGGATGAGCATTGCACAAATCCCCAGAAAAGCCACCCTGGGTAAACCGGTCTTAATTTTTGAATAGAAAAATACAACTGGCACCCAGATGAATGGTAAAGTGAAAACAAGGTATTCCCATTTTGTATCGTTGGCTTTTGCTGGGTTGAACTGATATTGCGATGAGGCGACCAGATACATCAAACCGAGCAGCAGGGGAAGAAAACCCATTATCAAGACGGAAATTGTCTCAGATCGATTTTTTTGATTTTTCCATGCTTTCACCAACAAAAATACCATTATTATGATAAGGGATAGGAAAAAAAGCAACGAGAATATGCTGCCTGCCTGCTGGCGGCGAAGAAAATACACACTTTCTGATGGAGGTGGTGTGTATTTGTAATGATTATACCTGTACCGCCAATAATCACCGAAAAAATCCGCAATCAATATGGCGGACATAGAGGTTTTTAGCTCCTCTCTGTAGGGAGTCAGCAACACTTTTTTGATAGGAAAAGTAGAGAAAAAAGAGATCGGCGCTTTATGGGCATATCTTGGATCTTCAGTCGCAGGCGTTGACAGGAAGAAATTTCCTGTCAGCTTATACCAACCGAATACCACGACGGCAAACGCAATAACGAAGAATATTCCAGTATGAATGATCTTCCATACATTTTCTTTGCTGCGGATTTTTTTGTAAAAAAAGAAAATAAAGGCGGTGGCTATGATAGCAAGCGCTCCAACTTTCTGAAAGACAAGAAGAACAGCGAGGATTTGGAATAGAAGAAAGCATAGGATGGATTTAACTGTATTTACTTTCTTTGTCTCACAAAATATCCGATATCCAAGTAGAAAAATCCAGGGGCTTATTGCAAGCTGGATGTTTTCCGGGCGGACCATATTGAGTGAACTGTGTAAAGGAACCATTGAACCGGTTAGCGCTACCCCAAGAAGGTTTTGTGTCCTCGAAAACCCCAGTTTTTTTCCAATTGAATATATGCCTACGAGGAGTATGATGGCAAGTATAAAATTCCCCAATCCTACAAGATGACCCATTTGTGAATCCGGGATTGTTCCGTTCACAAACGGAGGAAATAACACTATAAATATTAAGTACCAGGTTTGATATATCGGAGCGGCGTAGTACGAGGGGATTTTTCCATCCATCAAAGAATAAATACCGTTTATGTGAAGATGAGGATCATGTTGTACCGATATGTCATAATGGAGAGGATTGATTATCCTTACTATAGCAGCCAATATGATGAGAAAGATCAAACCATAATCCAGAAATCTCATTTCTTCAAAAATAGCTTTGATCTGACTTTTTATTTTTGTAAATGAATCTTTTATCATGATCCACAAACCCGGTGAAAAATCGCACCATACTTGTTCTGAGAAGGCTTAACGATGAGTTTTTTTGTTCGATTATCCAT
>CAYRRA010000198.1:0-7718 GCA_964426355.1 uncultured Anaerolineaceae bacterium
TTTTGCGTCCGTCCACAGGGAAAGTGCTCTCCGGCAAGCGCATGATATAATTTTTTTGGCAAATCAACGAAGGATGGAATAACGGAATTGTAACCATGAAAAGGCGTTGGTTTTTTGGCGCTACGTTTCATGAAACCGGTTGATCGAAAACCCCAGGCTTGAACAGCCGGACGACCACCGGCTGTCATCCTGTGATTTTTGAAATGGGATTTTAGCGAACAATAGTAAGAACCGGAACGACTTGTTGGGAGGAAAACCGATGTACGTCTATGACCGCCCCTTTGACGAAGCCAGAAACGATTTTGAAAAGATGTGGCGTTTTGTCCAGCAGGATTATGCCCACAAACAAGACCGGTTCATCTGGCTTTTCAGCCGCCTGGGCGATTGGAAATACGGGCTGTGGGATCAAAAGAAGTATGTTCCTTCTTTTTTCCGTGAATATGCTCATCTCTGGCTGGATGCTTTTGACCGGCTGCTCGGTTTTGTGTTGTCGGAAGACGGCGGGAATATCTTTTTTATCTTCACGCTGCAGGGGTATGATTATCTTTATGCAGAGATTCTGGACTGGACGATCCGGCATTGGGGTCCGCGTTATGAAACCCTGGTGACAGAAGTGCATGAATTTCAAACGGAAGCTCTTTCCCGGCTTGAGGAGTGCGGTTTTCATTCGAAAGGCGTGGCAGCAACAACGCGTGCGTATGACTTGCCAAACCGCCCGGATGAGGTTATCAGCCTGCCGCCGGGTTTTCGGATTGTGGATATGGGCGAGAACAGCGATGTGCACAGCAAAGCGCTGTTATACCTGGATGCCTATGAGGGGAAGAATGAAGTCAATGAACTGTTTCTCCTGCTCTCGGCGTATTCGCACGAGAGCCCGGCGTATGAGCCGTGTTTCGACCTGTCGGTGATTACACCGGAAGGTCAGCATGTGGCAACCTGCGTGGGTTTCAACGACCCGGTGTACAGCGTGGCGGAGGTGGAAAAGGTGTGCACGCACAGCCAGTACCGCCGCCAGGGGTTGGCTGAAGCCGTGATTCGCGCATGTTTTCAACGCCTCAAGCAGCGCGGGATTGCCAGGGCGTACATCACCGGCTACAGCCATGAAGCGAACAGCCTTTATGAGCGGCTGGGTCCTGTTCAACATAAACGCTGGTATCACTATGAGTTGAAGATTGCTGTGTAAAAATCGTATGGAATCATGCGATCCATTCAAGTAAAGGAGCGGGCAAACATGCTGAAAACTTTTCTGTATATCCTTTTGGGTCTGCCGGTCTTTGTGATTTTGCTGCACACCATTGTGCGAACGGTGCGTCATTTTTACAAATTCCCCATGCCGCAGTTTCTGGCGAACGCCATCGACAACCCCTTGCGGCGTCGGGTTCAACCGCCAGATGAAACGGCTGCCAGGCATGGGATCAAACCCGGTATGACGGTTCTTGAGGTTGGACCCGGAAATGGCAGGTACACGCTGGCTGCATCCCGCCAGGTGGGAGATGCAGGAAAGCTCGTCACCATTGATATCGAACCCAAGATGATTGAGCGGGTTGAAGCGAAAATCCGCGCGGAAGGGGCGGGGAATATTGAGGCGCGAGTGGCGGATGTGTATGCGCTCCCCTTTGAGGATGCTTCCTTTGATTTGATATATATGATCGCGGTGATCGGCGAGATCCCTGACCCATTGAAGGCGATGAGGGAATTCCGGCGGGTGTTGGCGCCTGGCGGAACACTGGTATTCAGCGAGCTTTTATTCGATCCGGATTACCCGCGTTCCCGCACATTGATCCGCAAGGCAGAAACCGCAGGCTTTCGCTTGAGAAAGAAGATCGGCAGCTTTTTCTACTACACGCTGATTTTCGAGCTCGATCAGGCAGTCTCTGTAAATCCTTTTTGATGGGTTGACGATTCATGATTTCGTCCGTTATTCTGCCCGGGCTGATGTAAAATTGATACGGAGTGAATCAAGAACGATCATTCACATCATCCTATGATCTGCGGCGATGAAACTGATCTGTTGTAGATAATCTTTCGCCGATCAAATCAACCAGTCAACTGAAAGGATACACCATGAGCCAGGAAATTTCCACTGAAGCACTTAAATTACATCAGCAGAACATCAACATTGATGGACACTGCGACACGTTATTGGGCATCCAGCGCGGTAAGCTGGATTTTGGAAACGGATACACGCCTCCAACCGATCCTTGCGAGTTAAAGAACAGCATCAGCCACATCGATCTGCCGCGCATGAAAGCCGGCGGGACCACTACCCAGGTCTTTGCCTGCTTTGTTGAGAAACCCTACCTGCCCGCCGACGCCACCAACCAGGCGCTGCGCCTTTTTGATTGCTTTTTCCAGGCTGTTGAAGAAAATGACGATTTCGTGATGGTCAAAAACGCGGCTGAAATCCGCGCAGCCAAAAAGGCGGGTAAAGTCAGCGGCATGTTGAGCATTGAAGGAGCCGAGTCGCTGGAAGGCGAACTGGCTATCCTGCGTAATTTTTATCTTCTGGGTCTGCGCCAGGTGGGTTTGACCTGGAACTGGCGCAACCAGGCAGCCGATGGGCTGGGTGAAGCCCGAACCGGCGGCGGTTTGACCGAGTTCGGCGTTCAGCTGGTCAAAGAAGCCAACCGCCTGGGCGTCATTTTGGATATTGCTCACCTGGCACCGGCTGGGGTAGCCGACATCTTCTCGCTCAGCGAGCACCCCATTGTCGATTCGCACTGCGGCGCACGCGGGTTAACCGATCATGTGCGCAACCTGGATGATGCGCAGCTCGACGCTCTGGCGAAAAACGGCGGCGTAGCCTGTGTGACCTTTGTGCCCCCGTTTATCAATGCAGAGATCAAATCCTTCACCGACCGCGATAAAGGCTCCATCCAGGATGTGCTCAATCACATTGATTACATCGCCAAACGCATCGGCGTGGATCATGTGGGCATCGGCTCAGATTTTGACGGGTTTGAGTCGTACCTGAAAGGGCTGGAAGATGTTTCAAAGATGCCGGCACTCACCCAGGGCTTGCTCGATCTGGGCTATAAAGCTGATGAAGTTGCAAAAATCATGGGCGGTAATTACCTGCGCGTGATTGAGCAGGTGTGTGGCTAATTTGTACCCGTGAACAGGTGAACTGGCAGAGCCGGTTGTTGAATCATATCCCCCCAATCGCCTGGTGAAGATGGTTGGGGGGTTATCAGAAGAAAAATGAGGCTGCTCCAAAAGACAGGATAGTCTCTGCGAGCAAGATAAACCGGCACGCGAAGGTCTCTGAGCTAAACTCTGAGCCGAGCTCTGATACAGCAGGACAACGCTTCTTGCAAGAAAAAAGCCAAAGAGGCTGCCTGGTTAAGACAGCCTCCTTGCAGAACAATATTTTATACGTCATTCCGCTGGCAGGAAAGCCAGATCTTCCTCATCTTCTTTATTAATGCGCATGAACTGGGTAAAGCCCAGGCAGAGCACCACGATCACCACACCAAAGAGGAAGGTGGCTGCCGGGCTGATGGTTTCCCAGAGGATACCGCCCACCACCGGCACGATTAATGCGGTGATGTGGTTGATGGTCTGCCCCATGCTGACATTGCCAGTAATTTCATCCGGCGAAACAGCGATTTTCTGGAAATACGATTCCAATGCCAGGTTGAAACCCATGAAGATGTTGTCGAGCACAAACAGCGCAAAAAGGACCGGCAGGCTGGGGATAAAGGCATAACCCAGGAAAACACCGATTAACCCGATAAAGTTGACGGTCATCACACGGCGCTCGCCAAAGCGCGCCACCACTTTACCCAACTGCGGCAGCAGAATGGCGCTGACAATGCTGTTAGCCAGGAACAAAACAGCGGTCTGGCGCACATCAATTCCGTGCACCTGCACCAGTAGAAAAATGGCGAAGGTGTAAAAAATGTGCCTGCGGCTGCCCAGCAGAAAGGTTAAGGTGTAATACAGCCAGTATTTTTTGCGGAAAATGACCTTGCGCTTTTCTTTTTTGACGTCATACTGCCGCCCGTTGCGCATCGCCACCAGGCTGCCCAACAGGACGATGCCGCCAATGATCAGAAAGGTGTTGCGGTATCCCCAGGCTGAAATCTGCACAGGACCCACCTGGATGCCTTTTACAAAAATCCAGATCACCAGCGTACCCAGCACCGAAGCAATCGCGGAAATACCGCTCAACCTGCCCAATACCTTGGGAGCTTCCCGTTTGTTGGTTCCCATCAAAACCAGGCTGTTGTTGCTGGGGTAAAAGAAATGAAAACCGATGCTCATCACCAATGTGCTGATGATTAAAACGCTGATGGTATCGGATACACCTGTCATCATAATGCCGGCGCCCAACAGAAACACGCTCAAACCCAAAACACGCATTTCCGTGAGCCACAATGCCAGGAAACCCAGAACAAACCCCAGCAGACCGGGGATTTCACGGATTGATTGGATGACACCCATCTGATCGGCTTTTACGCCCAGTTCTTCTACGGCGAAGTTGTTGAAAACCGCCTGCCAGATGCTGTAGCCAAAATACAGGAAGAAGTTGGCAAACGCCAGGATGCGGAAGAGTTTTTTATTGGTATCCATAACCTGCCCATTATAGTCCCCCGATGAATTTCATGCCAGAGGGATTTTTGGGGTCAGCGGACCATTTCCTTGAACAGCGTTTCGTAGCCATCCAGGATTTGCTTCAAATCGAAGCGCTCTGCCAGTGTACGGCTGGTTTCCCGCGCAGCTTGCAGGCGTTCCGGGCTGCTCAACAATTCCCGTAGCGCATGCTCAAATCCCGCCTGGTCATCCGGTTCAACCAGGTAGCCGTTTTTACCCTCTTCCACCAGTTCGATGTTACCGCCGGCGCGCCCCAGCACCAGCGCCAGCGCCATGGCAAGCGCCTGGACTCCTACCACCGGCAGCCCTTCCGTGCGGGAAGGCATGAAGAGGATATCGCTTTGGGCAAAATGACGCAGCACCTCTTCGGGCGCAACCCAGCCGGTGAGGGTGAAGCGCGCCTCCATCCCGAACCGTGCGATTTCTGCTTCTACCTGTGGGCGCAGGGCGCCATCGCCGATCAGTGTGCAGCTCCAGGGCAGGTTTTGCAGGTTCGCCAGGCTGCGCACAATCTGCAGTGGGTTTTTCTGCTCCACAAAACGCCCGGCAAAGACAATCTGCGGCGGGTTACCGGCTTGAATTTTGTCCGGTTTGACCTGCTGCAAATCGACGCCATTGGGAATCACCTGGACGTTCACCGGATATTGTTTGAGCGCCAGCGAACGGGTAAATTCGCTCACCGCTGCCACGCGCGCAGCCCTTTTCCAGATGGGCGGTGTAAAGGGCATCACCCAGCGGAACCAGCCGGCGGTTTTTTCAGGCACGCCGCCGGGCACGTCGCCCAGGTGAGCGGTGAGCACGTATGGTGTTCGGGTTAACCGGTTCAACACCCAGGCAGCCGCCCCTGCGGGTACGGCAAAATGGACGTGGATCAGGTCGGGGCGCCATTTTTTAATCAGGCTCAGCCCAGCGGGCAGGCAAGCCAGCACATAACCCAGCATGGCACCCATCCCAGCACGGAAGGACTGCCTGCGCCCGGAGCGCAACCGTTGTATAAGCAGGTTGGTTTTCTTTTCTTCTTGTGGAAGGTCTCCCCAATGTGCCGTGAGAACGTGCACATGGTGACCGCGTGCCGCTAACCCCTCGCAGAGTTCCTGCGCCACCCGCCCGCCGCCTCCGCCCACCGGCGGGTATTCGTGAACCAGTACAAGGATGCGCATGTGTGGCTATTGATCCTGCCCGTCCGTTTTTTGCCTGTCCGCTCCGTTGAGGATGCGTTTCACGCGGTAGATGGGTTTGCCCTGCGACTCGTGATAGGTGCGGGTGAGCAGTTCGGCAATCAAACCCATCAGGATGGATTGAAAGCCAAAAATCATGAACATCAGGCTGGTGAAGAAGAGCGGCGAATCAAACGGCGAGATCATGAAGAAGACGCGCCGGATGAAGAGATAGAGCAGCACCAGCCCGCTGATCCCGATGAAGAACAAACCAGACCCGCCAAAGAGGTAGATCGGTTTGTTGGCGTAACTGTTGAGAAATTTAACCGTGAAGAGGTCCAGGATCACCTTGAGCGTGCGTTCCAGCCCGTATTTTGCCTTGCCAAAACGCCGCGGGTGATGCTTGACGACCACCTCGGTGATGCGCGCTCCCACGGATGCCGCGTAAACCGGGATGAAGCGGTGCATCTCGCCGTACAAACGGAAGCCGGTAATCACCTCGCGCCGGTAGACTTTCAGTGTGCAGCCATAGTCGTTGAGGTGGACGCCGGTCACGAACGAGATCAGCCCGTTCGCCATACGCGAGGGCAGCGTGCGGGTGAGGAAGGTGTCCTCGCGGTTCTTTCGCCAGCCGCTGACCACGTCATACCCTTCTTCCAGCTTGTGCAGCATCATGGGGATGTCAGAGGGGTCGTTCTGCATGTCGGCATCCATTGGGATGATGATTTCACCGGCGGCATGGTCGATACCGGCGGCGATGGCTGCCGTTTGACCGAAGTTGCGGCGCAACTCCAGCACCTGTACATGCGCAGGGTCTTGCGCTGCAATCTGCTCAAGAACGCGCACGCTTTCATCGCGGCTGCCGTCATCGACAAAGACGATTTCCCAGGTGTATTCCAACGGCGAAAGCGCCTCGGTGACAGCTTTGTGCACGAGAGGCAGGTTTTCCTGTTCGTTGTAAACCGGTATGATGACCGAAAGCATGGGAGTGGATGATTTCATGTTCTGTTTCATTAAAAGGTGATGGCGGAATTATATCATGCTGGCAGGCGACATAAGAAGGCTGCGTGGATATAATAAACCTGTACTCCTTCGATTTAATTTACCTCAGAAAAAAGGAAGGGAATATCATGGCGAAAATTCTGCATGTCGTGTCGCATACGCATTGGGATCGCGAATGGTTCGAGACCTTTCAGCAATTCCGCCTTAAGCTGGTCAGGATGGTGGATGATTTACTCGATTTATTGGATGATGACCCGGATTATCAGTATTTTATGCTCGATGGGCAAACCATTGCCCTTGAGGATTACCTGGCTCTGCGCCCCGAGCGCGAAGAGGATTTGCGCCGGCACGTCCAAAACGGACGGGTGATGATTGGACCGTGGTATATTCTGCCGGACGAGTTCCTGGTCAGCCCGGAAAGCACCATCCGCAACCTGTACGAAGGGGAGCGAACGGCGCGCCGCTTCGGCAAGAAGATGGAAATCGGTTATCTTCCGGATACATTCGGTCATATTGGGCAGATGCCGCAAATCCTGCTTTCGTATGGTTTTAACAAAGCCTGTGTCTGGCGGGGTGTGGGTAACCTTCCGTGCGAGTTTTGGTGGGAGGCGCCGAACGGCGCACGGGTGCTAATGGGCTTTCTGCGGCACAGCTACAGCAATGCCAAAGGATTGACCGGTTTTTCGTTGGATGCATTGATCAGCGAAGCGGCTCGTATTCGGAAGGAGCTTGCCCCGCACGCACAATCACCGCATCTCCTGTTGATGAACGGCGATGATTTTATGCGCCCTCAACCGAACCTGGGAAAAGCTATTCGCGCCGCCCAGGGAAAACTGGAGGAGGATGAGCTCTTGCATTCTACGCTTCCAGCTTACTTCAGCGGGTTGGAGGAGACGCTTGATTTTACGGCACTGCCGGTGGTGCAGGGCGAGCTGCGCAGTACGCAGCTTTCCAACCTGCTGC
>CAYRRA010000199.1:0-7558 GCA_964426355.1 uncultured Anaerolineaceae bacterium
TTACCCAACTCGCAAATCACGGTAAGATAAAATCCCAGGTCGCTCGGGTGATCGCGGTTCGGTTCGCCTGGCTGAGGAAAGTCCGCACTCCACAGGGCAAGACGCCGGGTAACACCCGGGGTGGGGGCTGGTGGATGCTCTTTGAGCACTACCCGTTACCTGCCGGAAAAGGGCCACAGAAAGATACCGCCTGCTAAGCCGCTTGCGGCGCGCAGGTAAGGGTGAAATGGTGGTGTAAGAGACCACCAGCGCAGGCAGCAATGCAGCGGCTGGGTAACCCCCGTCTGGAGCAAGGTCAAGCAGGGACAAAGTCTGCCATAGCAGATGGGAAGCGGCTCGTTTCCCTTGAGTCCCGGGTAGGCTGCACGAGTGGGTTGGAGACAACCCTCCCAGATAGATGGTCACCGCGGTAACCAGTTTACCGTACAGAATGCGGCTTATAGACCGACCTGGGACATATCTCTCATGAACACTAGTATCAGGGGTTGCGTGGATGAAATTATTCGCCACCAGTTGGTGAATCTTTAGAAGTAAAATAACTCAATGATCCAGATCGACCAGCTCATCCGTACTCGCCGAAAGAGCATCGCGATCATCATTGAACGCGATGGCAGCCTGGTCGTTCGCGCCCCTTTACGGTTAAGCAACGCAGAAATTCGCGCATTCGTTGAGAAAAAAGCCGATTGGATAAAAACAAAAAAAGCACTCGTTGCCAGCCGCTTCGTAGAAACGCCAAAAAAGACATACGACAACGGAGAAAGTTTCTGGTTTCTGGGTATTTCATACCGCTTGAAAATTATCTCTGACTCCCCAAGTGACCTTGAATTGAACGAGTATTTCCTTCTCAAGCGCACCTGTGTACCCCACGCCCCACTCGTGTTTACCCGCTGGTATAAGACACAAGCGCGCCAGATCATACCAGAAAGAGTCTCCTGGCATGCCGCCAGATTGGGCATTCCCTATAAAAAAGTTCGAATCACATCCGCAGAACACCGCTGGGGGTCATGCAGTTCAAGCGGAACGATCAGCTTTCCCTGGCGGCTCGTCATGGCGCCCATGCCGGTAATCGATTATGTGATTGTGCATGAACTGGTTCATGTGAGCGTTAAAAATCACAGCAAAGCCTTTTGGGCAAAGGTGAAAACCATCATGCCCGATTATCAACAAAAAATTGAGTGGCTCCGTGCGAACGGTCATCTGCTGGTAGTAGATTGAGGCAAAGCAATTCACCTTCTGATGCCTTAAGGTATACTTTAACAAGCAGAAAATGAAAATCAGCAAGTTTTAACAAAGGGTTAAATGTCTAAACTGGATCTCGGCACATCAAAAAGAAAACCCATTAAATCGTTGCTCACAGCAACCTTTCTCCTTCTCGTGGCAATACTCTTCTTTGTTTATGGTTTTGCGGTGGGCAAATATCAAATCCCACCGTATTCTTTAATGAAAAAAATGAGTAGCAGGATTAACCAGCTTTTCAAATCGAATGACATTCCGGCTGAAACGGAACCAGCCCTTGCTGAAGGCGACAATCCCATGGTTCCAATTTTGCAATTGGTTCGCGAGCAGGGTTTCACATCAGCCACCGAAGAAATTGATTTTATCCGTAACTTCATTTATACCAATAGCTTTCATATAATAGATGAAGAATTCTGGGAATATTCTTACAACATACCTGTAGTTTTAGAAATGATGTATGATACCTATTTGAATGATGCCCCTCCCCCGCACATGGTTTGCGATACCAGAACCTACGCCATGAAAGCCATTGTAAGAGAGATGGGATTCATAGCAAGGGAAGTTCACGTATTTTCGGACGACTTCGACACCTTGCAAAGCCACACGTTTTTGGAAGTCTACAATGAGAACACGCAGATGTGGGAGATACAAGATCCCGATTTCAATATTTGCTTTGTTGATAAAGGAACATCCAATAGGTTGTCCATCACCCATCTAATCATGGGAGATTTAAACCAAATCACACCATGTAACGCTTCACCGGAATATTCGGAACTGGTCAGGAACCTATTGATGGATCACTATTATGAAGCGGCTGTCATTCTGGGGGCACCAGAACAGTCTTTCATCCTGATCAACACAGCGCGTTTCGCGTTAGATGATCCGCAGGGATATTTTAAAGACCAGGACGAGATCGATAATTTGATTGAATACCTAAAAGTTAATTTTGGGGATTACCCCGTAATTATTGCTCAAGGTTTTGATTCAAACTAATAAAACCTCATCTCAAATTTTCTCATCTCCACTCCTCATCCAATTCTTATTTACGCCCTGTATGATGTTTACAAAGGTGTAGAAAATGAGAATCAATCAATTATTCCTTTTCAGCGTTAGCCTGATTTCTTTATTATTGGTTAGCTGCACTGGCAGCCCATTTCCACTGGCAAACCCCACCACTGAAAACCCCATTCTTCAACCGGATTACCAGATTGATGTGGAAACTGTGATTGCTTCCGGGTTTGACAGACCCCTTGCCATAACACATGCGGGGGATGGCTCAGGTCGGTTGTTCATTGTCGAAAAAAGCGGGCGCATCAAAATTGTTCAGGATGGAGCTGTGCTCCCCACGCCTTTTTTGGACATTCATAACATGATTTCCACTGGTTCAGAGCAGGGATTGCTTGGTTTGGCTTTCCATCCAGAATACGACGAGAACGGTTACTTCTTTATCAACTACACAGACCTGGCAGGCAATACTCAGGTGGTTCGCTATCGTATCTCTGAAGACGATAACATAGCCGATCCCGCCAGCGCACTTATTCTGTTCAGCGTTCAACAGCCTTATGCCAACCACAACGGCGGGCAAATCACTTTTGGACCGGATGGTTACCTGTATATAGCCCTGGGCGATGGGGGCAGCGCTAATGACCCCCAGAATAATGCACAAAACTTGAACAATCCACTGGGGAAAATCTTGCGCATCACAGTCAACGAAGACGGCACAACCTCCATTCCAGCAGACAATCCCTTTATCGAAACACCTGGGGCAGATGCGCGCATCTGGGCATGGGGACTTCGCAACCCCTGGCGTTTCAGCTTCGACAGGCTCAATGGCGATTTATACATCGCTGATGTCGGGCAGAACAAATGGGAAGAAATCAGTTATGCCCGTAGCAGCACACCGGGCGGGCAAAATTTTGGTTGGCGCTGCTTTGAAGGCTCAAATGAATTCGACAGGCAGAGTGCCTGCAAGGAAGCAGCGGCTGCAAACAGCCTGGTCATGCCGGTTGCGGAATACAACCACTCCGAAGGTCAGTCTGTTACCGGTGGTTATGTCTACCGTGGGCAAGAGCAGAACCTCATCGCCGGCGTCTACTTTTTTGCGGACTTCATCAGTGGAAAAATCTGGAGTATCCGCCTGGTAGACCACCAGTCTGAAACCTGGTCAGATCGTCGACTGGAGCTTGAAAGCGACCTGACCATCAGTTCATTTGGTGAAGACGAAAGTGGCGAACTTTATATCGCAGATTATTTTGGCGGTACTATTCGCAAGCTGATTGCCAAACCAAAATAATCTCATTGCAAGGTCAATTTATCTAAACCTGCCCATGCATCTCACTTTGTGGTGAGCAGAACAATACCGCCCACCGTAAGCAGCATTCCCAGGATGGTACGCGCGGTCAAGGGTTCGCCGGCAAACAATACACCCATCAATGCCCCAAAAAGGGGAGATGTGAAAGCAATCGGCATTACCTGGTTCAATGGCGCACCTTTGATTGCATAATAAAAAGAGAGCATTCCCACCGCACCCGCTACAATACCGCCGCCGATGACCATGTACAGCAGGGCTTTGCTGCCTGCCTGTGGAAGAGTTTTCCACTGCGGATAACTCGCTGCGCCAAGAATGATCAACGCCACTGCGGTGCGGATCGTAATACCCATGGTGGGCGAAAGATTACCCAAATGCAATCCTTTCTTTTCAAAATACCCGCCAACACCCCAGGCTACAGCCGTGATTAACGCAAAGAAATGAGGTTTCATGTTCACTCCTGAAAATCAATGATTCAGTACCAACACACGAACAGGATTCTACTCTTCTTTTGTGAAATCACCGAGAAAGAACCAACCCTCCTCCTCTTCCATCATCTCAGAGCTTCCTCTTAACATCTTTGTTAAATTCTGATTTCAAAATTGCTTGCAATTTTGGTTTGAATGGTATATACTGTGTAAAAAAGTGGAAGATAGTGGATAAATGTGGTGCCGGGTGTCCGGCATCTTGCATTAATAGGAAGAGTAGAACAAATGTTCATGGGACAATACGAACATGCATTAGATGCCAAAGGGCGGTTGACAATTCCGGTCAAATACCGCGATTACCTCTTGGATGGTGCAATCGTAACACAAGGTTTTGAACATAATCTAATGGTCCTCACTCTTCCAGACTTCGATAATATTACCAAAAGAATCGACAGCATGAGTCTCACCAACCCTGCCGCCATGCAGTTAAAACGGCAGATATTCGGCTTCGCCGAGCAAGTCTCCCTGGATAAATTGGGCAGAATACTGGTTCCAGGGTTTTTGCGTGAAGCAGGTGAAATACAGGAATCGGCAGTTATCGTAGGGATGAGCGCATTTTTCGAGATCTGGTCACCCCAACGCTGGCAGAAAAAATACGAAGAGCTTCGCAACCCAGAAGCAGATGAACAGCGATATGCTGCGTTTGATCTACCCATCCGATGAGGCTGAAAAATGCCCAAAACTGGCAGTCTTCCGCCTCATCAACCTGTACTTTACCATGAAGTAATAAAAGCCTTATATCCACAAAGCCCTGGGCGCTACATCGATGCAACCGTAGGGGCAGGCGGTCATGCTGCCGGGATTTTGGAACACAGCCAACCAAAAGGCTCCCTTCTAGGTCTGGACCTGGACCCGGTAGCGCTTAACCTGGCAAGAGAAAGGTTGTCCTGTTTTGGTAACCGCTTCACCCTGGTCAAAGCATCTTACACCAGTCTGGTGGAGCAGATGCAGCAAGCGGGTTGGGAGGATGTACACGGAATCCTCATCGACCTGGGCGTTTCCTCTATGCAGTTAGATCGTCCAGAAAAAGGTTTCTCCTTCCGCACAGAGGGTCCACTCGATATGCGCTTTGATCCGGATGGAGAAGTAACCGCTGCGATGTTGGTTAACACGCTCTCAATGGAAGACCTGGTAGATATTCTATGGCGATATGGTGAAGAACGGTATGCACGTAGAATCGCCCGGGCAATTGTAGAGCACAGACCAGTGCAGACTACATTGCAGCTTTCAGAACTGGTGAGTCGCTCGGTCAGGTCTTACGATAAATCTCTGCACCCGGCAACTCGAACGTTTCAGGCTTTACGGATTGCGGTTAATCAAGAGTTGAAAGCGATCGAAACGGTTTTACCAGAAATCGTTAAAGCACTGAAACCTGGTGGTAGAGCAGCTATCATCACTTTCCACTCACTGGAAGACCGCCTGGTGAAGCATTTTATCCAGCGCGAAGCACGGGATTGTATCTGCCCACCCCGGCAACCGGTTTGTACCTGTCAACACAAAGCCAGTATCCGGGTTGAGCAAAAAGCGATCAAACCAGGGAAAATAGAGACTGAATTCAACCCCCGGGCTCGCAGCGCGAAATTGCGCATTTTTGAAAAAATTTAACTGGCACGGTTGTTGCAAGTTTTGAGTCGCATGTTCAAACACAGAGACAAGGTATTATGATGACAAAAAAGTTTACACATGCATATAAACAAGCTCCCTGGCGTTTGAAAATTCGCGGTATTGCTTGGGTGATTGTTTTTGTTGTCGCCTTTATCGTCATCGCCCTTACCAATCTTAATATCTCTGCTCGCACATACGCAGCTGGGATCGAAGCACAGAGACTAATTGGTGAAAAAGAAACATTGAACCAAAAGATTGCTGACCTTCGAAACCGACTTGGCGTTACTACATCTTTCAGATATGTCTCATCCCGCTATTCTGAGATTGGTTTTCACACGTTCAACAATTCGGATGCGGTTGTTTATTTGTCGGTTCCAGGTTATTACGTTCCTGAGCTTGAAATTGACCTACAGCCATCCACAAAAAATCAAGCCAGTCCAATTCTCAAACCGGTTTATACTCAATCTCTTTGGGATTTGTTACTGGAAGGAGCTATAAAACTAAGCAAGAATAAAATGAGATAATGGTATGATCAAAATTGACCGGTTATTTTTTCTTGGTATACTCATCAGCCTCTCAGCCGTGCTGATCTTTTTCCGTTTAATTACGATCCCCTCAGAAGGGGCGTACCTGGTAGCTGAGCCGGTCTATGTGGAGGTGATCAAACCAGATCGCGGCACGATTTACGACCGGGATGGGTATATCCTGGCTGGCAACAGAATGGTTTATGAAGTCGGCGTGGAACTGAACCAGGTAAATTCTATCAACGGGGCAGAGACCATAGCACAAGAGACATCCCGCGTGCTGGGAGTTGACTACAATTTAATGAAGACCAGAGCCAGCATCGAATTTGACCCAAAGTATGCACGCTATATCGTATTGGAAGACTTTATCAGCCCGGAAAAAATTGACCTGCTTCGAGAAGTCAAAATCAGTTATTACGATAACAACAGCTCTTCGCTTAATGGGTTGTATTGGTTCCCGTACCTTACCCGAAGCTACCCGGAGAATGACCTGGCGTCCAATGTGCTGGGGTTTTATGCATTCTGGGATCGCATCAATGGCAAGCCACATTATGGAATCGAAGAAGAGTATAATCAATTGCTCTCAGGCAAAAAACAGAGCATTACTTACCAGTTGGATCCTGGGAAGATTACAGAGTTACCCCAACTCCCCTCTGGCGCCAGCCTGGTACTCACCATCGATCGCGAAATTCAAGCGATGGTAGAAAGAATTCTCGATCATGCAGTCGAAGAGAGTGGCTCAAAATCCGGAACGATTGTAGTCATGCAACCTGAGACGGGAGAAATCCTGGCAATGGCAGTCAATCCTCGCATCAACCCCAACGAATATGAAAAATCTGGGGAAACATTCTTACAGGAATACTCATTCAACCGTGCCATTGACCTCAATTATGAACCCGGTTCCGTTTTTAAAGTAATCACAATGGCTGCCGCACTCGATTCAAATGTAGTAGAACGTGATACCGAATACCTGGATCAAGGGTATTATGCGGTTGGCGGTCAAGTCATTCAAAACTGGGATCGCATGGCATACGGACCACAAACCATGACAGGGTGTATGCAGCACTCATTAAACGTCTGTCTCTCCTGGATTGCAGTGGAAAAACTTACAGCAGCTCGTTTTTACAGCTACCTGGATGCTTTTGGAATCGGTCGTCGCACCAATATTGACCTGGCGGGTGAAAGAATTTACCCATTGAGTCAGCCTGGTGACAGCAACTGGTATGAGGTGAACCTGGCAACCAACTCCTTCGGGCAAGGTCTTTATGCTACACCGATCCAAATGATTACAGCTATCTCTGCTGTTGCCAACGATGGAAAAATTATGGCTCCACATGTGCTCAAAAAGGTCATCACCAGTGAACAGCAGTTCGACATTTATCCCCGCCATGTTGCCT
>CAYRRA010000200.1:0-7519 GCA_964426355.1 uncultured Anaerolineaceae bacterium
CGGATGCGCGGCTGATGGTAACCACTTTATCTTCCATGGGTTGTCGCATCACTTCCAGTACACGCGAGCCGAACTCGGGGAATTCATCCAGGAAGAGGATGCCGCGATGTGCCAGGGAGATTTCACCGGGTTGTGGCAGGTTGCCACCGCCCACCAACCCGGCGTGCGACGTGGTATGATGCGGTGAACGGAAGGGGCGTAACCGTATCAATGGGATATCTGCTGGAAGCTGGTCTGCGACTGAGTAGATACGGGTCACTTCCAGTGATTCATCGATGGTCATGGGGGGCAAGATACCCGGCATGGCGCGTGCCAGCAGGGTTTTCCCTGCGCCGGGAGGTCCAATCATCAGAACGTTGTGCCCACCGGCTGCGGCTATTTCCAAAGCGCGTTTGACATGCTCCTGCCCTTTAATGTCCTTGAAGTCAGTTGGGATGCTGGCATAAATATCTTCAGGTTCGCAATTTTCTTGGGGTTGGATGTGCGCTTCACCGTTGAGATGCTGATAGAGCGCATACAGGGAGGAAACCGGTATGACCTCAATATCCGGGATCAGGGCTGCTTCAGCAGCATCACATTCGGGGACGAAAACACGCCGGAAGCCGTGTTGCCGGGCGGCGGCAGCCATGCAAAGCACACCGCGTACATGGCGCACGCTGCCATCCAGAGAGAGCTCGCCCAGCACAATGCTGCCTTCTAATGCATCCTGGTTGACCTGGTTGGTCATGACCAGCGCCCCAACTGCAATAGGTAAGTCAAAGGCAGGACCCTCTTTGCGAACCGATGCGGGAGCCAGATTGACAATGAATCGTTTGCGCGGGTAAAAAAGGTTGGAGTTTTTTACAGCCGATTGAACGCGTTCACGGCTTTCCTGTACGGCTGTATCCGGGAGACCGACGATGACCATTCCCGGCAGCCCGTCGGCGAAATCCACCTCTACTTCGATGATTTCCCCGTCCAGACCGATCAATGCGCAGGCGTAAATTCGAGCAGGCATGGGTTAAGTTTAGGCTTGGGTGAGGAAAATGTCAAATAGAAGTACCGTTTTCATGCGACATTAGAAAAAATCACCCGGCTGTACTTTTTTTTTGTGATAATGTTGACTTTTGATGTTGATTGTGCTAATATCTGTTTGATAATGTTTATTTTAATACATATCGTGCTTGATTGTGCGTGATTTAGCGATCGGTATGCTTGTGAGCCAGAGTTTTCAACATCCGAAAAAGAATAAAAGGAGCAAAAAATGAGTAAATACTCGAAGCAATATGTCCAAGAGCTAAAAAAACTTCTGGATCGCATTGTTGAAGAGGAAGAAGAGAACCTCAAAAAAGCGGCTCATATCCTTGCAGATGCTGTTGCGGGTGATGGGCGCATCTTTGCCTGGGGTAGCACCCACTCCTCAACCACGATGCAAGATATTTACGTGCGCGCAGGTGGGCTGATGTTGGTAAATGCGATATTTATTCCTGGTCTTGAGGCTTTGCAGACAGCACCGTTTGGAATCACCAGCAAGATTGAGCGTTTGCATGGATATGCTGAAGTTATTTTAGAGCATACCCCTATCCGGTCAGGAGACGTGTTGATTGTTGTATCGGTTTCTGGGCGAAATGCAGTGCCGATTGAAATGGCAAAAGTTGCCAGTGAGCGCGGGATAAAAGTGATTGCAGTGACTGGTTACGAGTACACGACGACTGTTACACCGCGTCACCCGGACGGTAAAAATATGTATGCCTATGCAGATGTAGTGTTGGATAACAAGGCTCAAGCTGGCGATGCCATTCTGGCGGATGATCGGATGCCTGCCAAATTCTGCCCGGTTTCTGGAGTGACCAGTATCGCCATATTGCATAGTCTGATCGCCGAAACTGTGGAAGAACTGTTAGATCGTGGGATTACACCTCCGGTATTCATGGCACAAAACCTGGATGGCGGTGAAGAGTTCAATAACCGTATGTTTAAGAAATACCGCGATCGTATTTTTTACTTGAAACCAGAATAATCTTGGTTTTTGAGATTTCTTGCGTTTGATGGTTTTCCTTTCTGCTGGTTAATCGATATTTGAGATGTATCTGTTTTCTTAAAAAAACAATCACTTGAACCAATCAAGAAGAAATGGTTTGCTCAGATGTTTGCAAAAAAGCGCAAGATTTCGGGATATTTTTGTTGATAATTGTTTGTGATATGCTACAATGTGTTTACCCTAACGGATATTTGCATGATATTTCAAAATACTGATCTGAAATGAGCAAATATGAACAAAAAAGAGAATCTCTTAAAAGTTCAACGCCAATCCCAAATCAGAAGAACAGTTGAAGAACGCGGACAGGTGACGGTGACTGACTTAAGTGTCTTTTATGATGTCAGTGAAGCAACAATCCGTCGCGACCTGGAAGAGCTTGCGGATAACAAGTGGGTTCGCAGAACTCACGGAGGCGCGGTGCGTGTGGTACGTGCCTTAAAAGAACCGCCAATTGTGGAACGAGTGAATAAAAATGAGGATGAGAAAGTTCGTATTGGCAAGAGGGCAGCTCAGTTAATTCGTGAAGGCGAAACCGTTTTTTTGGGAAGCGGAACGACCGTTCATCAGATTGCCTGTCATCTCCCTTATGAGATTTCATTAACGGTAATCACCAATTCCTTGCTCGTGATCAATGAGATTGTCAATCATCCTAACATTGAGCTAATCGTGATCGGGGGGATGCTCAGACGAAGCGAACTGTCGATGGTGGGGCATATTGCCAATCAGGCAGTGTGTGAGTTTCGAGCTGATCGGGTTTTTATGGGAATTCGCGCGATTGATGTCAATCACGGGTTTACCAATGATTACCTCCCCGAAGCGGTTGTTGACCGTGAGATTTTAAAAATTGCACCCGAAATTGTTGTGGTTGCAGACCACACAAAATTTTCAAAGGTGAGTTCTGTGTTTGTCGCAGCGGCAAATGCGATTGATTTGATCATTACAGATACGAATACCCCCGAAGAGATTGTCTCCACATTCGGGGAAATGATGATTAAAGTAGACCGGGTCTAGTTTGTATCCCGAGAAGGAGTGAGGTTAACAATGAGCGGTGATCTTTATTTGAAACAATTCAAGCCTAAATCATTCCTGGAAACCGCTAGAACTGAGATCGAAAAACCGAAATTTCCAGTGATTGATGCGCATAACCATCTCGAATTGGTAGGCGATTACTGGATGAAACAGCCTGTTCGCGAGCTATTATCTGTCATGGATGAGGCGAATGTAGAGGCAATCGTAGACCTGGATGGTGGTTGGGGAGAAGAGGTTTTCGATATCCATTGGAAGCGTTTTAAAGAAGCAGCCCCTGATCGGTTCATCCTGTATACTGGTGTCGCCTGGGAGAGATATGCAGAAATGGGAAATTCTTTTCCCGATTGGGCAGCAACCCGATTGCGTGAGCATGTGACCCGCGGTGCTCAGGGTTTGAAGATTGATAAAAGATTTGGCTTATTTTTCAAAGAGCCTGGGGGAGAATTGATTAAAGTGGATGACCCACTTTTTGCTCCGATATGGGAGACAGTGGGTGAAATGAATATCCCTGTAACCATTCATGTCGCTGACCCGGTTGCTTTTTTTGAGCCGTTAGATGAGTTTAACGAAAGATGGGATGAGTTACATGAGCATCCCGACTGGCATTTTCCGAGCCCGCCATATCCGTCTTTTATTTCCATCCTTCAACGTTTGGAAAACCTGGTGAAACGTCATCCGCGTACCCAATTTATTGGGGCGCATGTGGGTTGTTATGCAGAAAATTTGAAATGGGTTGCGCGTATGCTGAACACCTATTCAAACTTCAATGTGGACATTTCAGAAAGAATTGGCGAACTGGGTCGCCAGCCTTATTCTGCCAGAAAATTCTTCCTGGAATATCAAGATCGGATATTATTCGGCGTCGATTGCACTCCGAGCGTTGAATGGTACCGGCTTTATGCGCGTTTTCTTGAAACGGATGATGAATATTTTAATTATTATCTGACCAATCCACCGCGTCAGGGACGTTGGTTTGTTCATGGGCTTCACCTTCCGGATGAGGTTTTGAAAAAGGTCTATTCGGCGAATGCCAAAAGGCTGCTGAACCTGTGATGAGGAAGGTGATGAGAAAACCAGAATCGCCTGATTGCCGTATTTACATCCTGTAAGCGCTGGAAGGCGATGAAAGGGAGATGGTTATTCATTTGCTGAAACACGAGTAGATTAACAGGAGGTGATCGATATTTTAGATATAGATGGTTTTTGTTGAGAAAGTTCATATATATTGTCGATGCTTACAAATCAAATAAGGAGAATGAAAGATGAAATATTTACGTTATATGCTCGCTCTGGTTTTCGTTTTCAGCATGATCCTGACTGCCTGTCAACCAGCAGCAGAAAAGCCCGCTGCAGAAGAAGCAGTAGTGGAAGAAGCAGGCGAGACAGAACAAATCGTTCTTGAATATTGGTCCATGTGGAATGAGCCTGAACCACAAGCCCTGGCTATTCAGAAATGGATCGCTGCTTTTGAAGCAGAGAATCCGAACATCAAGATCAATGCCACCTGGAATGGTCGTGAGAATCAGACAAAATTACGCTCTGCCCTGGCTGCTGGAACGAAGGTTGACTTCATGGACCAGGATGCAGACCAGATTGCTGGTGGTTTAATGGCTGAAGGCATGGGCTACCCATTGGATGAGTTCCTGCAGCAAACAGCACTGGATGAAAATATCACCGTTGCGGAGACGTTTGTGCCTGGCGTTTTAGACCTGCATAAATTGACCGATCATTATTACCTCTTCCCCTATGTGTACAATACCTGGCAGTTCTGGACCAACATGGATATCCTTGAAGAGGTTGGCGTTGCAGAGCCACAGACATGGGATGAATTCCTTGCAATGGCTCAGACCATCAAAGATGCAGGTTATTCAGTTTTGGCTTCAGAAGGAAGCGAATTCTCATACAACTTCCCATACTTTGTTTATCTTGTTGAACGGCAAAAAGGACCTGGTTTCCTGCTTTCAGCCGTTGAGGATAAAACCGGTGAAACCTGGAAAGATCCGGTATTTTTGCAATCTGCTGAGATGATCCGTGAACTTTGGGATCTTGGTTATATTCCGGCAGAGTCTGTTGGTTATGTCTGGCCCGCTGCTCAGATGACATTAGCCGTTGGCGACTCAGCGATGGAGCTTTGCGGCTCATGGCTGCCAACTGAATTACGTGACACAGCAGGTGAAGATTTCAACTGGGGCGGTTTGCGTTTCCCAGCGGTTGAAGGCGGCGAAGGCTCCATCAATGACATCACCGCGTGGCTGCTTTCCTTCATGATCATGAAAGATTCTGCACACCCTGAAGCTGCTTTTGAATTCTTGAAATTCACCCAGACACAAGCAAACGCACAAATCATGGCTGATGAAGCTTTGGTTGGTGTGACGCGCAAGGGTGTCTCCTGGGCAGAAGGCATTAAAGATGGCGAAACCGCTTCAGCAAATGCTACTGTTGCATTCATGCCCAATGATGGTATTCAGGCGCTATATCCTGAGTATCAGGAAACGGTTCTCACTCCCGCTTTCAATTCATTCTGGGCATTACAAATCACCCCTGAAGCATTCGTTCAAAAGATGGCTCAAGATACCAAAACCTATTGGGAAAAGTAGTCGTACTGGTCAGATAGTAAAGGATATAGAGATCGCGAGGTCTCTATATCCTACTCTTCAGATTTGAAGGAGAAAGAGGAGAAAGTTAGTGAAAGCCAGAAAAGGTCTCATCATCTTCTTTTTGCTGCCAGCAAGCTTACTCTATGGTTTCTTTTTTCTACTCCCTGCATTCCAGGCATTTCGTTATAGCTTTTATTCATGGTCTGGATTTTTTTATGATAAAACGTTTATTTGATTGGTCAACTATGTTGATATTCTTAAGGATGCAATCTTTTGGAAAAGCTTGAAGAACACCTTATTAATCCTGGGTGTAGGTGGTATTTTGGTGTTTGTATTGGCATTCGTTCTCACTGTTGCACTCAATTCGGGTATAAAGGGCAAAAAGTTCTTCCGGTCTATGATCTTTTTACCCAATGTCATTGCAGTCATCGCGCTAACTACCCTATGGGCATACATTTATAACCCGTCATTTGGTTTGATCAAAGCGACCGCAGAAGCCCTGGGATTGGAAGGGATATCAAAAATCCTTTGGACTGCGCCGGACAAGATATTTTGGTCCGTACTGGCTGCTTTGGTCTGGATCGAAGCCGGGTATTACCTGGTGCTCATCATGGCGGGAGTGGATAAAATTCCTACTGAATACTATGAAGCTGCTCAACTTGAAGGTGCGAGCCAATTTCAGATATTTCGAAAAATCACCGTTCCTTTAATTTGGGATGTGCTCTCTGTTGCAGTTGTGTTATATAGTATCGGCGCACTGAAGATCTTTGAATTCCCGTATGCTTTTAATGGGCAATCTGTTCCGCCAGAACTTTATACAGTTGGTATCTATTTGTATATCATGGGTTTTGGTAAACGTGCTCCCATCTACCGGCTTGGCTATGCAACTGCGATCGGTGTGATGCTTCTGTTGGCAGTCATCCTGATTGTGGTCGTATTGCGTAGGATATTGCGCCGGGATGTTATTGAGTATTAGGGAAAGAAGATGGAAATGGACATGCAAGCAGAAAATAAGCATACAGCAATCAAGAAAAGCCGGCATAAAGGGAGGTTACGAAAATGGGGTAAACAGGTCCCTGCATATCTCCTGGCTGGGTTATGGTCCCTTTTTACTGTATTTGTTCTTGGTTGGATTGGAATTGGTTCTCTAAAGACAAACCGGGAACTGTTTAAAGATGTCTGGAGTATACCCACTGAACTCCATTTTGAGAATTTTTCAAAAGCCTGGTCGGTGGTGAAACTTGGAGATTATTTTCTCAACAGTGTGCTCGTTGTTCTTTCCTCGGTTGTGATCATCCTTATGGTTTCAGCACCTGCCTCATATATACTGAGCCGTGTCAAATTCAAGGGGCGAAATCTAATCACGACGATTTTTACGGCGGGGATGGGCATCCCTTATCCACTGCTGTTTATCCCCTTGTTCGTCATACTGGCTGGTATCAAGCTATCCGATTCTTTGCTGGGGTTAACCATTGTTTATGTCAGCCTTTCGATTCCATTTACAGTGTATATCCTTACCGGGTTTTTTGGCTCCTTGCCAACAGAACTGGAGGAAGCAGCCATCATTGATGGATGTACGGATTATCAAGTTTTTTTCAAGGTCATGCTGCCATTGGCTTCACCGGGCTTGATAACTGCCAGTATTTTTAACTTTATCGGTTTGTGGAATGAATATCAACTTGCACTCATATTTATCAATACCGCAAAAAACCGAACCCTTTCATTAGGTTTGTATTCGCTGTCGAATGCGATGCAATATACCGGTGATTGGGTTGGTTTGTTTGCCGGTATTGTCATTATCATGGTACCTACCATCATCCTGTATATTTTCCTTTCGGAAAAAATGATTGCAGGGATTACGATGGGAGCATCA
>CAYRRA010000201.1:0-7453 GCA_964426355.1 uncultured Anaerolineaceae bacterium
CCCACTCCAGGGCCTGGGCCTCGCGGACACTCTGGGCAATCTCCGGTAACCTGATTGCTTCAGTGGCATTCACCAGCAAGGGAGAACTGGTCTTGGCATAAAAAAAGAGGCGCTCAAAAATCCACCACACTTTTTCATGGGTGTCGGCCATAACGAGTATGGAAGCAACGATAAACAGCCACCCAATAAAACGGAGACTGTTGTTGACGGCAGGCCGGCGCATGCGCCAAATCAGCCAAGCCATCGCCAGAATGGTCCCGGCCAACCCTCCGAAGGTTATGGCAAAGACGAGAAGTATCCCGGTGGCCGCTCCTTCGCGACGTTCGATCGGGATAAAGAGGAAAGCCAGGGCTGCTCCAAGGATGCATGTCGAGAACATCAGGCTGATATTGCCGGGGTAGGTATAAACACTGATCCATCCCAGCGTGCCGATGCCGGTAGCAAAAAGCGCATCACCGATAGTCAGGCTGGTTTGGCGATTCGGGATCTCTCGCATCCGCGCCAGCCAGGCTGCCAGGGCGCAACTCGCGGCCAAGGGCAAAATCAGGGCAATCAGATCCGTGTCGCAGAACCCAAGTCGGGTGCGAACCAGAAATCCAAGGCCGGAGGTGGTCAGGATGCCGAAAACAAGCCCGGCCTCGGGACGTCCCAGAGTCCACGCCAGGAGACACGTGGGGATTGCCAAGAGCGGTACCAGCAATACGGGTGACCAGAAACCTATTTCGGACAGCTCCATTCCGCTCATATTGTGCAGAAAAACCAGCAACTTTGAAAAGGCGTTATCTGTGTAGTTGCCTAAGTCTTTGGCTCCGGCCAGCCACGCATAGGCGTCGTGAGTGGCCATCAAACGTTCATCTTGAATAAAATAGGCAGGGTCGTCCCAATGAGGAAGCTCAGCGAGACGAATAGAGATGATGGTGAATGCGACAAGCATCAGGGCCAGCCAGAATTCTAACTGGCGTGAAAAGGAAAAAAGAAAAGATTTACGAGTCATGTCGTTGAGCTCACTTTGATCTGAAGTATGGTGCGGCTAAATCAACGGATCAGCAACTGATTGTAGAGTGTTAAGGTCTCATAATTAATACGTTCCGAAGAAAACTCTTCTACGGCCATTTGTCGTGAATAAGCGCCCATTTTAAGACGTAAGTTTCTGTTGATAAATAGAGATTCCAATGCTTCGGCTAAGGCAGCTGCGTTTTTTTTGGGAACGAGCAGCCCATTAAGCCCATGACGCACCGCTTCCCTACATCCAGGAACGTCTGTCGCCACGATTGGGCGGCCTGCAGCTAAGCCCTCCAGGAGGAATTTGGGTAATCCCTCGCGGTATGAAGGCAGGCAGGCAATGTGGCTTTGGGCCAAAAGCATGGAAATGTCACTCCGATGCCCTAGCCACTCAACCGCCCCGCTCGCATTCCACGCTTGGAGTATATCAATTGGAATTGAGGAAGGATTCTGATCGTCCGGAGCTCCAACCAGGAGCATGCGCACTTCTCTGCCGTGAGCTTTTAATATCTGCGCGGCATTGACATATTCCCCAATGCCTTTGTCCCATAGCATGCGTGCAGCCAAAATCACCACGGGTGGGCCATCTGGTTCCGGGGTAACAATAAATTCTTGAGCATCCACGCCAGCTCCACGAATCAATATCGCATCTTGGAAGCGGACAATCTTTCGAGATACAAAACTTCGAACGTCGTCTTGGTTCTCAAAAATAACTCGGCTGTCGCGAGGGTTAAGCAGAATCTTGAGCCCTAACTGAATGCAAGGTCGTAAAATAAAGGCTTTCCAAGAGACGGAAGAAAACACATAACCTAGTCCAACCGGTGCATTGATGATGTTGCGGCATCCGGAAAAAATGGCTGCAATGGTTCCATACAGAATCGGCTTCAGGGCGATATTGTGAACTAAATTCGGTCGTTCAGTTCGATAAATGGCGATAAGTCGAAAAACAATCAACAGCTCACGAAAAGGGTTCAGGCTTTTTCGAGTAATGCGCAATGGAATCAATTGGAAACCTTGATCTCGGATCATCTTGCCATGTGCGTTTTCTTGGGTGACCACAACAATGGTAAAGCCAGCCTTCTGAGCAGCCTTGGCGCGACTCAAAAAATGAGAACAAAAAAACCAGTCCTCCGTTATAAAGTATAATAATTTTGGACTATAAATATCAGAAAAATAGTGCATGGCGTTTACTGAACAAGCGCGGGATGTGGAGATTTAAAAAAAATTTTACTAGCATCAGGTATTTTATTTCTGCGCATAAAAATAAATAATATCTAAAAATATACTAATAATTGTTAAATTATCGTACATCATGCAAAAAAATCATAAAGTGCTGCCATAGATTTGCAAGCATGAAAGCGTTTCATAAAGATCATGATTACATATCGTAAAAATAATCAATCAAAAATGAAGTTTGATGCGCAATTTATCAAATCAAGATTATTGCTCAAAAAACAAAAAATATGAGACTCGCTACGCCATACGATGCACTCAAGCCCAAGAACATCTTTATTTACTAATATACTACATTTAGGATTCCATACCTTGAAGCTACTTTTATCATGAAAGCAAATATTCCACTTATGGTAACCACGATATCCTTCTTTAACACCTTCGTCGTATTCGTGGATCAACATAATTCCGCCTAATCGTTTTAAACATAACACCATCTGTTCGATGCATAAAATTGGAAATCTGGTATGATCCAAGGCGTTGATGCATGTTATATAATCAAATTCGGGCGCAAAAAAATCACACAAACGTTCACCTTCTATCTGAACAGACCGTACAGGAGGAAAAATATTGTATTTATCAAGAATCTTATTATAAGCATTAGCGTTAGGGTCACATGCGAAAATTTGAATGTTTTTTTCTGGAAGAGAATATCCAATATTTGTTATAGGACCACTCCCAACATCTAAAATTTTAATATCCCGACCCATTAAAAACAAAAAATCAGAATGGGGTGAGCGCAAAGGTGCTTTATGATCAGTGCGCCTTACAAAATCATCAAAATAAATATCACCATTCCTTTTAATCCATTTTTCCCAAAATTCTATCTCTAATTTTTCGCCAATAGCGCGATTATGATATTTAAAATAAAACGGAGCTAAAATTTTTTTTACAAAGTTACGCACAAAATTCTCCATGTTTCATAGCATAATTTATTTATTTAAATTAAAATATAAATTTTTGAAATTTTCAACATCTGTATTTTTCGGCTTTTTGCTTACGCGCAGAGAATAAAGCAAATCAGCTTTAGGAAAGCATGTAATTAAATCAAGCATAATCTTTATGAAAAACACAGCTACCGAAAAACATATATTCCAATATTTCCGTCGCATCGCAAAATGTCGTAACTGGGCTCTAAGTAAAGAAGATCTTCCCATCAGGAGATTGTTTAGCCGGAAAGCACCCTGCCGATAGCCCAGGAGGATCTCTGGAAGACAGGCAAAAGTACTGGTTGGATATGCACTCAGCAACAACTCTTGATCCTCGGCCCGTCTGTATTCTGGCACAGCATAGCGAAACCGACGAAACCAATCTGTTTTCCCCATCCATGTTGGGTGAGCCAGAGGTATGCCATTCCAGGGACGAGAACACATATGCGTCTGGCTTACGGCTACATAAGGCAGACCAACGACCTGAGCATTGTCTCGAAAAACAATGACGTGCGCACCAACCAAGTCAACATCAGGATGCATTTCAAGATAATCAACTTGTCGGGCCAATCGTTCGGGAAACGCAATATCATCGGCATCCATGCGGGCAATGTATTTGCCTTTGGCCAGAGCTATGCCATGATTTAAGCGTGCAACAAGGCCAGCCTCACCCTCGCGAAGAACGATACGAATCCTGCTGTCAGCGAAGGAGTGGACGATCTTCATCGATCCGTCAGTCGAATCGTCGTCAAGAACCAGCAGTTCCCAGTCTTCAAATGTTTGGCAAACGATAGAGTTGATAGCAATGCTCAGATACGGTGAAGCGTTGAGCACAGGCATCAAAATAGTGACAAAAGGATCAGTCTGTCGGCTTTTCAAAATTTCTGCCAATTTTTAAATATTCGAAGAATAAGCAGTAATGTCTGAATGACTTTATTTTCTCCTGTAACTATTTGAGCACGATAAGCATCTGTTAAGGATGTCAGCATATCGGCTTTAGAAATTCCTGATTCTCCAAATTCACCTGAAATAAAATCAGCATTATGAATAATAAATCCACCATCTCCAACCTGTTTTAAAAATAAAAAATCTGCTCCAATTGGATATAAATTAGAATAAAATCCAATTTCATGATGCAATTTTTTTTTAATCAAACATCCTACAGCATGAGTGCTCGTATAGTAGCCTTGTCCATATAAAAATTTAAATTTATTTTTAGCTGCTATAATTTGACCTGAGCAAAGTACTTTTGCTGAAATAATATCATAACTATGATTGCTGATTGATTTAAAAAAATTATAAATCGAGTCTTTGTATAGATAATCATCAGCACCAAGAACAAGATAATAATCACCAGAACACAATTTAATTGCCCTGTTTAAAGCATCGTATATTCCAAAATCAGGTCTTGAATCAATAGTTAAGTGTAAGTCAGTGACCTGCCATAAAATTTCCAATGTGCCGTCAGTCGAACCGCCATCAGCTACGACCCATTCAAAATCTTTGCAGGTCTGGCTACGAAGGCTCGCTATCAAACGAGGCAGGAAGTAAGCCGCGTTATATGTAGCTGTAATGATGGAGATTTTATTTGATAGCATGTTTGCAACATTAATGACGGTTTAATATTCTGTAGTACAAACTTATATATTGCGCTGCTATCAAGGGCGAAGAAAACGTTCGAACAACCATATTTCTGGCATTACGAGAAAGGTTGTTCTCTTCATATTTGTCCAAAACCCAGCAGATACCTGCAGCTAAATCTTCAGGGTCAAACGCTTTTGCCAAGTAACCTGTCGATTTGTGCTTCACAATATCTGGTAAGCCACAAGCATTAAAAGCGACGACAGGTGTTCCGCAGGAAAGCGACTCGACGCCGGTATTGGGAAGATTGTCCTGGCGCGATGGAATAAGCATCACATCCGCTGCGCTGTACACAAGTCGCAAACTAACGTCGTCGTGCAGATGCCCTGTATAATGAGTCGCAAAAGGCAGAGACAATGGTTCTTTTGGAGCGCTTTCACCAAAGACAACTAAATGCAGATCCTTGCGATCTTCACCAAGATACTGAAGCGCTTTTAACAGTAAATCAAAACCTTTTATCGGCTGTAAACCGCCTTGCATCGCACCAAACAAGACAAGTGGTTCATCCAAAGGCAAACCAAGCAAAGAACGGGCAAGTCGCTTCTCAACTGGCGCCCAGACGTCTGTATCCAGAGCGTTGGGAATAACCGTCACCGGCCAATCTTTCATCAGGACACTCTCACGCACACATCCTGCCAGCCACCGACTAGGCGTTACTATCTGAAACGGACGCTGCCAGTGCTTCTGCTTTCGCTCCCAAACCCAACGGTTCAGGTCAAAACCGGATTCATAAGAAGGGCGATTCGTGCACAAATAACCGTCACGCCATCGAAAATCGTCTGTGTAATGCTCGGCACCGCAAAAAGGCCACATGTCGTGCAACGTCCACACAACTGGCCCAGGCAAGCGACCAATGTCTCCAATAGACATCATCTCATTGCACACCCAATGCAGATGGACAATGTCTGCCCTCAATTTCTGCAATCGATTGGACCAACGCGAAGGAAACACCGATGGGGAATGCAAAATTCTATTCTCTGTCTTGAGCAGTCTCCCAACAATAGCACCACTGTATGGACGCAGCCCATTCTGCATCCGCCCCAGCGCGCTTTGTGGCCCCACGACCCGCCAATCATCTGATATTTTACGATCAACAACCATGAGGGAATCAATGCTGTTGTCGAGAAGAAGCGCTTGATGAATACGATACGCTGCTCGAGCGGCTCCGCCAATCAGGTCGGAATGATTAACATGAAAGATACGCATCTGAATAATAGGGCATTTTCAACCTCTATAATGAATTCTTGTCACCAATAATATTTATAGTAAACTTTTTACAGAGCTTATACAGTATACGAATAATTCGATTGGGCAAACTTAATTTCTGCTCTCGATAAAATTGAATCGCCTTTTCAATGGCAATGCTTGATTCTTCCAGCGGAATGTCGAATCGAGGCTGCTCGTTTTCATTAAGCACAGTATTGTCAAGATAGCTATAATTTCCACCACAGTGCACGCCACTCCCATCATGTCCAATATTTCTGACATAGCTAACCGAAGGGTTCAAGCAAAGCCCGTGTTGTTTGAATATGGTCGCATACCAAAAAATTGCCCAAGTATTCATTTCTCCAGAACTGTTTGCAATCACCTGGCTCCAAAATTGACCAGAACAGGACAAATCAAAACGGCAAACATCTTTTTTTTCAAACTCCTTAATCAACTTTTTCGGATTTTTTTCAAAAAATTGCCATCTATCTGACCAAGTTCCCCAGCCGCCAGAGCAGTTCATCAAACGCCAAAAGAATACATCTCCCAATCCCCTGGGATCAAACGGGAAATTCCAACCACTAATATGCCAAACTTGTTTTTTCTCTTGGAAATAGCCCAGAGCATTGTTCATGAATGTCAAAAAATATGGACTTGTGATCAAATCATCCTCAAGAACAATAACGGTTCCGTAACTCTCGATGACCTGTGTCACCCCGTCGATAATAGAGTCAGCAAGGCCCCAATTTCGGTCCCGCTCTATCACCTTGACGGACTTAAACCCGGAAATATTATTTAAGTACGCCCTGACCGATTCAACTGCAATAAGATCAAGGTCATTTAATTTTTTAGGACCATCTGAATAAATAAAAAGATCACTTTGTCCCGCTAGCTTGTTAAGCTTGAGAGATTCAATTGTCTTCCGCGTGTGCTCTGGACGATTATATGTAAACAATATAACTGGCGAAAGTTGCATTCAATCAATTCCTTTATGAAAATTGGAATTTCTTACGACCGGTAGTCGCAATAATAATGCATCAATAAATTCGTTTTGTATAAAAAAACGAAATTTTCCGTTTATAACGTTTCGCTCGCTATTCCTAATGCATTCCTCAACCCCATCTTTCCACCCTCATCCCCATGAACCAAGCGCACTTCACCCGGCATTTCTCCCATTGCCTGCACCCACTCTACCAGGCCCTGCTGGTCCGCGTGGGCAGAGTATCCAGCCAAGCAATGCACTCGGGCGCAGATATCTTTCCGTTCGCCGTCAATATGCACATACCCGCCCGGATGAGCCCCATACCGCAACAAATCAGCGCCCAAAGTCCCGCTGGACTGATAACCCACAAAGAGAATGTCATTTGCTGGGTTTTCGATGCCGTGACGTAGATAATCCACGATTCTCCCGCCTGTGCACATGCCGCTTCCAGCCAGCACAA
>CAYRRA010000202.1:0-7377 GCA_964426355.1 uncultured Anaerolineaceae bacterium
CCCCGAAACCCAACAGTACTTTTTCCCACAACACGCAGATACGCAGCCCCCAACGGGGCGTTGTTTTCCAGCCGGAAGGATTTATCCTCCGGCGGATGAGATGCATCAATCGCTGCGAAAGGGATGGTTTTATGTTCTGCATCGCTGGGAGATGAATTCTCCCAGCTAACGGACTGCGCTGGATGAATCCAGCTGAGGTGTGCCAAACAACGCAGGTACACAACCCCGCAGAGGTGCTGTTTTACAGCCAGGGGAATTTATCCCTCAACGGATGGAATATCCAGTATTTCTTCCTGCTCGCCCAACATTTCTTCCTGCTCGCCCAACATTTCTTCCTGCTCGCCCAACATTTCTTCCTGCTCGTCCAAAATATCGCCGCTTTCGGGAGGATGGATGCGAATGATGTTCTGCACAATGCGGCTCTCCTGGTTAACCGCGACATTTTCCTGGTATTGAACAGAAGGCGCACCTTTTCCGCTGACGCGAATCAGGTAAGTCGTGGCAGGCTCACCTGCATCACGCTGTAAGTTGATAGCGCTCATAATCAACACCAGCTCGCCGAGCAATTTTGTCACCTTTGCATCACCCATGATCGCCTGGCGCGCTTCTTCATCCAGTTCATACAGGACGGCTTTGTTTCCGGGCTTGCTCATCACCTCGCCCAATGCCTTTGCAAGGTCACCGATCACTTCCGCTGGCTGGCGCAGCGTTTTCTGGACACTGCTTTGAACGGTGCGGCGGATGGACAGCGCATCCTGGCGTGTGGTCAGCTCAATCTGCATAGTTTTTCCGCCCATTGCGCGCATTTGCTCGCTTGAAAAACCCAGCGCTTCGGCGTTGATATCCAGCTCAAACCTGTACACCTCATGGCGCGTATGAACATCCAGTCGACTTTCTGCGCGCAGCACAGCTCCACCCGAAGCGTTTTGCCGGAACCGGGTCGCAGTCGTTTGAACGGAAAGCTCGCTGATTTTCAACGAAGCAGCAAGCCTTGCCAGGCGCGAAACCGACTGGGAGCTGGTTTCCGTTACGCAAGGTGGATCCGCGCTCTCTCCTTCGGAAGCGGGCACGACCTGACCGGGTTCGCTGGCTTGCATTGGTTGTATGACCACCGGGTTATCGATGGAGGTTGCAATCTGCATATCCTGGTTATCGGTTGAAAATCGAAAAGATTGAATGGGAAAAAGCTATCTCGCACTCACCACCAGCCATCAAAACAGGGCTGTCCTGGAAAAGCAGACAGCCCTGTTTCAGGTCATGGGAATAAAATCGACTTACCCGGCGCGCGCGGGGTCTTCGAGAATGGCGTTGACCTGTTGAACTTCCTCGGTGGTCATCTGCCAGTCCGCAGCACTGGCGTTGCTCTTGAGATGTTCCAATTTTGTCACACCGCTGATCACGGAAGGAATCTCCGGGCGAGCGAGCAGCCAGGCAAGCGCAAGTTCGGTGAGGGTATGACCTCGCTGCCCCGCCCAGGCTTCTAACGCCTCAATACGGTCAAAATGCCAGTCGGTGGTATAAGGCACCGATCGCCCGGCTTTTTGCCAGTCTTCTGCGCGTGAACCAGCCGGAAAAGCCTGTCCGCGGCGGTATTTGCCCGTCAGGAAACCACTCGCCAGCGGGAAATACGGAATATAGCCCACGTTGTGCGCTTTACAGAAAGGCAATACCTCGCGTTCATCTGCGCGCTCGAACATACTGTATTCATTTTGCAAGGCGATAAACGGAGACCAGCCGTGAATTTCAGCCAGCATGTCAGCGCGCGCAATCTGCCACGACATGAAGTTCGAAGCAGCAATATAGCGTACCTTACCGGCACGCACCAGGTCATCCAGGGCACGCAGCGTTTCCTCAATCGGGGTACTGTTGTCCCAGTCATGCAGATAATACACATCAATATGGTCGCGCCCCAAACGGCGCAAGCTGCCTTCTACTGCATCCATCAAGTGATAGCGCGATGCACCGAATTGATTGGGGTAAGCCTGATTGGGATACGACATGTTTGCCGAGAACTTGGTCGCCACAATAAAACGATCCCAGCGTCCTTTCAACGCCACAGAAATGGTCTCTTCGGAGCGCCCGCCGGTGTACACATTGGCGGAATCGATAAAGTTAATGCCCAGTTCTTCAGCCGCATCGATCACACGTGTGACCTCTTCTTGTGGCATTTTTTCGTGCCCAAAACGATTGGCGCCGATCCCAACAACGGAAACCTTTAAACCCGACTTTCCCAGATTGCGATATTGCATAATAAACTCCTTTGTGGGTATTTTTCCTTTGGCAATCTTTCAATTGTACCTGACTTAACGGTGTAATTGGATTATGCGGCGTTCAAGTCTCTCCGCCACCACTGGTATTCCTCCACCGGTTCATACCCGGCTGCCTCAGCGTTTCGGTGGGCTTGTGGCAGATCAGATGGGATTACGGCTCCGGCGAGATCGCAAGCACTGCCCTGTGCCAGGGCACGTGCGGCGAGCAAATCCTCTACGGAAAAGGAATCCTCCACCCAGATCCCGCGGTAATTCATGGTCTCAACCGGTATCAGCCGGGCTTGAGTGTCACCATCGCCAGGTGCATCAACCGCGCCCTCCCCGATATAAAGGCAACCGCGCCCCTGGGGGCTGAACCCGCAGCGCTCGAAAGTCTTCTGGCTGGCATAATTTTCAACCTGGATTAGAGCACGGATAAAAGACACACCGTTAAAACGCGGGGCACAACCGAGATGCTGACAGTTTGCCCGCACCAAAGCTTCACCCAGGCGTTTCCCCCGGCTTCCGGGTTCCACTGCCAGCAAATCGAACTCCCAACGAAGCCCCTGGCTGCCAACAGTGCCAAAACCATCCACAAATCCCACCACCTTACCCTGCCGCAGCGCCAGGATCGTTCGATGCGTGCCAGAACGAAGAGCTTCATCAATGCGTTCAAGCGTGACCATCTCATCCTGCCAGCAGAGCTTCTTGATGGCAGCAATCTCGGCTACATCCTCCGGCACGGCGTAACGAAATTGAAAAGTTTCCTGCCCCCAAAAATATGGGGGCAGTTCTATATCGTTTGCGTTCAATTGAGTAAATAAGCCAGGTTCCAATTCACATTGGCGACCAGTGAATCGATATGCGTGCGCTCATAATTATGCGAGGCATCGATGCCTGGACCAATCAATGCTACCACGGCATCGCCGCCAGCACGCCAGTAAGCAGAGCCATCGGAACCGTAATAGGTGTAAATATCCACCTTGTAGGGGATTTCGTACTGGTCAGCCAGCTTACGCAGCCGGTTGCTGAAGGCATGGTCATACGGTCCGCTGGCATCTTTGACACAGATGGAAACATGGTATTCATCCGAGGTTTGCGTCTCGCCGATGGCTGCCATGTCATTGACCAGCAGTTCGGTGACTTCTTCTGGCAGACCGGTTGCACCGCCGTGCCCCACCTCTTCATGCGCGGTGAAGTACAGGTAAGTCTTCTGCAGCGGTTTCAAACCGGCATCATGCAGCGCTTTCACGGCTGCCAGCACGGCTGCTACACAGGCTTTATCATCCAGGAAGCGTGAGCGGATGAAGCCGTTGACAATTTCCACACGCGGGTCGAATACGACAAAATCGCCGACCTCAATGCCCAGGGCGCGCGTTTCCTCAGGGTTGCTGGTGCGTTCATCCAGGCGAATCTCCAGGGTGCTGTCGCTGCGCATGGTCTCAATCACTTCTTTGCCATATACATGCCCGGCTGATTTGTTAAGCATCAAAGAACCGCGCACCACCTTCCCGCTTGCGGTATAAACGTTGCAGCCTTCGCACTCCATCGAATTCCAGATCAATCCACCGATGTTGGTAACCCTGAGACGTCCATTGGGTTTGATCTCCTTGACCATCGCGCCCAGCGTATCCACATGCGCGCTGATAGCACGCGGTGCATCGTCACGCTGCCCAGGCAGGATTGCCAGAAGTGCATTTTTGCTGGTGCGCCGGACTTCCACCTCAGGGAAATCGGCTAACGCTTTCTCCACATAAGCAACTGCCTGTTCGGTAAAACCGGTCGGGCTGGGCGTATCCAAAAGCCCAACTAAAAAATTAATCATATAATCTTGATTGATAGGGGGTAATGTCATAGCATCTCCTTTTGGATGTGGGCTGGTTTAATTGAACCCTAAAAAAACGCTGCAACTGGCAGATGTCAGTTGAAAGGCATACAACTGCCGATATCCTGCGATTATACCAAGTAAGATGATTTCGTGAATGCGCTCGCAGGGTTGCGTTTGCATGGTTGCGCTCGCAAATTTGCGCTTGCCCATTCATTGGCTTTGCGATAAGATAATTACCGTCTCTCAAAAACATTTCATCAGGAGCACCACAATGACCGATTTACTCTATCAGACCGATAGTTACCTGAAAGAATTTGATGCACAAGTCACCGCCCAGAACGAAGAGATTCACGCAGTACTGCTGAACCGCACGGCTTTTTACCCTGGCGGCGGCGGACAGCCTTACGATACTGGCAGTTTACTCATTGATAGCGTTGAATATCCGCTCAAACGCGCCCGCTCTGCGCCAGAAGGCGTTTGGCATCTGCTCGAAGAAGGCACTCCACTGCCTCCTGTTGGCGCAGATATACAGGGTGTATTGAATTGGGAGCGGCGTTACCAGTTGATGCGCACCCATACCGCCATGCACGTCCTCTGCGGCACGATCTTTCGCGATTACGGAGCTTTCGTCACCGGCGGCGATATGGAACCTTTGCACGCACGCATGGATTTTGAATTTGAGAGCCTGCACAAAGACCTGGTGCAGGTTATCGAAGATAGCATCAACGCTGAAATCCAAAAGGGTCATGAAGTGCGCGTCAAAATCCTGCCACGCGAAGAAGCGTTTCAAATCCCAGACCTGATCCGCACCAAGATCAACCTGCTGCCGCCAGGCATCACAGAAGTACGAACAGTGGAGATCGTCGGGTTGGATTTGCAAGCCGATGGCGGTACGCATGTGAGCAACACCAAAGAAATCGGTCGCATCAAAATACCCGAATACAAGAGCAAAGGCAAGATTAACAAACGAATTTATGTAGAGATTGTTGATTGATCCAGAAAACGAGATGTGGAACTGCGCAATCTGTTCCACACTGGAACGAGAAGGCAGGTAAAACTCATCCTGTATTTTTTGCTTAATGGACAAGAGCCGAGGAAAATTACCCCGGCTCTCGATTTGTAGGAGCTATTGGCTCCCTGAACCAACACCTAAGGAACATTGTACAACGGACATATTAAATGTCTATTATGAAAATCCTTCGATTCCCCTACGCCTGTCCTACGATATGTTTTTTTGACAGCACGTTGAGCGCAGATCAATACTGCCGAATCACCATCACCACTTTTCCCAAAACTTCCAGTTGGTCAGGATTTTCCACCTCGATATCCTGCATGTTGGGGTTGGCAGGGCGTAAGATGATCTTGCCATTCTTGCGGTGCAGGTGCTTAAGAGTGGTTTCCTGGCGGTCTTTGAGCCAGACAGCGACCATATCACCGTTGTTGGCTTCCTGAGTGCGGCGTAAAATGACCGTATCGCCATCATTGACCATCGAATCGATCATCGAATCTCCCTGCACCTCCAGCGCAAAGAGCCCTTGCGGGCGTTTATCGCTGCCACCAAACGAGCTGACTGGCAGGGTGACCGTGGATTCGGAGTCGTAATAGCTCAAATCCGACTCTGGCATGGGGATAGGTTCACTGGCAACAATACGCCCGAGCATCGGAATCGTCAGTGCTTCTTCCAAACGCAGCGCCACCTGCCCCAGAAATTCATAGGCTGCATCCAGGATGCGAATAGCGCGTGATTTGTTATCGTCGCGCGCAATCAACTCGCGCTTCTCCAGCTCATCGAGGAGTTTGTGGGCATGTGAAGGAGATTTGATCCCAACCCCCTCACAAAGATCACGCGCATGTGGTGGATACCCGTTTCTGCGCTGAAAGCGGATGATAAACTCCATCGCTTTCTGCAATCTCTCTTCACCCTTTTGATAACCCATCTCTCGCTCCTTTCCCGGTTGGAACATTCGTTCTGTTTTTATCATAACAGAATTTTTGTTCTATGTCAAGATGTAGCAAGAAAAAAATTAAACCTGCTTTCGTTTCCAAAAGAGGTGCAAAACCATGACGGGGTTGAAGAAAAATCTCTTCGGCTGTGCAGTTTCGCTTGGGTAAAACGATTTGGTTTCTGTAAACCTATTCTAGACCGTTTTCGCACGCAAGCGCCAGGAAAACGTCTTCCAGCGATGGCTCAATGCGCCGCAGCGAGACCAACTCCCCCCCGACAGCACGCACTACCTGCTCAATTTCGCGCCGACCGAACCCCTCGGATGCAATCGCGCTGAGATGGTCGCCCGCCAGGCGGGCTCGCTGCACTCCAGGCTGTTTCTCCAATGCTTCCAGCACAGGTAACAGCGGTTGAGCGGCGATATCCCACACCACCCCCTGCAAATAGCGCGTCTTCAACGCTGAAGGCGCATCGATAGCCAGCAAGCGCCCATCGCGCATGATTCCTACCCGGCTGCAATATTCCGCTTCATCCATGTAATGCGTGGTCACCAGTGCGGTGATCCCTTCCCCAACGAGTTGATAAATCAATTCCCAGAAAGCGCGCCGTGTGGTCGGATCTACCCCACTGGTCGGCTCATCCAAAAAGAGTAGTTTTGGGCGGTGCACGATGGCGGTTGCCAATGCAAGACGCTGCCGCCAACCAGTGGAAAGCCGCCCCGCCAACATATTACGCTGGTTAACCAACCCTATCTGTTCAATCACCTCGTCCACGCGTGCACGGCTGCTCATCCCATATACCCCGGCATAAAATACCAGGTTCTCCTCCACCGTCAAGTCGTTGTACAGCGAAAATTTCTGCGACAGATACCCCACCCGCTGGCGGATGGCTTCCGATTCGCGCACACAATCATATCCCAACACCTGCGCAGTACCGGATGAAGGCAGGAGAAGCCCCAGGAGCATTCGGATGGTAGTGGTCTTCCCCGAACCATTGGGTCCGAGATAACCAACCACCTCACCAGAAAAAATCTCAAAACTCACATCGTTCACAGCAGTGAAATCGCCAAAACGTTTGTTGAGCGCATGCGTTCGTACAACGATCTCAGCCTGACCGTTCATATCCCTTCTCCGCTCTGCAAATCGATAAAGACATCCTCCAGGGTGGCTTCACAGGCTGCCAGGGAAAAATCGAGCAGACCTTCAGCCGTTAACCGTTTTGGCAGTTTCTTTAACACCCTGGCATCTTTACCTTCGCGCACCCGGATGTGCGCCCGGTCGCCGAACATCTGCACATCTTCCACGTTCTCATCTTCAAGGGCTTTCTGCCGCATGTACACCAGGTTGCCGCCGCGT
>CAYRRA010000203.1:0-7353 GCA_964426355.1 uncultured Anaerolineaceae bacterium
GGACGCTGAATGCGACGGCGTGTTTGACAGAGGGATGCAGCAGAAGGGCTTCGTCAATCTCGCGAGGGGCGATTTTTTCGCCGCCACGGTTGATGATTTCTTTGATCCTGCCAGTAATAAAGAAATATCCCTCTTCATCCTTGTAACCCTGGTCGCCGGTGCGAAACCAGCCATCTTCTGTGAATGCTTTTTGATTGGCTTCCGGATTTCGCAAGTAACCGTTCATCACATTGGGTCCACGGGCAACAATTTCGCCGGTCTGCCCGGCACCCAGGAGGCGATTACTTTCCACGTCCATGACCGCAACGTCTGGTCCAGCAGCCACGCCAACAGACCCTAGCTTGCGAGCAAACGGCGGCAAATAGTTGCTGGAAAGTAAGTGTGCAGTCTCCGACATCCCATACCCTTCAACAAAGGGTACCCCGAACGCCTCTTCCATTTTAAGGAGAAGATTTGGCGGCATCGGGGCTGCAGAAGAACGGATCAATCGTAAGGTATGATTGCGGACCATTTCAGGTCTTTTTTGCACCTGTTCCAACACGGATTGGTGGATGGTTGGGGCGGAGGAATACCAGGTGGGTCTTTGTTCGTTCATCCATTCCAGGAAACGAGGGGCAATAAAACCGGGTGCAGCAATCAGGCAGCCACCAGAAGTGACGGTGGTGATGGAGCAGATAAGGGACCCATGGATGTGAAACAAAGGCATCACGTTCAGGCATCGATCCTGTGGGGTGAGTTGAAGGGATTTCGCAATATTGGCTGCTGAAACACAAATATTAGTATGGGTGAGTGGCACGATTTTTGGCTTGGCAGTAGAGCCAGAAGTATAAGCGACAAGAGCCAGGTCGTCGGGTGATGCTACCCCGGTGTTTTTTTGTGGCTGGTTTTCCAGCGGAGATATTTTAAGAGAACCCGCCATTTCTTTTTGATGGGTTTGTATATAGAGCACCGGTAAACCCTGGCTCTCTGCTGCTTGCCTGGCAGGCTCGCAAAAACCTAGCTGCGTGATTAATGCTTTGATTTCTAAGTCAGCGAAGTAATATCGAAATTCTTTTTCCTGGTAAGCCGGGTTCAATGGAGCTGCAACGGCTGAACAGGTTACTGCAAGAAGCGTGCTGACCATGTCTGCGCCCTCCGGTAACAAGATAGCGATGGGGTCATCTTTTCCGAAGCCCGATGTGTTCAGGTGGCGGCAGACTTGTTCAATGGTTTCCAACAGAGCCTGGTAAGACAAAGGATGCTTTCCAGGTGCAGCAATTGCTGGAGATAGAGGGTTCTTTTGGGCAAAATATCGAATAGCCTGATGGATTGTGCTCATGTGCCTTTTTCTGTTTTTGGGATGTACCGTATTATACCAAAGGCATTCTAATATGCTTCTTACATATTCTTTATGATGGAAATGCTATAATTGTCTTAAATTCGGCAACGAAATACAGTATTTGAGGTTGATGATCTTATGATGCGATTTGATCGTTTTACAGAACGTGCCCAAGAAGCCGCCCAACGAGCTGCTGAAATTATCCAACGGTATGGGCACAACCAGATTGATACCGAACACATCCTTTTAGCGCTAATCGAACAACCAGAAGGTGTGATTACCCAGATTCTCGAATATATTAAGGTTGACCCACACGGCATTGAAGAACGCCTGGATTACATCCTCCGTACCAGCCCCAAAGCGAGCATCTTTGGCGGTGGTGCAGGGCAGATTTTTATCACCCCTCGCGTAAAGCGAATCATTGATCTTGCCAATGAAGAAGCCAATCGTTTGAAGGATGAATATATTTCAACGGAACATCTCTTCCTGGCAATCCTTACCGAAAGAAATACCCCGGCAGCACGTCTGCTGGAAACGTCTGGTATCACACGCGACCGTGTTCAAGATGCTATCATGCAGATTCGCGGAGGCAAGACGGTTAACGACCCCCAAGCTGAAACCCGCTACCGGATGCTGGAAAAATTTTCACGCGACCTGACGCAAGCTGCGCGTGAACACAAGCTTGACCCGGTGATTGGTCGTGATGATGAAATTTTGAGGGTGATGCAGGTTCTTTCAAGACGCACGAAGAACAATCCGGTGCTGATTGGGGAAGCTGGCGTTGGGAAAACCGCCATTATCGAAGGACTTGCGCAAAAGATTGCCGATAACGATGTGCCAGAGATATTGATTGGCAAACGCGTGATTCAGCTTGATTTAGGAGCCATGATCGCAGGTACGCGCTTCCGTGGCGAATTTGAGGAGCGGTTGAAAGCGGCGATCCAGGAAGTGGAGAAATCGGATGGAGAGATTATCCTTTTCATTGATGAACTGCATACTGTAGTTGGAGCCGGGGCAGCACAAGGTGCGATGGATGCATCCAACATGTTGAAGCCTGCGCTCTCACGCGGCGAATTGCAATGCGTGGGTGCGACCACCATGGATGAATATCATAAGCATATCGAGAAGGATGCTGCGCTTGAACGACGTTTTGCGCCGGTCTACGTGGATGAACCAACCGTTGAAGAAACCATTACCATGCTGCAAGGATTACGCGACCGTTATGAAGCGCATCACAAAGTGCGTTTTTCGGATGAGTCACTGGTTTCCGCAGCCCGTCTCTCAGCCAGGTATGTGTCTGACAGGCGTTTGCCCGATAAGGCAATTGACTTGATGGATGAAGCAGCAGCCAAGCTAAGGGTAGCGCTGTATTCGCTCCCGCCTGATTTGAAAGAAATGAAACGCCAAATCGATCTGCTCACCGCAGAAGAAGAGCAGGCGGGTGTGGAGCGCAATTATGAGCGCGCTGCAAGGAAAAAAGCCGAACGGCTGCGCATTGAAACAGAGTTCAACGAGGCGCGCGAAACCTGGGAAAAGGAATTTAAACTGGATGAGGTGGTCGAAAGCGACGACATTGCAGGGGTGGTAGCTCAGTGGACAGGTATCCCGGTGAGCCAGATGATGGAAACGGAAGCAGAACGATTGTTGCACATGGAAGAGCGCTTGCATGAACATATCGTTGGTCAGGATGATGCCATCAGCGCCATTTCAGATGCTATCCGACGGGCAAGGTCTGGGCTAAAAGACCCGCGCCGCCCGATTGGGTCATTCATCTTTATTGGACCTTCCGGTGTGGGTAAAACGGAACTGGCAAAAGTGCTTGCTGAGTTTATGTTTGGTGATGAGGATGCCCTCTTGCGCCTGGATATGAGCGAGTACCGCGAGCAGCATACGGTTTCACGTTTGTTTGGTGCACCTCCTGGATATGTTGGATACGAGGAAGGCGGGCAACTTTCTGAGGCGGTCCGCCGTCGACCATATCGAGTGATTCTGTTTGACGAGATTGAGAAGGCACATCCCGAGGTATGGAACGCACTGTTGCAAATTCTGGATGATGGTCGCCTGACTGATGGGCAGGGACATATCATTGATTTTCGCAATACAGTATTGATTATGACCAGCAACCTGGGTACCGAGTTTGTTCTGCGCGGTGGTACGCTGGGTTTTGCACAACACCGCACCGATAACAACGAGGAGCGCGAGTCGCACGATAAGATCAGCAAAGCATTGAAGAGCACTTTCCGCCCTGAATTTCTCAACCGGATTGACGATATCATCATCTTCTCGCCGCTCAGCCAGGAACAGATGGTTAATATTGTTGATTTACAAATGGTAGAAGTGTGCGAACGATTGGGAGAGCACGGTATTTTTGTGAACCTCACCGAAGCTGCCCGCCAATGGTTGGCAAAAGAAGGGTATGACGCAGCTTTTGGTGCACGCCCACTGCGGAGAGCGCTGCAAAAGTTTGTGGAGAGCCCGCTTTCCATTCGCATCTTGCGCGGCGATTTCATTGAGGGTGATAAGATCCTGGTGGATGTAGATGAAAATGAAATCGTCTTTAAAAAGGAGCCCAGCACCACAAAGCTCAAGAAGGCATCCCGAAAACAGGCAGAGGTCCCCGAAGAAGAGAACAGCGAAGAAATGCAAGAAACGGATACGAACGACTGAACTATCCCTCAATGCACTTTGATTTGACAGGCAACCTCTAGACCAGGCATAAGCAGGAAAATGGTTTAGAGGTTGTTGTTTTGATATTTACTTTACATTGCTGAGGGGCACATTTTTTCTGTTTGCGTTGGGTGATTCGGGTATACTTAACGACATGGAAGGCGAAAAAAATGAGATCGTCGCTTTACTAAAATCGCTTTTTTTGTTCAAAAAGGCTACTGATGCTCAGGTGCAAACCGCAGCGGAGCAATTTCAGACCATTGAAGTATCAAAAGGCGATGTTATTTTTAGACAGGGGAAACCAGCAGCCAAATTTTTCCTGGTATTCAGTGGTGAGGTGGAAGTCATCCATTTTACAAGTCGTGGCAGAGAGCAGCAAGGCTTGCTAAAAAGGGGGGATGTCTTTGGTTATGAAATGTTGGAGTATGAAAGTGTCTGCCAGTGCACTACGGTGGCAGCGAGCGATGTCGTCTTGTTGTTGCTTGACCGCGAACACATGAAGATACTTCTTGCAGATATCCCCACACTGAACCAAGACTTGAAGGTCATGTATGAGAGTTACCTTCTTTCTTTGAATGTGCGTTTGCCGTGGAAGGATTCAGAGGAGGTGGTTTACTTTATTTCCCGTCGCCACTGGATGTACCTGGTCCTGCACCTCATTCCGGCAGTGCTGTGGGCATTGATTTCTTTAATACCAATTGGTATTTTTGCTATTCATCAAACGCGTTTACTCACCCCACTCATTATTTTTGGGGTCGATGCGTTGATTTGTCTCGTATGGGTGTTATGGGTGTATGTGGATTGGTCGAACGATTATTCGATTCTTACCAACCGCAGGCTGGTCTACCAGGAAAAAGTAGTCATGTTATATGACAGCCGGCAGGAAACTCCGCTTAATGCCATCCTATCTGTTGCCACTGAAACCGACTGGTGGGGGAGGCAGTTTTCCTTTGGTGAGATCATCGTGCGTACCTATGCAGGAGAAATTGTCCTGCCAAAACTTGCCAACCCGAGACAGGTATCCGCTCTGATTGAGCACTATGTTGCCCGGGTGAAATCAGTGCAGATAGCTGAACAACGCGTTAAACGAGAGGATTTGCTGCGTGAAAAGATTGGGCTTTCTTCACAATCACCCGAAAAGGATACAAGCAAACCAGTTCAGGCTCAGGTACAATCTCAAAAATTACTTCACTGGATTGCTACTCTTTTTAATTTACGTTACGTTCAAGGCGATGTAATTGTTTACCGAACGCATTGGTTCATTTTACTTAAACGTACCTGGCTGCAAAGTTTCCTGATTTTGAGTGTGATTGCAACAATCATTTTACGGCTGGTGAATGTGTTCACCTTTTTGAGCTTGCAAGCGGTCATCGGGCTCTCTCTAATTTTAGGTTTTGGTGTGAGTTTGTGGTGGCTGTATAACTATATCGATTGGCGGAATGACCACTATGTGATTACGAGTGAACAGATTGTTGATGTCAATAAAAAACCATTTGGACACGAAGAGCGCAGGGCTGCACCTCTTAAAAACGTGTTGAGCATTGAGTTTAAAAGGCTGGGCATCATCGGTTTATTCTTGAATTTTGGCACGGTGTATATTCGTGTAGGAGAAAGCACTTTGACCTTTGATTATGTTTTCAATCCCGCTGAAGTACAACGTGAATTATTCAGCCGGTTAGCAGCACGGGATTATAAAGAGAAGCAGGAAGAAAAGATGGCTGCCGAGAAACACGTTGCTGATTGGATACAGGCATATCATCACGTAATCACAGAAGAGAAAATGAAGCAAAACCAGTTCGATGAAGACGAGGATTAAAGGTAAAATAGGGGAGTTTATTGAAGCGATAAGGAAAAAGCATGACCATCCGTGATATTGTTTATATACCCGACCCGGTATTGTACCGAAAGGCAAAAAAAATCATCCATGTGGATGCAGATCTCCAAGAGTTTGTCGATGATATGATTGAAACGATGCGAGAGGCACCAGGTGTTGGTCTGGCTGCTCCGCAGGTGGGAATTTCTCAACAGTTGATTGTTGTAGAATATGGTGACGATGAGGATGAAGAAGCTCCTCGTAAACTTTATGTTGTCATAAACCCGGAGATTATCAAAGCATCAGGGGAGATGGTGACTGGCGTTGAGGGTTGTTTATCGGTGCCTGGCGTAGTTGGTCTTGTTGATCGGCACGATTCGGTGGTTGTGAAAGGTTTAAACCGGCATGGACACCCTATTCGGATTAAGGCAAAAGGTTGGCTGGCACGCATATTTCAACATGAGATTGATCATCTCGATGGAATTGTTTTTACTGAGAGAGCCGAGCGTGTCTGGCAGCCAAAGGAAAACGAGGAGTACCCGGATGTCTGAGCAGCCAACGCTGCCTGATCAATAACGAGCCAGTCTGTACGATTTCAAATGCACCTGACACATCTTTCTTTGACAAATTTTCGCGCATTTACCCGCCTGGACATGGATGTGCCCCGGCGGATTCTTTTGTTGGTGGGAGCAAATGCACAAGGGAAAACCAGTCTTCTGGAATCCATTTATTTTTTAGCTACTTTCACCTCTTTTCAGGCACAACAGGACCGGCAGCTTCTCAATTATTTATTGAATGATGAAGAGCTTTCTGTTGGGCGGATTGTGGCGGATATTGAGCAAAGAGGCAAGCGAACCCGGATTGAAGTGAGATTGATCCTGGAAACCAATCACAATGGAAATGGGCGGTTTCGCAAAGAAATTCTTCTGGATGGTGTGAAAAAAACCGCCCAGGAAGCGATGGGAGTGTTCAATTCTGTCATTTTTTTACCGCAGATGACAAGAATCATTGAAGATGGACCGGAAGAGAGGCGCCGGTTTTCCAACCTGTTTATTTCACAAGCAATTCCCCGGTATGCTGGCGTTTTAAGCGAATATTCACAGGTTGTTTCACAGCGCAATGCCCTCTTGAAACAAATAGCAGAGCGGAACGGCGACCCGGGACAACTTGAATTTTGGGATGAGATATTGACACAGCGCGGGGCATATATGATCCTCGCCCGGGCAAGTGCGTTGCAGGAATTGGAAAAGTTTGCCACGCGCATTCATCATCACCTGACGAATTCAGAAGAAGTGCTGCGATTGGAATATCGACCTTCATTTAACCCGTTGGAGCAGCCGGATGACCAATACCGGTTGCCAATCGATGTCCCCTCTTCTTTTCTGGAGGTGACAGAAGCTCAAATCCAGAAAAATTTTCAGGAACGGCTTCGCGTTTTGAGAAATGAGGAGATTGCCCGGGGTGTGACGACCATTGGTCCACACCGGGATGAAATCCGTTTTCTTACCTATGGGGTTGACCTTGGTATTTATGGTTCTCGCGGGCAAATCCGTAC
>CAYRRA010000204.1:0-7333 GCA_964426355.1 uncultured Anaerolineaceae bacterium
TGGTGAAGTTGATGGAGAATACTTACCGCGATATCAACATTGCTATAGCAAATGAGTTCAGCCGTCTTGCAGACCGGTTCGGTGTGGACGTGTGGGAGGTGATCCAGATTGCCAATTTGCACCCGCGTGTGAACATCTTAAAACCGGGTCCGGGTGTGGGCGGGCATTGCATAAGCGTTGACCCCTGGTTCCTGGTGGAGGCTGCCCCAGACATGGCGTCATTAATCTACATGGCGCGCCTGGTAAATGATGCCCAACCAAAATTTGTTGTAAATTTAATCCAACGTTCCTGTGGCGGTGACCTGCACGGACAGAAAGTGGCGGTATTGGGTTTAACCTATAAGCCCGATGTGGATGATTTCAGAGAAAGCCCTGCCATAGAAGTGGCAAAGCATTTATCGGAAGCCGGTGCATCTGTGAAGTGCTATGATCCTTTTTATACCACTCAGACCATTGAAGGGGCGGAGGTATCTGCCAATTTGACGGATACCATCCAGGAAGCTCAAACCCTTGTTGTGCTGGTTGCACATCAGCAGATTTGCGCGCTTAAACCCGAAGTACTGGCACGGGAAACCCCTGCGCGGCTGGTGGTGGATACGGTCAATGTATTCACCCAACAAGATTGGGAAGAAGCCGGTTTCAGGCTGGTGCGATTGGGAACAGGCAGCCGTTGAAACATTTTTTCAAAATCACAGATTCTTTGATATGATTGGGGAACCACTTTAAATCGGATTGAAATGGTGGTCTGTTCGATGAAAATCAATATCTCGGTTAATAAATACGGGATCCGAGAAGGGTAATATATTGCGAGTTCTTTCCATTTTTGGCACGCGCCCTGAAGCAGTAAAAATGGCGCCGGTTGTTCAGGCTTTGTCCAGGGAACCGGCTGTTGAATCAGTGGTTTGCGTTACTGCGCAGCATCGGCAGATGTTGGACCAGGTGTTGGGATTGTTCGATATCCACCCGGATATCGACCTGGATTTAATGAAACCGGATCAAAACCTGGCGAAGTTAACCGCTGATTTGTTTACCTCGCTAGACCCCGTTTTACAAAAAGTGAACCCGGATTGGATTTTAGTGCAGGGCGATACGACAACTGTTATGGCAGCTGCATTGCTGGCGTATTACCGCCGTATTCGTGTTGGGCATGTTGAGGCGGGTTTGCGCAGCCAAGATAAATGGCAGCCTTTTCCCGAAGAGGTCAACCGCAAGGTTGCTGGTGTGGTGGCTGATTTGCATTTTGCTCCCACCCGACAAAGCAGGGAAAACCTGTTGAGAGAAGGTGTGGAGGACTGGCGTATCCATGTGACCGGTAACACATCGGTGGATGCACTTTACCAAATCATGCAGCGTGACGCCCCTCCCCAGGCGCAAGTTTTGCTGGAGGAATGGGGTATTAGCAATGGCGAAAAAACGCTGCTGTTGGTAACTGCGCATCGGCGTGAAAATTTTGGAACACCCTTAGAAAATATCTGCTCTGCATTGAAGGCTTTGGCTGAAAAAGATGAGCATATTCAAATTGTCTATCCAGTTCATCTAAACCCCAACGTACAGCAACCTGTAAAACGTTTGCTTGCCGGAGTCCCTAATATTCACCTGCTGTCCCCGCTGGATTACCTGCCGATGGTGCATTTGATGCGCAACGCCCGGCTGATCCTGACCGATTCGGGTGGTATCCAGGAGGAAGCCACAGCATTGGGCGTACCCACTCTGGTTCTGCGTGAAGTGACGGAAAGACCGGAGGGTGTTGAAGCCGGTATCCTCAAGCTGGTTGGAACAGACCCTCACAAGATTTATGAGGAATCGCGCCGCCTGTTAGATGATGTGGATCAATATGAGAGGATGTCTAAGGCGAACAACCCTTACGGTGATGGTCATGCCGCTGAAAGAATCGTTAAGCTGTTGTTGGAATACACCGATATCCCCGTGGAGGTGGAATAATCGTCCCGGCACCTAAGAAGTGTATTGGAATTCTGCCACGTTTAAACGGCATCGGGGGTCCTGTTTCATTTCACCGCCGTTTTGTAAAGGGTCTTCAAGATAGGGGGTATGCCATTGACACGTCACCCAATTTACGAGAATGCCAATCGATATTGCTGATTGGGGCGAGCAGCAGGATTGATTTGCTCTGGCGGGCACGCAGGAGAGGGGCGCGTATTGTACAGCGTTTGAATGGCATGAACTGGATGCACCGAAAGCGCTCTGTGGGCTGGAGGTATTATCTCAAATCAGAGTACAACAACTGGCTTCTCGCATTCACGCGCCGATACCTGGCGGATCGCATCATCTATCAAAGCGATTTTGCGCGCAGTTGGTGGCATACAGTTCACCGCGGGGTGGATGCGCCGGGGCGTGTGGTATATAACGGTGTTGATCTGGCGGTGTATTCGCCGCAGGGAGCCGGATCACCACCTGAAGACCATATCCGAGTGCTGTTGGTTGAGGCGCATGTGGGAGGTGGTTATGAAAAAGGGCTTGAGAACGCCATCCATTTGACGAGGTTATTGACTGAGCGCGTCTTGCAGCCGGTGGAATTGATGGTTGTGGGTCAGGTATCTGAAGAACTGCGCACCTATTGGACGCAAAATTCCAACACGTGGATCAACTGGATCGGTCCCGTGCCGCGTGAACGCATCCCAGAGTTAGACCGTTCAGCCCACCTGCTCTTTTCTTCTGATTTAAATGCAGCCTGCCCCAATTCGGTCATCGAAGCGCTGGCATGTGGATTGCCTGTAATTGGCTTTGCCACTGGATCGCTCCCTGAATTGGTAAGCGATGATGCCGGCAGGGTGGTTCCTTATGGGGGAAATTATTGGAATTTAGAACCGCCGGATGTATCCGTTTTGGCTGAAGCGGCACTTGAAATTCTTTCTAATTTGGATTACTTTAAGCGTGCAGCCCGGCAGAAAGCAGAAACTGCATTTTCTGTCGATCAGATGATCGATGCATATCTTAATGAATTGCTCTTTGATCAGGAGAGTGGATCGAAATCCTGAAAAACGAACTCTTTGCCACGTTGGATTTCCCAGGGATATACAATGTAAGCGTCGGTAGTGGCGGCGTAATAATCAGGATGTGTGCTGCCAAAGAGGTTGCGGTGCGGGTTGAAATGCAGCACACAGGTGAACGGCTGCACTGCTGCTGCAGCCAGCCTGTTTTTTACTGAAGTAATTGTCCGCCCGGAGCCCCAGACATCATCAACGATCAACACCTTCTTACCTGATAACTTCTCATCGGGTGGAAACTGCAAAAATTTCGGCCAGGCAAGCAGGCGCGATTTTTCTTTGCGTTTTTCTTCGGCGTCAATCTCGGCAGGGAAATCTACCGAGGCAGTATAAATGGGTTGGATATGCAGTGCCTCAGCGAGCATCCCGCCGGGGATAATCCCACCGCGGGTGATCAACACCATCGCTTCGAACTCGGTTTCAAATTGGGGTATGAGATGATCGATCAATTGATCGACATCCAGCCAGGTAAGTACCTCTCGCCGCATGAAACATCCTTATCCTTTACTGCTATTTTTCCGGTTTATTACCGGGTAAAATTTCGAAATGATATCTTTCTTATTATAAAACGAGTTCTCCCGAAATGCATATTTTCATCAGGTTGTTTACAGCAGGTAACCGGCAACCATTCACAAGAATGAACGTTGTCATCAGGGTTGCCTGGATACGGTAAAATGATATTGAGTTGGGTAAAACAACCTGTTTGCTGCCTATTTGCTTGTTTTCAGAAAAGGAAGACGGAATGCGCCAGGATGAGACGCCGGAAAAACGAATGACGATTGGTAAAATTGCCAGGATGATAGGGCTGCGTACCTCAGCGATACGATACTATGAGGAGCAAGGTTTAATCAGACCCGCAGAGAGGAACGAGGCGGGGTACCGTCTATATGGTGTTGAGGTGGTCGAAGAGCTTCGTTTCTTGCGGCGCGCACAGCATTTGGGCTTCTCGTTGGCGGACATCCGCATTTTGCTGGATGGGTGGCGTGGAGGCACGCTGGATCAATACAGCTTGATTGAAACGGCAGAGAACCGTTACCTTGAGCTGGAGCGTGAGGCGACAGCGCTGCTCACGCTCCAACATGAGCTTGGGCTGCTTTTGCAGGATATTTATGCGCGAAAACCCAGGCAGGAACCTGCAGAACTCCTTTCGCAGCTAATTGACCATATTTGCCTCAACCCCTTAAACAGCCCTGCTCAGATTGTCTTTGACCGCCTGTTGGAAAAAGCAGGATGCGAGGTGACTTCGCTGGAAGCCAAGAATTTGATGGATGATTTGAAGAAAGAGCATATTCACGTTTGGAATGATGAAGGCGTGTATTCAATCCTGGTCGTGAGCGACGATCCGCAGGTGGGGGAGATTTTAAAGAAATTTGCCAGGCTGGCTTCTGATTGCAACGCACACGAGCACGTTCATCAAATCCCAGAACTGATGCACAATAGTGATGGCTACCTGCTCGTTGTAAGGGGCACACATGCCTTTATTATCGCTCGCCTGTTCCTTGAACTAGCCCGGCAGCCCAAAAGCGAACCCATCTAAACCAAAAGGAATTTCTGCATCTACCCCTTGACATTCAACCCTGCTTGAAGGTGTAAACTCTCGCTGACATATCGATCGCGGCAGGAGGTTTTGTTGAAAATGGAAAACCGGCAGGCATTTACAGGGGAATCGAATCACCCATCCGAAACACACACGTATATCGTAAAGGGCATGGATTGTCCGCAGTGTGCACTTACGCTGGAGAAAGGGCTCGCCGGGTTGGAAGGGGTGAGCGCTGTTGCAGTGCAATATACCACTGAGAAACTTAAGATTACCGGCACTGCCCTTAAGAGCGAGATTGTTTCTCGTGCAAATGAACTGGGCTATGAGATCAGGACAGAGACTGTCCAGAGTTCTTCAGCGGATAAAAAATTAACCTTCTGGAAGTATCTTTTGGCACGGGAGGATGCGCGATTATTTTTTTGGGGCTTGCTGTTCATCCTGCCAGGTCTCATTTTCACTGAGGTGATGGGACGCGAGCATTTTCTAATTGATATCTGTTCGGTAATTGCGCTATTTATTACTGGGTTTCCAGTTTTCCGCAGCGCGTGGAAAGCGCTTTGGGTAAGCCGTACGGTCAACATCAATGTGTTAATGACAATTGCCGGATTTGGTGCGCTGATCATTGGGGCATATACCGAAGCCGGTATGGTGATGGTGCTTTTCCTGTTGGGCGAGATCATCGAAGGTTATTCTGCTGAGCGTGCGCGGAATGCCATCCACGCGCTGGTCGAACTGGCGCCACAGGAGGCAGTCAGGATGTATGAGGAGGGTAGCAAACCGTATATAGAACGAGTGTTGGTTGAAATGCTTCAAATCGGTGACCATATCCTGGTAAAGCCCGGTGAGAAAATTCCGATGGATGGTACAGTTGTAAAAGGTATGTCACAGGTGAATCAAGCCAGCATTACCGGAGAAAGCCGACCGATTGACAAGGGCATTGGAGCGCAAGTTTTTGCTGGCAGTATCAACGGAGAAGGTGTTCTGGAAGTTGAGGTGACACACCTGGCGAAAGATAACACCATCAGCCGAATGATTCGTATGGTGGAAGAAGCGCAAGAAAAACGCGCTGTTTCTCAAAAATTTGTGGACCGTTTTGCCAGTATCTATACTCCTTTGATTGTGTTGACTGCGCTGCTGGCTGTTGTCATACCGGTTTTGTTCTTCAACCAGCCATTGCTCAACCCGGATGAACATACACACGGTTGGTTGTACCGTGGATTGGCACTTCTGGTAGTGGGCTGCCCCTGCGCGTTGGTGATAAGCACACCGGTCAGTATTGTCAGTGCGATCAGTAACGCTGCCCGGCACGGCATATTGATCAAGGGCGGGATTTACCTGGAACGGATGAACGCGATAAAGACCTTTGTTTTTGACAAAACCGGTACGCTGACAGAAGGCAAGCCTGCTGTGGTCAATGTTCGTTCAGCAGGCTGTATCGGATATCCGCTGGTTCAGTCAACACCTTCTTCAGAAATGATTTCAGGGCATTTGACTCGCTGTGAAAGCTGTGCCAACCTGCTGGCTTTTGCCAGCGCTGTGGAGAATTACAGCGAGCATCCGTTGGCGTCTGCTATGGTTTCAAGGGCAGAACAAAATGGCTTGCTGGGGCGTTATGCGGCATCAGATGTGACGGCATTAGCGGGGCGCGGGGTTTGGGGGAACGTCAACGGTTCCGAAATCCTGGTGGGAAGCCATGCCTATTTCGATGAAGCCTGTCCGCACCATTCAGATGCCTGTGTGCTTGCCCATCGGGATGCGCTGGCAGGTTTGACGCCCCTTTTGGTCAGCAAGGATGGTGATTACCTGGGGACAATTTCGGTTGCAGACACCTTGCGCGCCAGCAGCCGTGATGCGATGATGCAAATCCGGCAAGCGGGTGTGCGTCACCTGGTGATGCTTTCCGGCGATGAGCACGAGGTTGCAAAAGGCGTTGCTGAAAGCCTTGCATTGGATGATTTCAAAGCTGGTCTGCTCCCTGCGCAAAAGGTAGCAGCGCTTGATGTCATCCAAAAGCAGTATGGTCCAGCTGTCATGGTGGGGGATGGGATCAATGATACGCCGGCACTGGCTCATGCCGATGTGGGGATTGCGATGGGTGCTGAATCGGGCGGTACAGCACAAGCCATGGAGACAGCGGATATCACGTTAATGAGCGCTGATTTGCGCATGCTGGCTTTTTTGGTCCGGCTCAGCCGTGCAGCGATGGATACAGTTTATTTCAACGTTTTCTTTGCAATTTTTGTAAAAATTGCGTTTTTTACACTTGTCCTGGCAGGTTATGGAACCATGTGGATGGCTGTGGCGGCAGATATGGGTACAACCCTGCTGGTCACCCTGAATGGTCTCCGGCTACTGCGCAGACCAGTTATATGAAGGGCAGAATGGACTGGGTGACGGGTAACCAGTGAATGGGTGAAGGGTCTGTTTGGAGCTTCAGGTGCCGACGCAATTTGATTCGTGATTGGGTTGAACGGGTAGGATGTTCTGAAAGACGCCATGCACATCAACCCAGAGGGGTGATGTTGCGCAACTGTTGGGTTTAATCCTGCGGATGTATCCCAACAAATAGAGTCGGAGGCTGCCCGTATATTCAAGCAGCCTCCGATATGCGATTTTTGCAGGTTTTTATGCTTCTGTTGTTTCTTGCGCTGTGCTCACTTCAACAGGAGCTTGCAGCAGTCTCTTCCGGTTGCGAAATGCCAACCACATAGCGCCCATACCCAGGATAATCACGATGAATGCCAGTAAACCGCCAAAGAAGGGGATGATCCGCAGGATTGAATAGATC
>CAYRRA010000205.1:0-7221 GCA_964426355.1 uncultured Anaerolineaceae bacterium
GCAACCAGTAAGTTTATCATGAAGACGGATTAGATGCAAATTTTCATTTACTCATCAATTCTCGTTCTTTCATCTACTTCTCCCATTTCTATCGAGCAATTTACAGGTATGCCTTCTGAGGATATGTTACAATCGAAAAACGTTAACATCAATAAAGATCTATTGGAGAAACCGTGTAAATGCCAATAGCTGAAACGATGAAAAATAAAGAGCTAGCCCTGGTAACCGGCGCAGCACACCGGCTTGGGCGCAGCATTTCACTGTATCTTGCCAGCATGGGATACGCGATTGCCGTGCACTATCACCATGCAGAAGGAGCAGCACAAGAAACTGTCCGCAAGATTTTGTCTTCCTATGGCATACCGGCTTTCTCCCTCCGCGCAGACCTGACTCAAGAAAACCAAATTGAAGATCTGTTTACCCAAATCGACCGTTCAAGCTATACGCTAAAAGTGCTGGTCAACTCTGCCGCAGTCATGATCCCCGGTGATGTGAATGAGCTGTCAACCGAACAATGGGACCTGACGATGAACCTGAACCTGCGCGCCGTCTGGTTGTGCAGCCGCAAAGCAAATGCGCTCATGCAACCCACTGGCGGAGTGATCATTAACATTGCAGACAGCGGTGCTGGCAAATTGTGGACTGGTTTTCCTGCATATACCATCAGCAAAGCTGGTGTCATCATTTTGACCCGCTTAATGGCAAAGGAGTTTTCTCCTGCGGTCCGGGTAAATGCCATCTCTCCTGGTCTAATCCTCCCTCCTGATGATTTCCCTGTCGATGAGTGGAAACGGTTGGTGCAACGGTTGCCCTTGAAGAAAGCCGGTTCTCCGGATTGGGTCTGTGACGCCATCGGCTTTATCATCCACAATGAATATCTCACCGGTCAGGATATCGCAATCGACGGTGGATATCAACTGGTTTAGGAAACGATATGTTAGAGATTACCAATTTTATAATCGCCATTTCCCGTCCCGGAGCCATCGTCATCACCATCCTGATGTATACATTAAGCGTTGGGATTGTCGATTATCTCGGCACACCAGTAGACTGGATGGTATTTTGGATGGGTCTGTTTTGCAGTATCTTGCTGCTGCTGGGAAGTCAATGGTTGGACGTGTTTTTCAGAATCAGTGGAGATAACCGAGATAGCAAATATTTGAACCTGGCGAAAAAAGGCAAATTAGACATCACCCCGGCAGCATTCCGCCGTCTCATCCTTCAAATTGCGCTCACCACCATGACCTGCGGAGCCGCACTGATCGTGCTTTTAATCGTACAGGGAGCCGTCAACCCGGTGGCGATGCTCTTTATCGGTATCATTTTTATCGTTTTGTTTCTATTGTCCGTTCCCCCGATTCACCTGTTCAAAAATGGAGCAGGCGAAATGGTAGAAGCCATCCTGGTCATCAACCTGCTGCCTGCCTGGGGGTTTATCATTCAATATGGTGAAGTGCACAGGCTGCTCTTGTTGCTGACGCTTCCCTTCACCGCATTGATGCTCGCCATGCGCCTGGCAATGTCACTGGAAAACTATGGTCAGGATATCCGCAATGGGAATAAAAACCTGATGACCAGCATGGGTTGGGAACGGGGAATGAGCCTGCATAACTATTTCATCATCTTTTCTTTTGTAGTGATGGCTTTTACTTATGTTTTAGGTCTCCCGTGGAAGCTGGTTTTGCCGGGATTGCTTTCCCTGCCAATTGGTCTCTATCAAATCTGGCAGATGCGCCAGATTGCATCCGGGCTGAAACCAAACTGGAAAGTACTCAATTTCACTGCAATTTCCCTGCTGGGGGTAACCGCTTATCTGGTTGCGCTCAGTCTCTGGATTGGATAACTTATGCCTGAATTTCTTGAACTTGTTCCGCCCGCAGAAGCGCTGAAGAATTTTTTGGAAAACCTGCCGCCTGCAAAGCCTCGGTCAGAAAAAACCCAGACAGCCCAGGCGCTACACCGCATCCTGATGCAAGATGTGTTTGCACCGGAACCGCTTCCCGCCTTCTCCAAGAGTACTGTCGATGGGTATGCAGTACAGGCTGCCGATACCTACGGCGCAAACGAAACACTTCCGGTTTACCTTCCCAGTATCGGCGAAGTTCCCATGGGGTCTCCACCCAACTTTGTATTGTCTCCCGGTTCCACCTGCCTGATCCACACCGGTGGCATGCTCCCCGATGGCGCGGATGCAGTGGTCATGCTGGAACACACACAAATGGCTCGCCAGGATGAAATTGAGGTCTACAAATCGGTTGCTGTTGGCGAAAATATCATCGAGGCAGGTGAAGACGTCCGAATTGGCGAGAAAGTCCTGCCATCCGGTATCCGTTTACGACCGGCAGAAATCGGCGGTTTATTGGCACTGGGAATCCTGGAAATTCCAGTGGCAGTACAACCCGTAGTGGGCATTCTCTCCAGCGGCGACGAGGTCATCGACGCAGCAAAAAAACCACTGCCAGGGCAGGTGCGTGACATCAACAGCCATTCGCTTGCCGCACTGGTTGAAGCCCATGGCGGGAAACCGCGCCTATACGGGATTGCCCCAGATGACATCACCGTCTTTGATCCGCTCATTCAGCGTGCTTATCAGGAATGCGATATGCTCATCATTACTGCGGGCTCTTCAGCCAGCTCGCGCGACCTGACCGCTGAAGTCATTCAAAAATTAGGTGATCCGGGTGTTCTTGTACACGGTGTGGCTGTGCGCCCCGGCAAACCCACCATCCTGGCGGTATGTAACCGAAAACCCGTCATCGGTCTTCCTGGCAATCCGGTCAGTGCATTGGTCATCGCCACGCTCTTTGCTGTCCCGGTATTGGAGCAAATAGCCGGTCTCGCTCATCCCGGTACCATGCACTTCGTCAATGCGGTTCTCCAAACGAATGTCCCTTCTGCGGCAGGCAGGGAAGATTATGTTCCTATCCGTTTGTCAAACCAATCGGGTAAACTGTTTGCAGACCCGATTTTTTACAAAAGCAACATGATATTCTCACTGGCTCAAGCCGATGGTCTGCTGCGCATACCTGCACAGGCAGTGGGTTTGAACATGGGGGAATTGGTGGATATCTTATTATTAGAGTAAAACAGGATTCACGATGAAGCAAATCTTTGTAATTCTTATCATAGCTCTGCTGCTCACTGCCTGTATTCCACAATTACAGGTTACCAACATTCCGCATGAGTTGTACACCGAAATGGCGAAAACGGTTGCAGTACAACTGACAGCCAATGCACTGCTCACCCCTTCGGTCACCCCCACTGCAACACCGGAACCGACTGCCACGGCAACCGCCACGCCTGAACCCAGCCCGACTGTTCCCTCCCCGACCCCTACCTGGTTGTATCAGGATAGAGGCGAGGTGCAGGTTCCCATCCTCGTCTATTACAATATCGCAGATGATATGAAGGATAATCCTTCTTACTCTGCCGATGCGGTCAACAACATCTCCCCGGTCCATTTTGAGCAACAAATGACTGCGCTGCGCGATAACGGGTATGTCACCATCCCTGTTTCGCTGTTGATGAACACCATGCTGTTCGGTGGTGATATTCCATCAAAGCCCATCATCATCACCTTCGATGTAACATCCCAGGGCATCTATACCAAAACCTTCCCGGTGATGCAACAGCTCGGTTTTGTGGGCAATATTTTTGTTGCCTACAATGAGATCGGTCAACAAGGGATGCTGACCGTTTCAATGATTAAAGAGATGATGGAAGCCGGCTGGAATGTCGGCAGCCGCGGGATGAACGGTTACGACCTAACCGCCGGTTTTGCCAACATCTCTGATGAGATATCAGGTTCAAGATTGAAGTTGGGCGAATTGCTTGGAACTGAAATTACCATTTTTGCTTATCCCTATGGAAGATCGGATGATATCATTTTTCCGCGAGTTTCCGAATGGGGTTATAAAGCTGCTTTGGGGTTAACCTGGTACACCAATTCAAAGCATAGTAGCCAGAATATCTATTACCTGGCACGCTTTGAAGTGCTGAATGGGGAAACTCTGGCACAAATCTTCGCCGATCTTCCCTGGCAGCCCGGTTCGCTACCCACCGACATCCCGGCATCGGGTTCAGAAAACTAGTTAAGGATTAGCAAAGATGAGCGTTTACCTGCATGACATCCCATTAGACGAAGCAAAAGGCATTTTCGAAAAAGCGCTCCAAAAATCCGGTCTTTGGCAGCCGCTTGGCGTAGAAGAAATCCCACTGAACGAAAATGCGGTTGGAAGAATCCTCGCCGAACCAATCTGGGCAAAATTGTCTTCTCCGCATTACAATGCTTCAGCGATGGATGGTTTCGCGGTTGAAGCATCCTCCACCCACGGCGCATCCGAAACCAGCCCGATCGAGTTGGTGGTCGGGCAAACTGCCGCGTATGTTGACACCGGTGATGCACTACCAGCATGGGCAAATGCAGTCATTCCGATCGAGCTCATTGAAGCCTTCGATCACGAACACCAGCCGCTCTCAAACCTCCACAAGGCGCACTTCATTCGTTTCCGCGCATCCACCCCACCCTGGCGGCACGTCCGCACGGTTGGCGAAGACATCATCTCCTCACAACTTGTTTTACCGGAAGGGCAGCAAATGCGACCTGTCGACCTGGGAGCCGCCGCGGCAAGCGGCTGCGCCGCGATCAAAGTTTACCGAAAACCCAGGGTCTCCATCCTTCCTACTGGCAGCGAACTGGTATCGATCGGTTCACAAGTCAAACCGGGCGATATCATCGAATACAACTCACTGGTGCTTGCCGCACAGGTTGCAGAATGGGGTGGCATCCCGCTTCGGCAAAAAATGGTACAGGATCACCTGGAAACCATTAGCAAAGCGGTTCAACTGGCAGCCGCACAAAGTGACCTCGTTCTAATTAACGCCGGCTCATCCGCAGGTTCCGAGGACTTCTCCGCACAAATTGTCCAGACACTGGGTGAACTGTTGGTGCATGGTATTGCTGTCCGTCCCGGGCATCCCGTCATTCTGGGCATGCTGCACCTCAGTGACCCCACTTCAAATGAAAAAAGAAATATTCCCATCATTGGTATTCCAGGATTCCCAGTTTCAGCCGCGCTCACCGGTGAAATTTTTGTGGAACCGCTCCTCTCGAAATGGTCAGGTAAAAACCTGCCTGAACCAATCCAGATCACCGCAACCATCACAAAAAAAATCACCAGCCCTGCCGGGGATGATGATTATCTGCGCGTCATCGTTGGAAAAGTGAGTGAGGATTATAAAGCAGCGCCGGTATCGCGCGGTGCTGGCGTCATCACTTCTCTGGTACGCGCCGATGGCATTACCGTGATTCCGCGCTCCATTCAAGGACTAGAAGCGGGTAGTAAAGTGAAAGTGCGTCTTTACCGCTCTACTGTTGAGATTGACCGTTCCATTCTGGCAATCGGATCGCACGATATGACGCTTGACCTTCTGGCTCAACACTTGCAAAGATACCAACGCCGCCTGATTTCTGCTAATGTGGGAAGCGTGGGCGGTTTGCTGGCGCTACGCCGGGAAGAAGCGCACATCGCCGGTTCGCATCTCCTCGACCCGGCAACCGGCGACTATAACAAGTCGTATCTGAAGCAATATATTCCCGACCTACCGGTGAAGTTGGTCACCTGGGCTGAGCGCGAGCAGGGTCTTATCATCAAACCGGGTAACCCCAAAAATATCTGCACGCTTCATGATTTGCAGCGGGAGGATGTAACCTTTATCAACCGCCAACGCGGTTCGGGCACACGTCTTCTTCTGGATTATCACCTGTCGCAGAACGGGCTGGATGCCGGGAAGATACGGGGATACCAGTTGGACGAATACACGCATCTCAATGTTGCTATCGCAGTTGATTCCGGCAGGTCTGATTGTGGTCTGGGGATTGCTGCTGCTGCTGAAGCGCTCGGCTTGGATTTCATTCCGCTCTTTACCGAACGCTATGACCTGGTCATCCCATGCAAATACCTTGAGGGTCACCTGCTCGATCCACTCTTCGATATCATGAATGATACCCGTTTTCGCAAAGACATTGCACAACTCAAGGGCTACATTTTTGACCGTATGGGCGAAATTGTCATTGACTGCTGAAAGATCCGGTGTATCCCCTTTTATCGTCTGTGATGGCTCAGGATGTTGCTTTACCCAGGGTTAATTTTATTATAATAATATAATGTTATTATAATAAATATTCATTCGCCAAAGGAGGAACAAAATGACATTACTTGAAAATTCACCAGCACCCGATTTCACTTTGCCGGATCAAGATGGGAAAACCCATAAACTCTCAGATTACCGCGGCAAGCAAGTGCTTTTATACTTCTATCCCAAAGACAATACTTCTGGATGCACATTGGAAGCCACAAATTTTCGGGATGATTTCAGCGAATACGAGAAACAAGGGGTGATCATCTTGGGAATAAGTCCGGATTCATCAACTTCTCACCGCAAGTTCTGCGACAAATACTCGCTCCCCTTTACACTCCTCGCAGATGAAGATCATGCCGTGTGTGAGGCTTACGGTGTTTGGGCTAAAAAGCAAATGTATGGAAAAGAGTATTACGGCGTCCTGCGCACAACCTATCTGATTGATGAGGACGGGATCATCAAGAAAGTATTCGAGAAAGTAAAACCCGCAGAACATTCGAAAGAAGTGCTCGCTGAGCTAAAGCTCTTTTAGCAAAACTCGCCTAAATTCGGAAGGGAGAGGTTCTTCGCTCCCTTCCGCCCCTGTCATTCCTCAGGTTTGTTCGGAGATCAGTAATTTCAACACCCCACATCCTCACAAGCTTTGGTGATGGGAACAAAATCGAGTACGCAGTACTCCTTGACCCAATCATGATTCACCAATCACAGATTTCTGCAACACAACTCTCTTTTGGTAAAGCCATTACTTTTTTGGGTAAGTCAGGCGAAGTTGATCCAGCAGAACGGGAATATTTTCAACTTAATCTTGATACTTCAGGTATGCAGATGCTTCAGGGCTGCTTTCCTGGGTGAACTTTTGCTCCCAACGATAACTGATAGATTGATACAGCAGTTCAACTTCAATTGACAGTATCAATACCATATTCACCGCTAAAAACTTTTTCTGTTCCCAATCCAATCTCTTTAAATCTGGTGACAAAGCGTACAGGAAACCTCGTCGATGGATAAAACGTGGTTTTCATTCTCCTCAAAAAGCAAACCACCATTAAACATCCAGATGGGCTGGACATTCATTTCAAC
>CAYRRA010000206.1:0-7217 GCA_964426355.1 uncultured Anaerolineaceae bacterium
CGACGGCACGTGTACGCTTGCTGGGCAAGGACAGCCTGGAAGCCGGGCAAAATGGATGGCTTCAGCTTGAAATGGAAAACCCCCTGGTGCTGGTACGCCATGATCGCTACATTATCCGGCGTCCCTCTCCAGGTGAAACCCTGGGTGGCGGTGAAGTGATTGATGCGCATCCTGCACGCAGGCACAAGCGCTTTTCTCAAGAAGTTCTCACAAGGTTGGAGACCCTGAAGCACGGCACACCGGAGGAATTGCTTTTACAAGCCAGCCTTCAATCCGGTCCTGCCACACAAAAAGAATTGCGTGAAGCTTCACGCTTATCCGTGGAACAGTTCGATATGGCTCTGCAGACCTTACGAGACAACGGAGATCTGTTTTCTCTTACCCCAACCAACTCCAGTTCAGGTGAAGTGTTCATCTCAAAAAACCAATGGAACCTGATCTCCACTCAGATGTTGCAAAAGGTTGAACAGTACCATCAGAAGTATCCATTACGACCTGGTATGCCCAGAGAAGAGCTGAAGAGTAAATTGGGAATTTCTGCACGATATGCCAACCATGCTTTAGCGATTTGGCTGGCGAACGGCAATATTGCTGAAAACAAACAATACCTGTGCGCACCAGGATTTTCAATCCAATTCACCTCGCACCAGCAAAAATCAATCGATGCTTTACTAAACCTTTTTACGCAAGATCCATTCTCCCCCCCCAGCATTAAAGAATGCCAGCAGCAGGTGGGAGAGGATTTGTTTTCTGCCTTGTTGGATACCGGGATTTTGATTCAACTTAACAATGAAGTTGTTTTCCGGATGACTGATTATGAGAAACTGGTAGACGACATGAAAAGCTGGTTTGCAGACCAGGATACCATTACGGTTGCCCAATTCAGGGATCATTACCAGACCAGCCGACGTTACGCGCTTGCATTTCTTGAATACCTGGACTTAATCGGTATAACTGCTCGTGATGGGGATTTGCGGCGGTTAAGACAAAAGAGATAACCAGAAATTGACATTATTTGGAAGATTGAATTTTCTGTTGACAACCTAACCGGCTGGTTGTATAATTCACCTTCGCCACCCCGGCAATATTTGCTGGGGAATATTAATGCGCCCCCAACTTCCCCGCATTCTGGCGTAAAGAGGCGCGAGACATGCGGTGAAGTGAAGGTTGGAGGATTACAAATGAAATATGCAATTTTTGAAAGCGGCGGCAAGCAGTACAAAGCTGTTGAAGGAACTTCGGTTCGAGTAGATCGCTTGCCTGCAGAGATCGGCGAAAAGCTGTCTCTAGAATCGGTACTTTTACTGGTCGATGATGGTCAGGTTGAAGTGGGTACACCAGTTGTGAAAAAGGCAACCGTGAAAGCCACTGTGGTCGACCATGAAAAAGGTCCTAAGATCGTTATCTTCAAATATCGTCCCAAAAAACGATATCGTGTGAAAACAGGTCATCGTCAGCCGTATACACGCTTGATGATTGATTCGATTGATAAGGAGTAGGAATTATGGCGCACAAAAAAGGTGGCGGTTCAAGCCGCAACGGTAGAGACAGTCAATCTCAACGACTTGGTGTGAAACGGTTTGCTGGTGAATTCGTTTTAAGCGGTAATATTTTAGTGCGGCAGCGCGGTACACGTATTAAACCAGGTTTGAATGTGAAGGTGGGACGTGACGATACCCTTTTTGCTGTTGCACCAGGGATTGTCGTTTTTGACCAATTACCCAACGGACGAAAACGCGTCAGCGTAGTTCCTCAGGAAACAAATTAGCGGTCCGTATGGACCGTTGAAAGGTAACGATTATGAAGAAAGATATCCATCCAAAATATTACCCGGAATCCACAGTGGTGTGTGCATGTGGAAACACCTGGAAAACCGGTTCAACCATGGAAACCATTCGCACCGAGGTTTGTTCAAACTGTCATCCATTCTTCACCGGTCAGCAGCAGCGCTTGATTGACATTGAAGGACAGGTAGACCGCTTCTATCGCAAACTGCAAGCACGTGCTGATTATGTAAGTGAACAAAAAGCGCGCGAAGCAGCCCGCACCTCGCCTGATCGCCCGGTGGAAGAATTCAACCTGGGTAAACGAGCCCAGGATGCGCTTCTCAAAGCGGGTATCAAGACCGCTGGTGATGTGCTGAAAAAGCTCGAATCTGGTGAGCAGGCAATGCTGGACATTGAAGGCTTTGGTCGAAAATCCCTGATTGATTTGAAAAAACAACTGCGAGTTTTCGGTTATGAACTTCCCGCCGCTGCAGAAGAGGTCTCAATTTAGTTTTCGACGCGGTTGTTTGGCGTAGAATAATAAATCCTCCCTCTCTTTCTGAGCGTGGAGGATTTTTTATTAATGTAGGCTGGCACGCATGATTCCGGGTGAATTTTGAAACTTGATGACACGCAAACAGCTACATTTAATGTTCATATATAATAATAGAATAATAATTCACTGCATTTCAAGGAAGAAGTATGTTTACACGGGAACAAGAAGCAATTGAGCAGAAAATTCAGGAAATTCTGCAAACAAACGGTATCCAAACGATATCTTTAGAGTGGAAAGGAATCCCCTTTAGCGGACATTGGGGTATTTCCACCTCTTTCTTTCAGATTGCAGCCATTGAAGCACGTTCGGGCAAGCAGGTGAACGTAGGGCAGCGTGCGCAGCAGCTTGCAGATGAAGTTGCGAGCGCACTGGGGACCCCTACCGGTTTTGAGAAAATTGAAGCAGTGCGCGGTTATCTGAATTGTTATTTTTCCACCCCCGGTTATGCCCGGCGCGTAATCGATGCCGTCCTTGCTGGTAAAGACGATTTTGGACATGGAACGCCAATGGGCAAAAAGGTGATGGTTGAATTTTCGCAACCCAACACGCATAAGGCTTTTCATGTGGGGCATTTACGGAATGTGATTTTGGGTCATGCCATTTGCAATATCCTGGATTTCGCTGGATATGAGGTGGTGCGAGCCAATTACATCGGCGATATCGGTTTGCATGTCATCAAGTGGTTATGGAATTACCAAAAGAATCATGATGGCGAGACCCCAGGTGAGGATAAAACTCGCTGGATGGGGGACGTGTATGCTGAGGCAGACCGCATGTTTGAACAGCCTGGAGCTGAAGCGGAAGTGCGTTCGCTGTTTGCACGCTGGGACCGAAAAGAAGAGGACATCGTCAGGTTGTGGAAAGAAACGCGTCAATGGTCCCTGGAAGGATTTGACCAGATTTACGGAAAGCTGGGCGTTCATTTTGACCGGGTGTATTTTGAAAGCGAGGTTGAGGATAGTGGTAAAGAGGTGGTTAACCAGCTTATCGAAAAGAAAATTGCGCGCGATGAGCGCCCAGAGAACCCGGTCATCGTGCCATTAGATGAACTTTTGGGGCTGAGAGAAGATTTCCGCGTCCTGGTTGTTTTGCGTTCAGACGGAACCTCTCTCTATTCCACCAAAGACCTGGCACTGGCAATTCAGAAGAACGAAGAGTATGACCTGGATCGTTCGATCTACGTCATTGATGTCCGTCAATCGCTTTATATGCGTCAGATTTACAAGACACTGGAGTTGATGGGTTACCCCTGGGCAGAGCGTTGTTATCATCTGGCGTATGAAATTGTGAACCTGCCCGGTAACGTGACGATGAGTTCACGGGATGGTACGGTAGTGTTGCTGGATGATTTAATGCATGAAGCCGTTCAGAGAGCTTTGGAGATTGTAAAGGTCAAGAACCCTGAACTGGAGCGCGGGCAGCAAGAGGAAATTGCAGAAAAGGTGGCATTGGGAGCGATTAAGTATCCGATGGTCTCCCGCGAGAACACAAAAGTGGTCACCTTTGATTGGGAATCTGCCCTGGATTACAACGGACAGGCTTCGCCCTATATCCAATATGCGTATGTTCGTGCCTGTAGCATTCTTCGGAAGAACGAATGGGCGATACCGGAAGCGCTTACACCTGAGCATGAGCTCTTTCCCGCTGAAGTGCAGTTGATTGAAGCCATATCACGTTTCCCCCGTGAAGTGATGCGCTCCGCAGCAGAATTGAAGACACTGCATATTGCCAATCATGTATATGAACTTGCACGCTCTTTTTCAGACTTTTACAACGAATGCCCTGTTTTACAGGCAGAAGGATCAGTGCGCGCATTCCGTGTGCGGTTGGTGCAGGCTGCGCGGCAAGTGATTAAAAATGGTCTTTATCTGTTGGGAATTGGCGTTCCTGAAGCCATGTGATTGTTTATTTATTAGAAAGCAAAGAAGAAATGTTTATTGATGAAGTTCGCATTTATGTTCGCTCCGGAACCGGCGGCAATGGGATGGTGCATTTTCGAAAGGAGAAATACATCAATCGAGGTGGACCGGATGGTGGAGATGGCGGACGCGGGGGGGATATCCTCTTTGAGGTAAAACCTGGGATTAACACGTTGTCTGCTTTTCGGCATAAAATGCGTTTTATCGCAGATAATGGCAAAAATGGTGGACCCCAACGCCAGACCGGACGGTCTGCCCCGCATACCATCATCCCTGTGCCGCCTGGAACCATTGTTTTTGACGAGGATAGCGGAGAAGTGCTGGGAGACCTGACTGAAGCAGGGCAGCAACTGGTTGTGTGTAAGGGTGGGAGAGGCGGCAGAGGTAATGTTCATTTTACCACCTCAAGGCATCAAGCCCCGCGCATTGCCGAAAAGGGGGAGCCTGGGCAGGAGAAAAACCTCCGCCTGGAGTTGAAACTGATCGCTGATGTTGGTTTGGTCGGCGTCCCGAATGCCGGCAAATCTAGCTTTTTAGCTGCTGTTACCAATGCTACACCCAAAATTGCTGATTATCCTTTTACAACCCTGGAACCACATCTGGGAGTACATGAATTTGACGTGGACCGCTCTCTGGTTTTGGCGGATATTCCGGGTTTGATCGAAGGAGCACATCAAGGCGTTGGTCTGGGAGATTCTTTTTTGCGTCATATTCAGCGCACGCGTGTGTTGATTCACCTTCTGGATGGATTAGCTGTTGACCCACTGGCGGACTTTTCACAGATCAACAACGAACTGGCATTGTTTGACCCGGCATTGGGTGAAAAACCACAGTTTGTCGCGTTTAACAAAATTGACCAGGCTGAAGCTAAAGAGCGATGGGAAGGGATTGAGAAAGAAATCGAAGCACGTGGATACGAGATTTTCCCCATTTCTGCACTGGCGCGCACCAATTTAGAAGAAGTGCTGTTGAAAGCGTATGAGCTTGTTCAGAACAGCCCTGAACCAGAACCGGTTGAAAGCCTGCCTGTGTATCGAAGTGAAGAAGACCCGAAAGATTTTACGGTTACAAGAGTTGAGGATGGGTTCAGGGTGAGCGGTGCAGCCATCGAGCGAGCAGCGGAGATGACCTTCTGGGAGTATGATGAGTCGATCCGGCGTTTTCAGCGTCTGTTGGAGACGTTGGGCGTGGAGGATGCGCTGCGTGCCGCTGGAATTCAAGAAGGCGAGACGGTTTTCATCGGTGAATTTGAACTGGAATGGCTGGATTAGTGACCTCTTCATGTTTGAGAATTGGCGTATTAGGCGGCACATTTGACCCGGTGCATATCGGTCACCTGGTGTTAGCGATGGAGGCAGCCGATCAGCTTGAACTCAACCGCTTGTTGTGGGTTCTTACACCAGAACCCCCTCACAAACAACATCAACCGGTGACATCGGTTGAGATTCGATTGCAATTACTGCTTGAAGCCATTCGCGGTAATCGTATGTTTGAGCTTTCAAGGGTGGAGCTGGATCGACCCGGTCCGCATTTTGCTGTTGACACGATGCGGTTACTCTCTGAGGAATTTGCCGGTCATCAACTTTTCTATCTGATCGGCGGAGATTCCTTGATGGATTTTTGCCACTGGCGTCAACCGCAAGAGATTCTCTCCTTCTGCTCGTATCTTGGGGTAATGCGCCGCCCAAATGATCGCATCAATCTGGGTGAATTGGAAAATGCCCTACCAGAGATCAGCGAAAAGGTGCGATTTATCCAAACCCCGATGTTGGAAATCTCCTCCTCGGAAATCCGCAAGCGGATCTTGGAGCGAAAACCTTACCGGTATTATCTGCCGGACAGCGTTTACCAATTGATCCAACAAGAGGGGTACTATTCTAATGGATGATCCGGGGAATAAACCGGTCTTTTAGAAAAGAAGAGCAGTTCATGTTGAAGACTTTTGTGTCATCATGAACTGCTCTTTTGCTTCAGTTTTATTAGCGACTGGCTTGTTTCAGTCTAACTCCAATTGCAGGCTGCCCACACTCATGTTTACCACGATATCGATGGTATATCCTTCGCCTGGTGTCTCGTATAGCTTACCGTCTTTACCCCAGCCATCGTTATCGATGTCAACCAACTCGCCTTGGGTGTGCAGGACGCAGTGAGTGCCCTCAGGGACGCGAATGCGAATTGTGCCTACTCCGCTGCTGATTTCAACGCTCATATTGCCCATGAGATTTCCTGAGAAATCCAGGATTGCACTCCCTGCACCACCCAGGAAGGTAAAAATATCGATATTTGCATTGGACAACCCTTTGATTTCAACATTGGACGCGCCAGTAGTGTATTTAAAGGTTTGCATCCTGACCGGGTTGGGCGAAGCAAATAGCACCTTTGCTTCGCTGGCTCCGTCTGCGATTTCCAGGTTGGTGATGGGCACACCAGAGAAATCCAAATCTGCTTTATAAGCACCTGCCCTTATGTTCAGGTTAAGAGGTTGGTTTCCAAGCTGAAGTTTCCATTCGTTTATTATCCTGTTGCCCGGCTGAACCGGAATGGTATTGATATCCTGGCTGATGGTGATGCTCTCTTCTGTTTTAGTGATTTCTGGTTCCCACTCAGCAAGGTTGGTGCGTATGCTGCCACTCACCAGGCTGTTTGACCCACCATCGATATCCAGCTCTCCTGCGCCCATTTCAATTAAAAGGCTTGCGTTTTCATTGTTCTGCACAGTTTCATTGATTTCGATGGTTCTGACATCGCCGATTCCACCGCTTGTCCAACTGATTGGCAGGTTTATGGAGCAGGCTAACGAGGAAAGGGCAAGGATAAAAATGCCCAAAAATATCTTGATTTTCATATTATTTACTACCTTTTCTTGCCAATGGTTCCCACTTGGCTACATGTGATTTTTAACCGCCTGTGCACGGTGAACTGCACCGTGCACAGGCGGATTGAGATTACTTGCCGCGTTCTTGCGGGGATGGCGCA
>CAYRRA010000207.1:0-7133 GCA_964426355.1 uncultured Anaerolineaceae bacterium
ACTGGCGTGCCAATCATGCCAGGCTGTCGCAGGCGGGGTTCGAGATGTGGAAATCGGGCGGAATGAATGAAGCTTTATCTGATTAAAAAAACACAATTGGAGGAGCACATGCAAAAAAAGATATTGGTCTTGAGGGGCAGCCCGCGAAAAAATGGCAACAGCGCTGCGCTGGCTGACCAGGTGGTGAAAGGTGCACGCGAGGCGGGCGCCACGGTGGAAGAAGCCCTGCTGGACAGGATGAGCATTCGCCCGTGCAATGCCTGTGATTTGTGCCGCACGAAAGGGCAGTGTGTGATCCAGGATGACATGCAAACGCTTTATCCCATGCTGCAAGAGGCAGATGCCATCGTGATTGCCAGTCCGGTTTATTACTTTACGATGAGCGCACAGGTGAAGCTGTGCATCGACCGCTGGTATGCGCTGGAAACACCGCAAGGGAATTTACTGCGTGGGAAGAAAATTGGTTTGCTGTTGGCATTCGGCGACAGCGATGTTTACACATCCGGTGCGATCAACGCCATCCACACCTTCGAGAGCATTTTTCGCTATATCGGCTGTGAGATTGTGGGCATGGTGTACGGTACAGCGGGCGCAGCGGGCGAGATCCACCAGCAAACCGAACTGATACAAAAAGCCTATCAATTGGGCGGGCAATTGGGCGAGGCGGTTTAAAACGCAACTCTTGCCTGTGCGTGTTGGGTGCACAGACTGCTGACTGTTGAGGAGATTTCAGGTGATCCACTTCTTGTAGATATTCCTGATGCTGGCAAAAAACAGCAGAATACAAAAAGCGCTGATGATCAGGATGTTCAGACTGAATGGCAGTACACTTTGCTGGTTCACCGCGCCGTGTAAAATATCCGTTCCGTACGTCAGAGGTAGTATGTAAGAAAGTGGACGCAGGAATACCGGTAAGGCGCTAACCGGAAAGAAGAGCCCGCACAAGAAAAGCATTGGAAAGCGGAAGAAATTGGAGAAAGTCTGTGCTTCAAAGACTTCACTGACCGAAACGGCAATAAAAAGTCCTAAAAAGGTGGAAGCAAATGAAATGGTGACAATTGCCGACAGTAAAGGCAGCCAGTTTACCTGTGATAGATCAGCCAGGAAGGATGCAATCAGGATGGGGACAAAAGCATTGACGATGCCGAACAGGATGGCGCCGCCAGTTTTGGCTAACATCAATAACTCCAAAGAGATGGGTGCAAGCAACAGTCGCTCGAATGAGCGGTTTTTCTTTTCAAAGGTCACTGTGACAGCGAGTAACGAGGTGGTGCCAAACAGGATTGAGATGGCAATTACGCCGGGGAGCAATGTGAGAATGTTTTCCAGCCCACCGCCTGAGCGGATGAAAAACATGCCGGTCCATGCGATGGGGAAAATAATCCCCCAACTGATGTTGGGCGGCTTGAGGTAATAGGCGCGCAAATCCTTGAGCATGATATTCCAGAATGCGATCCACCGTTTCACAGGCTGCCTCCTGACTTCTCTTTTTCTTTTCGCATGGTGCTGAGTTCAATGCCGGTAACCTGGACGAACACATCCTCCAGCGAAGGATGTAAACGGGCAGCTTCGATGACCTCAGCGCCTTGCTCTTCAATGAACCGCACGAGAGCCCCGATGCTGATTGGTTCTTTTGTTTCAACGCGAATTTGTCCAGGAGAGACAGGTTGGATCGAAAAATCCGGAAATGCTGCGGATAGCCTGGGGCAAAGTTCATTGGTGGCATTAACGGTTGAAATAAGCAATACATTCTCGCCCTGAACGGTTTGTAAAAGGTTTGCCACGGTGTCGATTTTGACGATTTTGCCTTGGACGATGAAGGCAATGCGTTCGCACAGGCGTTCAGCCTCTTCGATGTAATGCGTGGTCAGGAAGATGGTGGTGCCGTTGCGGTGAAGCCCGGCAATCAATTGCCTGATCTGGCGGGCTGAGGCAATGTCGATACCGGTGGTGGGTTCGTCCAGGAAGAGGATTTGAGGGCGGTGGATGATGCCGGCTGCGATGGTCAGTTTGCGTTTCATCCCCTTGGAATACCCGCCAAACTTTCGCCCGGCAGCTTCTTTTAGCCCAAATGTCTCAATCAGTTCCTGCGCCCGATCTCTGCGCTCGCTTTTTCGCATACCGTAAAGGGCAGCGCAAAATTCGAGATTGTCTATTCCGTTCAACTCAGGGTAAAGGTTGCTTTCATCTGGCACAACTCCTATAAGGTGTTGTGCTTTTTTAGGATTTTGTGTGAATTCCAACCCGGCAATCTGAAATGTGCCTGAATCAGGTCGAGTGAGACCGATGAGCATGTTGATGGTTGTGGTTTTACCAGCTCCGTTTGGACCGAGGAAGCCAAAAAACTCCCCGTGGGCAATATCAAAAGAAATGTCGTCCACTGCTTTGACGCCGTTGAAACCCCTGGTCAAATGGTTGACCTGGATTAACACGTCCCGATTCAACGCGATTTGATTGTTTTCCGGTTTTAGATCCGTGGATAGATTGGACATAGGTAATGATTATACCAATGGATAAATCCAATCTCACTAATACATGACACTGCTGTATACACGCGATGGTGCGGTGAAGCAGAGAAAGGCAGCAAGGCGGACCTGGTGGTTTGTAACTATATGAGCATACGTTTCATGCGATAAACGGGTAAAATTATGGTGGGAGAAAAAATGCGATGTCAGAGCTGGGATTGGAAAAAGGGGTCGTGCGGCTGGTTCCGCATAACCCGCAATGGAAAAAGGTCTTTGAGCAGGAGAAAGAACGACTCAATGAAGCGATTGGGCAATACGTGCTGGATATTCAACATATTGGCAGCACGGCTGTGGAGGGCATTCATACCAAGCCCATCGTCGATATCGGTGTGGCGGTGGAAAGTTTCGAGGGAGCCTTTGTTTGTGTGGAACCGCTGACTGCGTTGGGGTACGTTTATCACGGCGAGAACGGCGTTCCGCGCCGACATTACTTCGATTACGGCTCCCCCTGTACGCTGCATTTGCATATATTTGAATTCGCTAGTGACCAATGGCAAGCGCATATTCTTTTCCGCGATTATTTGATCCGGCACCCTGAGGCGGCTGCCCGGTATGAAGCTTTGAAAATCAGGCTGGCAGAGCAGTACCGGACGGATAGGGAGAAATATACCGATTCAAAAGGGGAGTTGATTTTGGGAATCATCGAGCAGGCAAAAGAGGAGCAGCGCCAGTCAAATGGCGACACTTGATTTGGTTTATTGGATCGTATTGGTAGCCTGGTTGGTCTGGCTGTTGATTTACTGGCGCGGTGGGGTCGGACTGGTCGGTGGTTTAAAGCGTTCTTTCCATTCATCATTTTTTCGTTATGATGGTTTTCTGATCCTGGGGATTGTGGTTTTTACCACCCTCCAGTTGTGGACGGGTGTGCGCATCCTCCTTGGTAGGGTAGTTTATCCTGATGGTTGGTCTGTACTATTACTGGCTTTGGTGGGTAGCCTGTTTGTTGTGGTAGGTGCGTTGGGTACCATGATGTGTCGTTTTCAACTGGGTAAATTCTGGGATGTGAAAGCAGAATTATTTGAGAATCACCGCGTAATCGACAGCGGCGTCTACCGGATTGTTCGCCATCCAATTTACGCCTTTGCCTGCCTGATGTCATCAGGCACCATACTGGTTTTTTTAACCTGGTGGAATTTATTGGCAGGGATTCTTGTGATTGCTTGCTATGCGGTAAAAGCGCTTTCAGAAGAAAAACTGCTGGCGGAGAACCTGCCGGGGTATCGTGAATACCAGAGCAAGGTTCCTTATCGGCTTGCCCCGTGGATTTGGTGATGGTCTGAAACGCGCGGGAAATGCAAAAGGATAGCGTTTGAAATGAAAATTCGTTACACCGACACACTCGATGGGATCACCGCTTCCATGCTGGGTGGCTTTTTTGTGGGCTGGCTTAATCCGCCAACGCCTGAGAGGCACCTGGATATTTTGCGCGGCAGCGACTATGTCGTTTTGGCACTGGATGATGAAAGAAACCAGGTGGTGGGGTTTATCAATGCCATCAGCGATGGCGTTTTGAACGCATACCTGCCGCTGCTGGAGGTGTTGGCAGACTATCAAAACCGCGGTATTGCGCGCTGCCTGGTGGAAAAAATGCTGACTAAGCTTAAACACCTCTATGCCATCGACCTGGTATGCGATGAGGATGTGGCAGGTCTATATGAGAAACTGGGGTTTAAAAGAGCCCAGGCGATGATTGTGCGCCATTACGACCGGCAGAACGGGGAATAAAAGTAGCTTTGCCAGAACACATCAGAGGCGCGAGAGCGGGCAAAACCCTTATCCTGTTGCAGTATTAATTGACATCCTCTTTGTCTTCAGGCGGCGGCATGCCTTCTGTGCCGGGACCGTATTCAAAAATCGCCTGCCAGGGTTGGTAATGGGTTCTAAAAGTGTCTTGAAACATCAATGCGCCGTCGCGGTACACGCGACGGTTTACGGTTACGTCGGCTCCATCGGCTTCCCAATCGATTTGTTTGACCTCACCTGAAGGCAACTCCGGGTTCTCGCGGTAAAGCGGCTTGGGTGCTTTAACCACGTTGGAAACGCCGGTTGTGTCCCAGTCCACGCTGCGCCCATCATTGGTGGAATAAAACTTCCACTGGATGGAACTGTAGGAAGGGTTGACGTATGTTTCCATCAGCAGCCAGTAAGGGGTGTCATTGGTGAATTTAAGGTCAACCAACGGGACAAAGACGGTTGCATCCAGCCCTGCCAGTTTGTTGTCTCGGATGTTACCGGCAATTTTTTCGTAATAAGAGACGCGATATGCGTGTGAATGGCGCTCTATGATGGGGAACCCGGCAAAAAAAGCTGCGCGGAAAAGCGTTGTGCTGACCTGGCAAACACCGCCGCCCACGCCCTTGATGGTCTGACCGCCGTAAATGATGAGGGCTTCTGCATAGCCATTCTCCAGGCTGATATCGCCCAGTGCAGCAGCCATCGAAAAGGTTTCACCCGGAGCAACCATCAACCCATGAAAACGGCTGGCAGCGGCGTTAATATTCTGCACACGATCGGCATCGGAACCATAAAAAAACGATGTCTCGGCATGAACTAGCTCGGTCACACCCAGTTCGGCGCCGGTCATGGTGTCGGTTACCGGGGGAGAAGTGTAAACCAGGTCAAGGCTGACATTGTGTTCACCCTCGATTAACTTGTTTTGAATCGTCTGGATGCTGGCATTAACGTCGAGTGATCGCCCGGTGATAGAAGGCTCAAGGACTTCCAGTAGCCCGGTATCATCGTTAAAGATAAATCGTGCATTTTGTGGTGAGCGCAAAATTTTCGGCTCCAGACCGATGAGGAAGTTGTAAAGAAGCTGGTCATCCATGGTGATCTGGTAATTGGTTTGGTCGCCGGTTTGGACGCTTTCAAACGCAAGCATCGAAGCCAGGGCAAGCGATTCAAAGGTCCAGGGACCGAGACCGTTTGCTTCGCCATCGGGTAAAGACAGGACAAGAGGTTGACTGAGGATGCTGCGCGCCAGTTCGGCTTGCTGGGAGACGTCCACGATGATTGGTGACTGTTCCTCAACGATGAGAGGGACTATGCTGTCATGGAGGGTGTGGATTTGAATGGTGACCAGGTCGAGGGTAGCAGCGGTGTTGAGAGAGCGCCCTTTTTGCCCCTGTTGAACGATGACCTCAGTGCCTTGGATGCTCAAGCTGGGTTCAATTACGGGAACGAAAATTTGCTGTGCGATGGAATCCAGAAATTGATATGCAAGATGAAGGTCGAGGGTGAAAACCGGAACGATATCGATGCCTTGAGTGGCGGCGTTGAACTGCGTCCAGAGCCGCTGGCTGAGGTTGCCGCTGCGACCCACCTGAAAGGCAAGTTCTGCGCTGCGCCCGGCATCGAGGATAAGCCCCATTTCAGCCGGGGTGGCAAGCCACTGCTGAGCACCATCCGCCAGCAGAATGCGACCGGTTTGAGGGTAAGTGACGTTCTCCAGGATAAGAAGAGAAGCCTCTTGAACGGTCAAACCACTTACATCAATCCCTGAGATACGGACGCCTTTGTAAATAGAACCCAGGTGAGTGAGCTGATAAAAAACGATTAAGAGCACCAAAGCAGTGGCTGCGAGGAGCAGCCCAAGCAAAACAGAGAGAGAAGCGCGTTCGAAGAGGATATCGAAGCGATGTTTTTGAGTGTGCGTGGTATCGGTTTGCATACCACAAAATTATAACATTTGTAGATTAGAGGGACATTTGAAGGGCGAGAAAGTGACAAAGATAATTGAATCGCAGATTCAGGGACGAATTTTGAAAAACCCCTTGACAGGCATTTGATATCCGTTATAATTCCGCCCGCACTTGAGACAAGAAACAAGTCCGGTAACAACAGAATAAAGGGCAGCGCAAAAAGCGCAAAGCAAATTTGGGAAAACCCTTGACAGACATTCGATATCCGGTATAATTCCGCCCGCACTTGAGACGAGAAAAAAACCGGTAGCAACAGAATAAAGGGTAGCGCAAAAAGAGAGAAAAAAAGCGCAAAACGAAAATGAAAAAGCCCTTGACAAAACAACGGAAACTGATAAAATAAGAGTCTCGAAAGTTCAGCAGGTTTCGTCGAAAGACAAATCGGTAAAAATAAAAAAAGAAAGTTGCGCCGCAGGGATGCGGGAATAGCGCCGATGTTTACCGGCAAGATGAGGGAAAACATCGGTGTTTTGTCTCCCAAACCCGAAAATGCGCAGACCGAGTGACCTCTGGAAAACCAGAACCTTAACAACTGAAGAGTGATAGGAAGAATTAAAACTCCGTCGTTCTTTGAGACCGAAATTTACGTCTAAAAGACGTTCAAACTTTTTGCGGAGAGTTTGATCCTGGCTCAGGATGAACGCTGGCGGCGTGCCTAATACATGCAAGTCGAACGGAGATTGTAGCAATACGGTCTTAGTGGCGAACGGGTGAGTAACGCGTTGGCAACCTGCCCCGAAGTGTGGGATAACGGTCCGAAAGGGCCACTAATACCACATGTGATCCCGAGGAACAGATACTTGGGATGAAAGGAGCGATTCGCTTCGGGAGGGGCCTGCGTCCCATCAGCTAGTTGGTAAGGTAACGGCTTACCAAGGCGATGACGGGTAGGGGACCTGAGAGGGTG
>CAYRRA010000208.1:0-1627 GCA_964426355.1 uncultured Anaerolineaceae bacterium
AATATAAACTTGACAACGTCTATCCGTTTTAGCACACACTTTTTCACTGGAAATTTCTTAGTTTCTGTGACAAAATCACCCAATTTTGCACATTTCGGACTCAATTCGGGATCACTTTATCTAATCCCACCCACCAGCCTTAAGCGAAAAGTTTGTCGGTTTCCGCCATGCCGCCATTTGTGCAACAGTGGTACACTCAGGGCACACAACACAACGAGGAAATATCATGCACCCCATGCTTTTACTCATGCTTGCCATACTCACCGAGGTCATCGGCACCACCGCCCTGAAATTTGTACAAGGCTTTACCAAACTCGTTCCCAGCCTGATTGTCGTTGCTGGTTATGGTCTTTCGTTTTATCTTTTCGCCATTGCGCTGAAGAGCATCCCCCTGGGGTCGGCTTATGCCATCTGGTCGGGTGTAGGTACAGCAGCCACCATCCTCATCAGCATTTATCTACTGCGTGAAAAACTTGACGTACCCATGTTGATTGGCGTGGCGCTGATCGTTATCGGCGTATTTGTGATTAGTTTCTTCTCAAAGAGCATCTCTGCCGCATAAAAACGGGTCTTTTGCCAGGCAATCTGCCAATAAATTGATGCCCCCTTTCCGCATGTTGGCACTCTTAAGGGGCGAGCCATCCATGTGGGTCTGTTTGTATTTAAATCGACCCCAAGAGGTGATTTATTCCCCGGTAGTTGACAAACCTATCGTCGCTATGGAATAATGAAAGTGCCGGCATGCTGGCAGGTTATCGCATTGCAGGGCAATCCAGTTCACGGGGGCAATCCATCCTGTCCACTTCATGATACAGCCAGCGGAAAATCACAAGAAAGGCAGGTGATGCATGGGAAGCACAGATGATATTCTGAAGATATTCCGCCAGATTGCATACGAAAACAGAAAAGTTCGGCTGCTCAACTTATACAAAGGCATCCCCATTTCCTATGCTGCCAGTATTGTCAGCATAGGTGAGGCTTCCGTCACGGTGCGCACCGAAAAGATCCAAATGGTGTGTATGTACCTGGCAAAAGAGACCCATATCCAAAACGTTCAATTTCCACACCTGGTACGTGCGAGCGTGGTACTGGTAGAAGCAGAAAAGGGAAATGTCATGCTATCGCATTTCTCCTACAAGCCCGAGAGGTTTGGCGAGCTCACCCAGGCGCAAGTTCAACCGGGAAGCCCAATCCAGGGGATCATGCTTTCACAGCAAGACTTGCAGGTCAGCGGCGAACTGGCAGACATCTCGCTGGATGGCGTTGCCGTCATCGTGGATGAAAAAAGCAAGGCAATTCCCTGCCAGGTTGGTGAAGATGTGCGCGTCCAGGTACGGTTACCGCGCACAGTCTTATTCGATGAAGAAGAACCAACCCAGGCACTCGAGTTATTTGGCAGCATTGCCAACATCAAAAGCGGCTTACCGGATGGAAAATGCCGCATCGGTGTGGAGTTGCATCGCGACAGCCCGGCGCGTCTTGACCTGGCGCGGTTTATCTCGCTTCGACAAACAGAGTTGCTGCGCGAAATCCGCTCAATCTACGAGCTCGTCAGCCTGGAAACCAGTGAAACGTCCAGAGGCTGACGAGGGTAGCCCCAGCGCATTGCAGCGGGTGTTTATTGCGG
>CAYRRA010000208.1:1727-7054 GCA_964426355.1 uncultured Anaerolineaceae bacterium
CGTCCAGAGGCTGACGAGGGTAGCCCCAGCGCATTGCAGCGGGTGTTTATTGCGGTAAAGACTCGTAAATGAACTGCACCAGGTCGGTTCTGAGCTGTGCCAATGAGGGGATGTGCAGATACATCATGTGACCGGCTTCGTAGTACGTCATCTTGATCTGGCGGCGCTGCTGCTCCGGAAGCTCGATATGGTCAAATGTGTACCCGGTTGCCAGGTAAGGCGTTGCCAGGTCAAAAAAGCCATTGCAGACGATCACCCTCAAACCCGGATGCAATTGAAACGCATTGCGTAAATTTTCTCCCGTATTGACATATTGATTCTGGTAGGGCTCATACTTCCAGGATTCATAAAGCGACTTGAGCACCTCATAGGGGATTTCCAGGTCAAAATCCAGTTCGCGCACCAGGTAATCGTACATGGCGCTGCTGTAGGGACCGAGGATGGCTGAATAGCTGGGGTCAATCTCATGCGTTTCACCTACTGCGTCCCGGTCAAAACCGGTATAACGGCTGTCCAGCCGCCCAACCGTCAACCCTTGCTCGCGCAGCAACTCCTTGCAGAAGCGGTGAATGTTGATGCGCAGGTTGGTACGCTCGATATACCCTTCGCTCAAACCAGTATAGCGTGCCAGCTTTTTCGCAATACCGGCGCGTTCTTCGCCCTGCAGGCGCGCTCCTTTCATCAAAGCCAGGGTGTATTCGTTCAGCGCAAAATCTTCCACCTCTTTCAGAGTCTTCCGCAAATCCGCCTGAAGCGCCGGTTCCAACTGCTTGTGATACCAGGCTGTGGCGGTGTAGGTAGGCAGGAAGAGGATGTGAGGTAGGTCGTTGCCGGGGTCAAACTCGGCGGTGAGGAAATTGAGGATGGATGAAACCAGCATCACACCATTTAGATACATGCCGTGGCGCATGTGCAGGTAACCCGCCAGCCCGGCAGCGCGCGTGGTGCCATAGCTCTCGCCGATCAGGAACTTGGGTGACGCCCAGCGCTTGCTGCGCGTGGTCCACAAGCGGATAAAATCTCCGACCGATTCGATGTCCTTCTTGACGTTGTGGAACTGTTCGGGTTTTTCCTTGGGCACGGCGCGGCTGTAACCGGTGCTGACCGGGTCGATAAAGACCAGGTCGGTGGTTTCCAGCAGGGTGTAATCGTTATCCACCAGTTGATACGGTGGGGGGAGAGGTTTCCCTTCTTCATCCATACGTACGCGCCGAGGTCCCAGCACGCCCAGGTGCAGCCAGACAGAAGAAGAGCCCGGACCCCCGTTGAAAGAGAAGGTCAGCGGGCGCGCTGCGGAGTCTACCACACCGTCCAGTTCGTACGCCACGTAAAAGATGGAGGCTTTGTTCTTCTGCCCTTCCTCCAGGTCTTCCTCTTTCAACAATATCGTCCCGGCGGTAACGGTATAGTTGAGCTGCTTGCCGTTAACCGTGGCAGAATGCTTTGTAACGGAAGTCTTCTCCTCTACGGGCGGTGTGGGTTGCTTTTCATTGTCTTTGGTATCAGACTTGTTTTCTGTCGTCATGGTATCTCCTTTGAATTAGAGTACAGGATCCCCCCACGGGGGGTGTTCTCCATCTCACCCGATCAAATACAGCTCGGTCTGCCGACCCGACAGCCAGCGCATCGTTCCATCTTGCAGAAGGGCATCCTGCTCCAGTGCGAACATCACCTGCTGACCGCCCCACTCCGGCACGGCTTGTTTTACATTCAACTCGATCGAATAACACGTGCTGTCAAAAAGCTCATAATCGCCCACGCCGGGCACACCCTGCTGCTGATCCCACAACCCGATAGTAGGTCCTGCCGCATGACCGTGATAGCCGAGCGGGTGGGTATAGATGGTCGCATCCAGTTTCTCGCGCTGCGCCTGCTCCAGTGCTTCCTTGAGCACCTGGTTACCGGTTTTTCCCGGTTGCATGGCTTGCATGTGAATATCCTGCAGGCGGTTGCTGGCTGCCAGACCCGCTTTGAGCCCTGCGGGAGCATCCGTTTCCCCCGGGTGCAGCACATAAGCCAGTTCCTGCTGATCGGTGGCTAAGCCGAGATAATAAAAACCCACATCGCAGTGTAGCAAATCACCCGGCAGGATCACGGTGCGCGGTTCTTTGGGCGTTTCACCGATCCGGGTTACAGCCTCGCCAAAACCCTGCAAATCCACGCTGGGTTGAAACCACGCCTGCACGCCCATTTCCGACATACGCTGGCGCATCCACCAGACCACATCCTCGGTGGTCGTCACACCGGGGTGAATCACCCGGCTGGAGAACGCCTCCGCGATAATCGCATGACCCAGTTGAACAATACCGGGGTAAACCAGCAATTCCGGACGGATGCGCGTTTCCAGCCAGCCCACAGCCAGCCATTCGGCGCTGCGCACGCGCGCGCGGTACGGCTCATTCAGCGCCGCAAGGATGCGGGTGAACTCGCTGTGCGTGATGCCATCGCCAAAGGCAAATGTCTCGGAGAAATTCAAGCCGATGCAAGCCGGGTCGCGCTCGCGCACCACGCGCGCCAGGCATTCAAACTGCGTCTCCTCATCAGGGTTCCAACTGGCGGTGTAAAAATCGCCAAAGCCATAGCGCGAAAGGCTCAAGCGCTCCAGGCTCCCATCCGGACGCAGGTAAAAAACCAAAATGGTGCGCCGCCGGGCAGACATTTCCGGCTGAGGAAGCATGGATAGGATCGCCGGATCTTCGTTGTACTCCCGCGAGGTCACAATCCACATATCGAAGCCCTCGCGCTGCATCAACGGGACAATCAACTCATCCAGGCGCTGCCGCAGCCATTTATTTTGAACCTCAGCCCGCTGGCGCAGCGGCAGGATCTTGTTTTGCATCTCAGAAATCGTGAAAAACGGTTTGGTACAAGCCATAGAATACCTCCTCATGATTGTGAAAAGAACGCCAACCAGCCTCAATTCGGGATCACTTAATCCGATCCCACCCGACCTTCAGGTAAGTTGTTTAGAAAAAGTGGTTATTTCTTCCGATACACAACCTCACCGTTGATCAGTGTAAAGCGCACCTCAGCGGAGACATCCAGCGCGGGAATACCCTTGAACAGTACAATATCGGCATCCTTACCGGGTTCCAGCGAACCCACCCGGTCGGCAACACCCAGCGCTTTTGCGGCATTGATCGTAATCATCCGCAGAGCGCGCTCATGCGGCGTTCCCCAGCGCACCGCCTCACCGGCAGCGTTCACCAGGTGGTCAAGCGAGTAAATCGGCGCATCAGTGATGAGGGTCACGTTCAACCCGCGCTCATCCAGTTCTTTCACACAGATCATATCGGCGCCGGTCAACTCACCGTATCCGTTGGGCACGCCGGTTGGCCCGAACATGACCGTTCCGCCACCCGCAACCAGTTCATCATAGAAGTCATAGGCTGCCCAACCGTGGTCGATGGAATAATCACAGCCAAATTCCTTTGCGATGTCAATGGCGGTGACCATGTCGAACTGTTCGCAGTGGATTTTAAGGGGTATTTCCTTTTTCAAAACCGGAATAATCGCCTCGGATTTGGCGTCATAGGGCGGCAACTTGCTTTTATCGTCGCCAGCGGCTTCTTTTTTCTGCATGTATTCCACGGCTGTCTGAAGTGCTGCGCGCATCAGAGCGGCGATGCCCATGCGGGTCATCGGCATCTGGTTCTTGGGACCGTAGATCCCTTTGGGATTGCCGCCCAAAGCCATCTTGAGCGCACACGGGTTTTTGAGCACCATGTCAAAGATATTCGAACCGTACGTTTTGGTGGCAAAAGCCCAACCCCCAATAACATTCCCGCTGCCCGGCGCAATACACACCGTGGTGACCCCGGCTTGATGGGCAAACTGGAAGTTTTTGTCGGAGATATCCACGCCATGCAGTGCCTGAACCTGCGGGGTGACCGGGTCGGTCATTTCGTTTAGATCCATGTTATCGGCAGCAACCGGGTCAAAACCGCCAATATGGGTATGTGTGTCGATGAGACCCGGCAGGGCGGTCAATCCATCGGCAAGAAGAATTTGAGCGCCTTCAGCCTTGATCTCCACATCGATTCCCACAATTTTCCCATCGCCGACCAGGATATCCCCTTTTTCGAACACTTCCCCTGCCATAGTGTAAATTCTTGCGTTCTTAATCAGCAGCATTTTTCAAATTCTCCTGTTCCCTGGTAAACCACTTCACCTTTCACGATCATGGCTTCCACATGCGCCCGGAAAGTAACCAGCGGGTTTGCGCTGTACACCACGATATCCGCCTGCTTGCCTTCCGCCAGCGAGCCGATACAGTCATCGATGCCCAGCGCCCTGGCAGGGTTAATCGTCATCATCTGCAATGCTTCCTCCGGGTCCGCGCCTGCCTGCACCATGCGGATGGCGCTCCACAGCAGCGTCTCGCGCCCGGCAAAACCACCGTCGCCCGAATTGGAGAGGCAGATTAGCGCCCCTTCACGCTGCATCTTGAGCACCTGCACCAGGTCGGTCTGGTAGCTGACTGCCAGACCGCTGTTTTGCAGTTGACCCAGCATCACCGGCACACCCGCCTCCAGGATCGCATCAGCGCACTTTTCCGGTTGATAGGCATTATGCAGCACCAGCCGGATGTTGAACTCCTGGGCAATGCGGATGATGGCGGCAATCTCCGCTGCTGTGAGGGCGTTCATCACCAGCGGTACCTCACGCCTGAGAACCGATGCCATCGCTTCTTTTTTGGCATCCAGTGGTTTTTCTTCCTTCTCCATGTACTCATGCGTTTCGGTGAAAGCATTGCGTAAAATGGATGCGATCCCCATCTTGGTCATCGGCGCAACACCGCGCTTGCCGTAGGACTGCTTCACCTCGACGGTAAAATTACCCTTTAACGCAGCGAACTCCTTGATGCACATGCTTTTGATGGTATTACCGGCGGTGTTATACACACCCATCTGCCCCGAGAGCACATTACCCCCACCAGGCGATGCCCCAAAAGCAGTGATACCGGTGTAATGGTACTGCTGCAGGGCTACCTCGCGCCGGTCGAGCGCATCCTTCACATTGAGATGCGGGGTGAGCGGGTCTGTGATTTCGTTGTGATCGCCCTTTCTGAAATCGGTAAAGTCAATCAAACCCACGCTGGTACAGGGCGCAATAAAACCGGGGAAAACCTCTTTACCGGAGACATCGATCACTTCAGCACCTGGCGCAGACAGATCCTTACCGATTTTCTTAACCAGGACATCTTCGACCAGAACATCGCTGGCCAGTTTGATCTCCCCTGTTCCACAGTGGACATTTCCACCTTTAATTAACAGCATACCTTCACCTCCTGGGGATGAGCACGATTTCTGATTTTTGTAAAAAAT
>CAYRRA010000209.1:0-6963 GCA_964426355.1 uncultured Anaerolineaceae bacterium
AACTACACATCGCATCTTTGTAACCATGCGATGGTTCTGTATACACTGGCAAAACTTGAGCCTGCCTCCAGCCTATTACCGAACGCCGTGCGTTACCTGATGGCAAACCGCAGGTCAAACGGTGGATGGTATTCCAGCTATGAGAGCGCGTGGGCGCTGATGGCATTAATTGAAGTGATGAAAGGCACCGGTGAACTGCAAGCGGATTACGCTTATTCCGCCAGGTTGAATGGACAGGAGCTGCTGCGCGGTGAAACTGAAGGAATGCAGTCCCTTACGGCTGTCCTATCGACCTCGCCGATCGAAACCTTGTTTGCTGATGAGCCCAATGCGTTGACCATCATCAAGGAGAGCGGGGTGGGCAAGCTGTATTACAGGGCATATTTACAGGTAGATGTGCCGGTGGAGCAGGCACTGCCACTGGACCGCGGCATCACCATTGAACGTAGTTACTGGTTGTGGGAACAGGGCTGCACACTGGAAACTTGCGAGGCGATTGAGTACTATTCGATGGGAGCCACTGATCTACCCATTCTGGTGCGGCTAACGGTGGTGATCCCCGAAGCGATGCAGTACGTGGTGGTGGAGGATTGGATCCCCGCCGGTGCAGAGATTGTGGATACACGTTTGCTGACTTCGCAGGTGGGGGATAACCATTCGGATGAATGGATCAATCCCCTTGATCCGTTTGCGACTGGCTGGGGAAGCTGGTATTTCTACGAGCCACAAATTTTTGACGACCACATTCGCTGGGTATCAGGGTGGGTACCGGCGGGCACCTATGTGTTAATCTATCGTCTGACACCCTACCTGGCAGGGACATTTCACATCTTACCGGCGCACGCATACCAGGTTTATTTCCCTGAAGTCGAAGGCAGCAGTGCAGGTGAAACTTTCAACATTCAACCGTAACCTGGCGAAACTGGGCTTTAACATTCTAACTTGACAAAAAAAGAGGTCTTCTTCGGAATACTTAATGCGCTCAAACACAGTAGAAACCGGAGAAGACCGATATGGATTATACCAACATAGCTAGAAATCAAGAAATTGGCGAAAATGGGGTGATCTACGAACTGGGGAGCCTATACGATTACTAAATGAAAATACCCGACGTGCGTGGACATAAAGGGCGGCGCTATAGCTTGATAAGCTTGATAGTCGTAATGGTTCTGGAAAAACTGGGGGGAGAGGATAAACCAAGTGGTATCACGGATTGGGTAGGGGAACGATTTGAGCAGTTGAAAGAGATGGACATCTTGGTGAGGGATGCCTCGCCATGCCACCTCTATACCTCGCCCAGCCCAGGTTGTCATCTCAAATAAATGTGAGGGATCACCATTGCCCCTGCCGGCAGGATATGTTGCCTCACATCGATCCCGGTGGATTCCTCGTATCGGAGTGACAATCAGGAAGGTACCCGCGTTTGTTTAATCTCAAACTTTATTGCGTTTGAGTTTGATATTGGGGGGTTTGCCTGGGGTTGTTATGAATGGAATCGGATGCCTTGAACCAATTAAGAATTTATGTTGCAATTTTTATATTCATTCAATAAAATCATGATATCAACAAAATTTTGCCAGGCATATCACTACCCAATCCAGATGAAAAGGATACAAAATGAAGCTTGAAAAAGTGTTGGAGTTGATCGATGAGGTGCCCGATTACCAGGTTTTCCTCACGGTGGATGAGCTGAATGAAAGCTCGCGCCGGCTGGCTGAACAACATCCCCAGGTGGTGGAATGGAAAGAAGTAGGGAAATCACGTACCGGTGATCCGATTCGAGTGTTAAAAATTGGCTCCGGCAAGAAGAATGCGCTTTTGTTCGCCATGCCGCATCCCAACGAGCCGATTGGCTCAATGATGCTGGAGTTTCTCTCACAAAAACTGGCGGAAGATGAAGCCTTGCGTGATGAGCTGGGGTATACCTGGTACATCATCAAGTGCATCGACGTGGACGGCACCCGGTTGAACGAGAAATGGTTCAAAGGACCGTTCTCGGTAACCAACTATGCACGCCATTATTACCGCCCGCCCAGTTTTCAACAGGTAGAGTGGACTTTCCCGGTGGAGTACAAGACCCTCAAATATGAAAACCCCATGCCCGAAACGCAGGCGTTGATGAATCTCATTGAAGCAACAAAGCCTGATTTCATGTTTTCGCTTCACAACTCGGGTTTTGGCGGTGTTTACCTTTATCTCTCCGATGATTTTCCGGGGTTTTACCCTGATTTCTATAAGCTGGTGCAGAGCCAGGGTTTACCGCTGCACCTGGGCGAACCCGAAGTGCCGTATGCGCAAAAGCATTCGGATGCGGTTTTTGGCATGATTGGCATCCAGGACAGCTATGATTTCATGGCTCAAAATTTAGAAAAAGACCCGGCAGAAATCATTCAGGGTGGCGCAAGCAGCTTTGAATATGCCAAAAGGCACTGCAATCCGTTGTTCCTGGTGTGTGAAATGCCCTATTTTTATAACCCCGCCATCCATGATACCTCCCGCACCAACGATATCCGCCGGGATTTGATTTTACAGGGGCTTGAACAGTCGCGCCAGAAGGCGGTTTTTTTCAGACAGAAACTGGCTGAGGTGAAGGAACTGCTCACGTTGGAGACTCCGTTCAAAGAAACGATTGAAAACAACCTCAAGTTTTATGAGGAGCACTTCAAGGCACAGGAAAATTGGGCAAAAAACGACCCCAGCCTGGAAGAAAATGCGACTGTAGCGGAGAGATTTGACAATTTGCTCAGCGAGCAGTTTTACCAGCTCCTCTCCACCGGCACCTTTGTGCGTATGCTCGAAGCACAGATTGAGCATGGCGGAGAAAATGACCGGTTGAAAAAAACCTTGCAGGAGGTAGAAGCTGTATTTGAAAAGGACGCCGCAGAGCTGGAAAGTGCTTTGAAGTATGAGGTAGTGCCCATCAAAAAACTGGTCAGCGTACAACTGGGCTGTGCTCTGCTGCTGGCATCCAATTTTGTTTCGTGAGAGCTGATTCCTTTTCGAAAAGAAAGCGCGCCAGGTACGCGCGGAAGTACATACCACAAATTAGTGAGAGATTTCTGACGAAAAGTTTACAAGACCTACTTTTTGTGGTATTCTTTCGCGAGCCCAATCGGGCGGATTTTGTTTTTTTCATCCAAAATTGTACGAAAGAGACTCAACAACTGAGGTTTTCCACTCAAAAACCATACAAAATCAGGAGATTAGATGACAACATACATAATCCGTAGATTGTTGATTCTCCCTTTACTGATGCTGGGTATCAGCCTGGTTGTTTTTATCCTTGTCCAGCTGGCGCCGGGAGATCCGATCACTGCTCAGTACGGTCTCAAGCTGGCTGAACTGGACACCGCAACGGTAGAGCGTTTACGAGAAGATTTGGGTTTGAACGACCCGGTCATGGTTCAATATGGGCGCTATCTCTGGCGGCTGGTGCAGGGTGACTTCGGGCAATCGTTGACCTCTCGTACACCGGTACTGACTGAAATTTCCGCCCGCTATCCGGCAACGATGGAGCTGGCGCTTGTTGCGATGATTTTGGTGGTCCTGGTATCCATACCACTTGGGGTGGTGTCTGCTTTGAAGCGGGGCACACTGGTCGACAATTTTTTGATGGCTGGGGCGTTGTTTGGCGTATCCATTCCGAGTTTCTGGTTTGGCATTATGGCGATTCTGGTGTTTGGGCTGTGGCTGGGTTGGCTGCCCATCTCAGGGCGTGGTTCAGGACCTGTGTTTGACCGCCTGGAGTACCTGGTCTTGCCGTCGGTAACGCTGGCAATTGGGTTGATGGGAATCAACTCGCGCATGGTGCGTTCTTCCATGCTGGAGGTGCTGGGGCTGGATTATATCCGCACGGCGCGCGCAAAAGGCGTCCGCCCGGCAGTAGTGATTGCCAAGCACGCCATCCGTAATGCGTTGATCCCGGTGATTACGATTTTAGGGCTGCAATTTGCAGGTCTCCTGGGGGGGGCGATTATCATCGAAACGATCTTTGCCTGGCCCGGTATTGGGCGCCTGGCGGTAAACGCCATCTGGCGGCGGGATTACCCGGTGATTATGGGCACGGTGTTGATTTTCTCGTTCACCTTTATCCTGGCAAATTTACTTATCGATATTCTTTACACAATCCTGGATCCCCGAATCCGGTACGAATAACAGGAGCAGCATGACAACCTTAGAAGAAATCACAAGAGGAAGAGAACTTAAACCGGTCAACCCCTTTGTGGATAAGTTCCGGCAGATGATCCACAATCGTTTTGCCATCGTCGGATTGATCATTTTAGGATTGTTGGTGATATTGGCAATTGCAGCTCCTTGGATTGCACCGTATGACCCTTACAAAATGGATTTGGAGAATTCACTTCAGGAACCGAATTCGGAACACTGGCTGGGTACGGATAAGCTCGGGCGCGATATTCTCAGCCGGTTGATTTATGGCAGCCAAATTTCGCTCACGATTGGTTTCATCGTGGAAGGGATTGCTCTGGCGCTTGGGGTCACGCTGGGAGCGGTTGCCGGGTATTTTGGCGGCGTGATCGACAACATCATCATGCGTATCGTGGATGTGGTGATTGCTTTTCCGTTCCTAATCCTGGCGATTGCGATTGTGGCGATTGTGGGACCAAGCCTGACCAACATGATGCTGGTTCTGGGCGGTGTGGTCTGGATCGATTATGCGCGTTTGATACGCGGGATGTTCCTTTCGTTGAAAGAGGAAGAGTTCGTTGTGGCTGCGAGGGTGGTGGGCGCGAAGGATTCGCGCATCATCTTCCGCCATCTGCTGCCGGGAACCCTGGGTGTGATTATCGTCCAGACTACCTTCGGCATTGCGGCTGCCATTTTATCTGCGTCTGCTTTGAGTTTTTTGGGTATGGGCGCTCAACCCCCGACGGCTGAATGGGGTGCGATGCTTTCAGAAGCAAAGCCATATCTGCGCAAGCTGCCATTGATGACCTTTGCGCCGGGTATGGCAATCATGATTACCGTTTTGGCGATTAACTTCGTGGGTGATGCACTCCGGGATGCGTTTGACCCGCGTGTACTCAAAGTATGATAAGAAAATGATCCATGGAGGTGAATGAGGAAAGTATGTTAAAAAGATGTAGAAGAAAAGTGGAACCCATTAAACAAACCCTATTGGAGGAAAAATGAAAAAGTTTAGTTATTTGTTAATTGCGCTGCTGGTGGTAACCACCATGCTGCTGGCATCCTGCAAGCCTGCCGCTGAATCACCGGCTCAAGAGGAAGCCGCCGCTGATGAGAAGATGGGCGGTACGCTTTATGTTGGGGAAGCTGCGGTTGTTCAATTTGACCCGCCATTCATCAATGATGACGCCTCCTTCCACGTCACCTCTATGGTGCACGTTTTCCTGTTTCGTGCGGTACTGGATGAAACCGGTGCGGAAACACCCATCCCGGAACTGGCGAAATCCTGGGATTTCGAAGAGGATGGCAAAGTGGTCATTTTCCATCTGAACGAAGGTTGGACATTCCAGGACGGCAATGACATCTTTGCCGAGGGTGAAGGACGCGAAATCACCGCCGAAGATGTAGCGTACTCCATCGAGCGCATGGTGACCATTGAAGGCTCCAGCGCCCCGAGCGATTTGCTGGCTGGTTTTGAATCGGTTGAAGTGGTCGATACTTATACCGTCAAGCTCACCATGAAAGAACCAGATGCGATTCTCTTTGCTGGCGGACGCGGTTTGAGTTCAACCGCCATTCTGCCCAAGGAAGCTGTTGATGCACGTGGCGCCGATTGGGGTCTTAACCCCATTGGCGGCGGTCCATTCGAATTTGTGGAATATGTAGCCGATGACCATGTGACCCTGCGCAAGAACGAAGATTACGCCATCGAGCCCTACCTGGACCAAGTAATTTTTAAGATCATCCCGGATGATGATGTGCAGGTGATTTCTCTGGAAGCTGGCGAGGTGGATGTCATTCAGTTACCCGCTTCCGATTTTGACCGCTTCGAGAACGACGAAAATTTCAAGCTGTACGCCCAAAACTGTCCCTATTCCTACAACATCATGTTCGATCTGAAGAACGAGATGTTACAAGACATTAAGGTGCGTGAAGCCATGGCACATGCCATCGACGGACGTGCTATCATGCGCAATGAGTTTGGTGGTATGGCAGTTGAAGGCTGCGGTATTGCTGGACCTGGCATTCCCGGACACGACCCCGATTTGTGCGACCTGTTTACCTATGACCCGTCATTGACCGAAACACTGATGACCGAAGCCGGTTGGGAAAAGAATGCCAACGGTGTATGGGCTAAAGACGGCGTGACCTTCTCGGTGGAATTTGAGGTCTGGAACATGACCCCTGCCCCCAGTATAGCCACGGCTGCTACCACCCAACTGCAGGAAGCCGGTTTTGGCGTGACGATGGTCGAAGTAGAATTTGGCACCTGGATTGAGGATGCGCTTGGGCAGAACACCCAAAAACCGCTGATGATGTGGTCTGGTTTCTGCGGCGAAGGCGGCATAGATGGCTATTGGGGACGCACAGGCTTGGCTCCTGCCTGGGGCTATGCGGATGAAGAGGTCTTTACCCTGCTCGAGTCAGCCAATAAGATCGTTGACCCCGAAGAACGACAAGCGATACTGCAGGAAGCCCATCGCAAGATTTACGCTTCCTACGCCGACATTCCCTTTGGCTTTGCCACGGGTTACGAAATCACCACCAGCCGGGTGGAGGATTGGCGAGCCACCATGTGGTGGATGAAACCCGTTACAACCGTTAACAACGTATGGCTTTCATCCAAGTAAAGCCCTGTAGAAAACAGTAACACGCAAAGAGGCTGTCTAAAAAATGGCAGCCTCTTTGACTATATTTTCACAAGAGATGTTTTCTTGCCGTGTCAGAGCTCGGTGCAGAGACTCTCGTAAGCGTTATTTGCTCGTAGAGGCTGCCCTATCTTTTGGGGAGCTTCTGCTCTTTTTTACTCGTTAGAGT
>CAYRRA010000210.1:0-6947 GCA_964426355.1 uncultured Anaerolineaceae bacterium
AAATCATTCTTTCACCACTCACGCGCAGAGAAACGGGAACAGGTTTTGTGTATTACTGGGTACAGATTTTTACTGCGGGGATTCTATTTATGGCAGCCAATACAGGTTATCAAGATTTTCCGAGATTATCTTATTTCCTCGCGCAGGATAACTTTCTGCCTCGCTGGTTGCAAAACCGGGGAGACCGACTGGTCTTTAGTTCCGGCATTATTACCCTGGCAGTTTTTTCCTCCTTATTGATAGTCATTTTCAATGCAGATGAGATTGCGATGCTGCCGCTATATGCGCTGGGCGTGATGTTGTGTTTCAGCCTTTCGCAGGCAGGTATGTTCCGGTTGATGGGTCGAATTGCTCATCTGAAACCCGGCGAATCTTTCGAGACGAAAGTAACCATTGTGCACTATGAAAAAGGTGCAAAATGGAAACGAGTGATGAATGCCGTTGGATCTATTATCACTTTCTGTGTATTTATCGTCTTGCTTCTGACGAAGTTTAAAGAAGGTGCCTGGATTGTGGCGCTGCTGATCCCGGGTTTGGTGTATGCGTTTTACACGATCAATAAACATTATCAGAAGGTTTCAAAGACCCTCAGCACACGCGCCCTTGAGCCGAAAGATTTATCCGTTGTGGCAAATGTTGTTGTAGTGCCGATTGCAGATATACATCGCGGATCGTTGAGAGCTATTCAATATGCCAGGCGCTTATCCGATGACGTCAGAGTGGTTTCGATTACCACAGATCAGGAAAGTAAAAAGCAGTTCCTCGCCCGCTGGAAACGTTTTGCCTCTATCACAAAAGGTGTAAAACTAGAGTTGGTTGATTACGATTACCGTGATGTTCTCACGCCTGTTGTTCAGTACATTGAAAGAGTTAATAACCTTGAATTTCCGAAGGAACTGATCACAGTCGTCATTCCGGAATTCATTCCTGAAAGATATGTTGCTCGTTTTCTCCATAACCAAACGGCTGCGCGCCTGCAAAATATGTTGCGTGGGTATCGTGATATCGTGATCATCGAAGTCCCATTCCAGATAGATTCATAAAGTGATGGTTGTTTTTATCATTTGAGGAAACCGAGAAATTATCACTATGATGATGTAAGATACTGCAAAGATATTACCTGGTGTCTTTACCCGCCTCCTTCACGAATAAGTGGAGGAGCGTTTTTATTTCCGATGTCCCATTTCATAATCCTAAAAAATTACGCGGTACAATTCTGTCATCTTGTATAAAAAAATAGTACTGACCAGTTGTTGTCAGCGCTTATCTATCCAGGAGGCAGCAGTGAAAATTGTTCACACTCAGATGTTCACAGATGCTGGACAATTGGAAGAGGTCGTGATTGAAATTCAGGATGGGATCATCGCAGGCATCCATCCCGGCAAGGACCGTATTGCGCAAACAGACACCGACCTGGATGCACGCGGTTCGATTGTCAGCCCGGGTTGGATCGATATTCAGATTAATGGGGGTTTCGGTTGTGACTTCACCAGCGATCCAGAAACGATTTGGGAAGTAGCGGAAAAATTGCCCCGCTTCGGGATTACCGGGTTTTTACCTACCATCATCACTTCGGTAGAGGAGACCTACAGAAAAGCGATTGCGGTCATGAAGGCGGGACCACCAGCCGGTTGGCGCGGGGCGCGCCCATTTGGCTTGCATTTTGAGGGTCCTTTTCTGAATCTTGCCAGAAAGGGAGCGCATAACCCGGATTGGCTGCATGAACCGGATGGGGCGTTTATTGAGGGATGGAGCCGTGAGAATGGCGTTCTGTTGGTGACAATGGCGCCAGAGTTACCGGGCGCAGCGGCAGTGGCAGCAGAGTTGTTAATCCATCATGTTGTCTTGAGCGCCGGGCACACTGCTGCTTCGCTGAGCGACGCTCAACTGGCTATAGAGAGTGGTTTTACCGCTGTAACGCACCTGTTTAATGCCATGCCGCCCCTGGATCATCGTTCACCGGGGATCATTTGTGAAGCTTTACTCAACCCTCGCATATCGGCGGGGTTGATTGCAGATGGTTTGCACGTCCACCCGCGCATGGTGGAACTGGTCTGGAAGTTGAAGGGGAGTGAGAAGACGATTTTGGTCAGTGATGCCGTTGGCGTGCTGGGCATGCCGCCTGGGAAATTTATCCAGGGTGGGATGGAAATCATTGTAGATGAAAAATCAGCACGGTTGACAAATGGAACACTGGCTGGCAGTGTTTTGGGGCTTGACCAGGCATTACGCAATGTGATGGCTTTTACCGGCGCACACCTACAGGATGTCTTGCCCGCCTTGAGCCGCAATCCGGCAAGGCTTTTACGGCTGGAGCAAAACGGGTCTTTGACGGCTGGCAAGTATGCTGATCTGACCTTTATCCAACCAGACGGTCAGGTATTGATGACGATAGTGAATGGGGAAGTAGTTTTTGAATCATAACTCATAAGCTCATTTTTATAACTTGAGTTCTTTCGAACCTTAAAAGGGTATTGTAATTTTTGCCAGATTTGTTATAATGGTTATAACAACCTAACCACATAACCATATAACCAATTTATTACAATTCAATACGATTTCGGTAGAAGGAGTTATTACAAATATGTCTGCACCGTTGTATTTTTCAAAAATCACAAAAGTGATTGAGGATTTGGGCAAAGAAAGTATGCCTGCCATTCAAAAAGCTGCCGGTTTTATGGCGGATTCGATTGCCGCAGGGCGTGCGGTTTTCTACTTTGGTTCTGGTCATTCCGTGATCCCCGCTTTAGACGTTTTCCCACGCTATGGCTCTTTTGTTGGTTTACAACCCATTCACGATACGCGCTTGATGTGGTCGAATGTCATTGGTCCAGGTGGGACGCCGGAATTGCTCTGGCTGGAAAAGCAGGAAGGCTACATCGCCAACGTATTTGACTCCTATGTGATGACGCCTGAAGACAGCATCATCATCATTTCACATGGCGGACTGAACGCGGCTGGGATTGAAGCGGCGATGTATGCGCGCGAACGCGGTGTAAAGGTGATTGTCATCACTTCCATGAGGAACTATCATGCGAACACCCCCCGCCATTCGAGTGGTAAAAAACTGGCTGACCTGGGCGATGTGGTCATCGACAACGGTGCGCCGCCGGAAGACAGCATCATCCATGTAGAAGGTTGGGAAGAACCGGTTGCAGCCAGCTCCACCGTGACTGTGTTGGTCATTTCGATGGCTTTAATCGCCGAAACCACCGCTTTACTGGCAAAACGCGGTATCCATATCCCTACATTTGTCTCACCCAACGTGGTGCCAGACCCGGATCACAACAAAAATGTTTATTCGTTGTATAAAGAGTTCCGCCGCAAGATTTACTAAAAGGAAAAATCATGGGCAACCCGTCTTTTTATCAGGCTCTTCTACCGGTATTAACCCGGGCATTTGAAGCGCAAACCGAAGTATTGCAGCGCTGTGCTGAAAAAATGGCTGATGTGATTCAGAATGATCACCTCGTTTATGTTTTTGGAGCGGGTCACGCGAGCATCATCGCTGAAGAGATGTGTTATCGCGCTGGAGGATTGGTGCCCATGGTCCCCATTTTTGCCCCGGGTCTGACGGTCAACACCCGCCCGGCAACCCTCGGAACCGACATGGAGCGCATCTCCGGGTATGCTCCATTGCTGCTGAAGGCTTCAAAAATCACAAAAGATGACCTGTTGATCGTGCATTCCAACTCAGGACGCAATACAGTTGCCATCGAAATGGCGGAGGAAGCGCGGAAAATGGGCATTTTCGTGATTGCCTTAACCAGCAAGGCACACAGCAACGCGGTGACTTCACGGCATCCCAAAGGATACAAGTTAATGGACCTGGCGGACCTGGTCATCGACAACTGCGGCGTTCCGGGCGATGCCATTTGTGAGGTGGAAGGAGTTAACGCCCGCGTGGCTTCTACTTCCACCGTTGTCGGGGCGGCATTGATGAATTCTTTGATTGTTGATACCACGACGATATTAGCCAGGCGTGGTTTTAAGCCCCCTGTCTTTCTCAGCGCAAACATCGATAACAGCAGCGAATCCAACCAGTACTGGATGGATCATTACGGTTCCAGGTTGTTGTACCTATGAAATACCAACCCCTTGATAAAAGCAGCCATGTTCCCCTTTATCTTCAACTGACAGCTCAGTTGATCCGCCTGATCGAAGAAGGGGAGTTGAAGCCTGGCGATAAGATTGCCTCGGAGCGAGAACTTTCAGAAACCCTGAAGGTGAGCCGGATTACTGCCCGCCTGGCGATACAGGAGTTGTTCAAAAGTGGGTTAATCTACCGGGAGCAAGGGCGCGGAACCTTTATTGCTGAATCGAAAATGCGCAATGTGCAAGGTTTTACCAGCTTCACCGAGAACATGGAAAAACGCGGCATGCGCCCCGGTTCTCAGATTTTACTGCAAGAGGTCATGCCGGCTGAGGATAGCCTTGCCCGGCTGCTGCATGTAAACCCGGGTGACCCGGTGCTGCACTTATTCCGGCTGCGTACGGCAGATGACCGACCGGTGGCGATTCAATACGCCCATTTGCCCCTGAAGATTTGCGTTGGTCTGGAAAATGAACCCCTCGAAAATGAATCGTTATTTCATGTTCTGAAAACAAAATTCAACGTTTATCCTGCCTGGACCGAAGCGGTGGTGGAAGCATCCTCAGCGTTACCCGAAGAGGCGCAACTGCTCAACCTGAAACCCAGCGAACCGGTGCTGGTTGTGCGCGGTCTCACATTTAGTGAGTCATTTGATATCGTGGAAAGTGTACGCACAATATACCCCTCCAGGGGTTTTGGATTGTATCTCGGACGACAGAGAATCTAACCAAGATTTTTCAATCATCAGGATCTAATTTCAATGAACTCAACAGAGCCAACAGATCAAACTGTTATTGCAGTTGATATCGGTGGAACAAAAATCGCCACTGCTGTCATTACGACAGCAGGTGAGATTTTGCGCCGAAGCATGGCACCCACACTGCAGGAAGGTCCGCAGAAGGGTATCCGCCAGATTATCCATCTGATTGAAGACCTGGTAGAGGATTCACAATTGGGGATGGATCGTTTTGCGGGTATTGGCATCGGTATTCCAGCAGTGCTGGAGCCGGATACGGACTTCATCATCTGGGGACCGAACCTGGCGGGTTGGAGGAATGTGGATTTGAGCGGTGCGCTCAAGGAGCATTTTCAATTGCCTGTCTGCATCGAATATGATGGTCATGCTGCGGTGATGGGTGAATGGTGGAAGGGGGCTGCAAGAGGATTGCAGTCGGTTGTCAGCATCATCATCGGCACGGGGGTAGGGGGCGGCATGGTATTGGATGGAAAACTGATCCGCGGTATCAACCGCCTTGCAGGGGCAGCAGGCTGGTTCATCCTCGATCACAACTCTGTTTCTGACCTGGTTAAAGAGAGGGCATTGGGTAGCTGGGAATCTCGCACCGCAGGACCGGGCATTGCACAAAGAGCAGAACAGTATCTGAGCTTGGAACCAAGGGAAGACAGCACCTTGAGAGGAATTGAGCGTAAACTCACCGCCGAAGATGTTTTTAAAGCTGCAAAGCAGGGTGATGCCCTTGCAGTTCAAATTACCTCAGAGTTTGCAGGATTGCTGGGCATGGGGATCGCCAATATCGTCAGCCTGGTCAATCCTGAGATGATTGTGCTGGGCGGCAGCGTCGGCAGCAACTCGGCGTTTTTGCTTCCTCAAATCAAAGCAGTTGTCGACCAATATGCTCAACCTGTTTCATGTCAATCAGTAAAGATAGTGACATCCCTGCTAGGAGCAGATGCCGGGCTGTATGGCGCAGCGTATGGACTGATGCTCCGGTTGAAGAAAGATTTTTAATCATCTGAAAGGAGGTGAATTCAATAGAAGGTTAATCAGCTTGTGAATTTATCGAAAAAAAGTGTTCGCAAAACTTTAATTGAAGGAGAGAATATGAACCGCAAGTTTTTTGTGTTGTTTGCAGTTTTAGCCATTGGTGTAATGCTGTTTGCAGCATGTGCACCTAAGGAAACCCCCGCAGTAGAGGCACCTGCGGAAGAAGCGCCCGCAGAAGAAGCTCCTGCTGAGGAAGCCCCTGCAGAAGAAGCACCCGTGGAGGCAGGCGTTACCGTCCGTATGTTGGTGCGCCCGGATGAAGGCGGCAATATTGAGAAGTTTGCAGCACAATTCCAGGAAGAGACCGGCATTACCGTAGCAGTGGACTTTGTTGCCTGGAGCGATATTTCCAATAAAACCTTGACCACGCTTGCAGCAGGCGGCGGCGGTTACGACATCGTTTTTATGCCTTCCGCTGATGCATCCAAGTTGATTGCTGGGGGTTGGTTTGAACCCATCACCGACATGGTGACGGAAGATCAAAAAGGCGAATGGGTCAGCGCCGTCCTGGATTTCTACACCGCAGACGGTGAATTGATGGCGATGCCCTGGTATGCCGGTGGCGCGCACATGGTTTACAACAAGACCATTCTCACTACCGCAGGTGTTGACCCTGCTTCCATCCTGACCTGGGATGACTTCATGGCTGCTTGCGAGACCATCAAAGAGACCGGTGCGGCAGAGTTCTGCTTTACCCCTTCAGCCAAGTATGCAGGCGAGTTCTACTATAACTGGGGCACGATGGTGTTGAGTCGCGGCGGTATATTCTTTGACGAGAGTGGTGCACCGATCTTCCAGAACTCAACAGCGGCACTTGATTCCTACACGATGATCAAATCAGGTGTCGATGCGGGTTATTTCAATCCCGCTGGTGTGGCGATGGATGACTACGAAACCTTGATTGAGTTCGGCACTGGCAAAACAGCCTTCATGCTCAACTCCACCTGGTCAGCCACGCAGGCAAACAAAAACCCCGATCTTTCCACTGTTACCGGCAATGTTGGCTACATCCTGGTTCCAGGCGCTGGCGATGTTCGAAGCGCAGCATACCTGTATGCTGGCGGTCTG
>CAYRRA010000211.1:0-6931 GCA_964426355.1 uncultured Anaerolineaceae bacterium
GTTAACAATGGAACCAACGCAGGTATCGAAGGTTGTATTGTATGCCCCATGCTGGCGATAACAGAATGCAAATCGACATTTGCGCCCAGTTCTGGGTAGGCGTTTCCTCCACTGGCAATAATCACCTTTTTCGCATGGATACTCTCACGACCAGGAGAGGATATCCGAAACCCACTGCTTGATTTTTCAATGCGATTGATATGAACGCCGCATTGGATTTGAACACCCGCTTCAAAGACATGCGCTTCAAGCAAATCTGCGACATTTGCTGCCGAATTGGATACCGGATAAACCCAGCCGTCGTCGGTCTGATAGGTTGTTATACCCAGCTCAGAAAAATACTCCTGTAACCGAGTTACCTCTAGTTGGTCAATCGCAACTTTGACGAATTTCTCATCTTCACAAAAATACTGTGAAGCACTGACATTACGATTGGTCAGATTACCGCGTCCACCGCCGGTAACCCGAAGCTTTTTTCCTGTTTGCGAGTTTCTATCCAGCAAAATAGTTTGAAGCCCTTTTCGTGCTGTCTCAAGCGCAGCAACCATACCTGCCGGACCAGCGCCAATTACTGCAACATCAAAAAATGACTTCATTGAACCTGTTCACCGTCCTTTAACATATGACCTGCCAAAAAAGAAACAGCTAAAACCCAACTCAAAATACCATTTCCTTTTCTGAACTACAGAAAGTATAATCGAATATAACCAATACCAGAATCGGAGAACATCAAAAATGGATGAAAAACAGCATCGTAAAGGTATCATTTCGTGGGCAATGTATGATTGGGCAAATTCGACCTTTGCCACCACAATCATGGCAGCCATTCTCCCAGTTTATTACTCCTCAGTTGCATCAGCCAACCTGAAACCCGCAGATGCAACAGCAAACTGGGCTTTCACAACAACAATTGCTTTGATCCTGGTTGCGGTCATTGGTCCGATTTTGGGCGCAATGGCAGATTTCAGCGGTGCAAAAAAGAAATTCTTCACAATCTTTGTGCTCATTGGGGTAAGCGGAACCGCTCTATTGGTTTTTGTCAGCACAGGTGATTGGCTTTTGGCATCCGTACTGTATATCATCGGCAGTATTGGTTTTTCAGGTGCGAATGTCTTCTACGACTCACTTCTCCCGCATGTGGCAAAACCGGAAGAAATTGACCAGGTTTCTTCTCGCGGTTTCGCCATGGGCTACCTGGGCGGTGGATTGCTACTCGCCATCAACATGGCAATGATTATGTTTTCTCCCGATCATCTTACCGAAATCATGACCCGCATTGCATTTGTCACCGTTGCTGTCTGGTGGTTGGTTTTTACAATACCGTTATGGCGCAATGTAAAAGAACCTATCCGGCGTGTACTCCCCGACGAAAAAGGGATGAACCCCGTACAAGCCAGTTTCAGCCGCCTTGCCAAGACCTTCAAACAGATTAAGAAATACCGTCAACTGCTTAAGTTCATCATCGCCTTTTGGCTGTACAACAATGGTATCGGCACCATTATCTACATGGCAACGATTTATGGTACCGAATTGGGTTTCAGCATGACCACCACGGTTGGAACGCTTTTGATGGTACAGTTTGTGGCGGTGCCTTTTGCATTGCTTTTCGGTTGGCTGGCGAAAAAGCTAGGCACCAAGAAAGCCATTTTGCTCAGCCTGGGTATTTACACCCTCATTGCCATCGGCGGGTATTTCCTTCAGGTGGAATGGCATTTTTGGGCGTTAGGGTTCGCTGTGGCAACCGTACAGGGTGGCAGCCAGGCATTAAGCCGGTCTTTATGTGGTCGAATGATGCCCAAGAGCCAATCGGCTGAGTTCTTTAGCTTTTTCAGCGTCAGCGAGAAAATTGCCGGCACAGTTGGTCCGTTGGTGTTTGGTGTGGTTTCCAAGGTTATGGGTGGCAGCCGCCTTAGTATTGTCTCCCTTATCATATTTTTCGCGGCAGGCGGATTGCTGCTAACGCAAGTGAATGAAAAAGAAGGCATCCAGGTTGCAGAACAGGAAGAAGCGCGTCTTGCGCAAGCAGATGCCGCGCTACAAACTACCTGATCATCGTTTGTTATTTTGCAAAATAACTTAGGGCAATACGCAGGCGGTTTTCAAGGTCATCTGGAGCATCCTTGGGGATGAATTGCAAAGCCGCCTGTGCCTCAACCACACTATACCCCAGACTCGTCAGCGCATCGAGGATTTCCACATCCACATCTGTGCCTGTTACAGCTTCCAATGGTGACTCAGAGGTTACTTTACCCTGCAAGTGAAGTAATATTTTTTGTGCCCCCTTTTTGCCAACACCCGGTATACGGCTGAATATTTCAGGCTGCTCGTGTAAAACTGCCCTGCGGATCAGATCGACAGAAAGCGTTGAAATGGCAGCCAGCGCGGTGCGCGGACCGATTCCGTTCACACCGAGAAGCATAACAAAGAATTCGCGTTCTTCAGGATTTTCAAACCCATATAAATTGAGCGAATCTTCTCTTACCACCAGTTCAGTGTACAAGAAAATTGACGTGTCCGCCTGCGTCTTCTTTGTTAAAATGAGAGGAACATGCACCAACAGTCCCACCCCACCTACATCAACAACAAGGTTGTTTTCGCCAACGGCGATGACTTTTCCTGAGACAGATGCAATCATCACTGCCCTTTCAAGCGCATTTCTTGCGCTGTTGATTGAAATATTCGTATAACACAATCCCGGTGGATACTGCCAGGTTTAAAGAGTCGCTTTTTCCGATCATCGGAATTCGAACCACCTGCCAGCATAAAGAATAATATTCCTTCTTCAACCCCTCGCGTTCACTCCCCATCAAAATCACAACATGAGCAGGATATTCAATTGACTGGTAATCCGTTTCTGCTGAATCAGAAGTACCGACAACAGGGAGATCATTCTGCCTGACCCATTCAGCAAACTCGGCATAATTACTTTTCACCAATTTCGTATTAAAAATCGCTCCCATGCTGGCACGCAGTGAAGAAAGGTCGTATGGATCGGTACATTGCTCCAGTAGGATGACACCTTTGCACCCCACTGCATCCCCAGTTCGCAGAATCGTCCCCAAATTCCCGGGGTCTTGAACACGATCCAACGCAATCCATAATTTAGGGTCGTGAGCCTGCTCCAGCTCAAGACTCCCCCATACCTGTTTTCCAATTCCAGCTAACCCTTGAGGACCGTCCTTCTGAGAAATCTTTCGAAAAACCTCTTCCCCCACCTCAATGAGTTCTATCCCTTTTTCTGCCTGTTGCCTGACCAGGTTCACCCCAAAATCGCTCTTTAACAGGTCATAACAAACGATAATCGCTTCGAGTGGCGCATTTTGCTCAATCGCTTCAGCTACAATACGCAGACCTTCAAGATAATATTGCTGATGAGCCTCTCGATATTTTTTATCAAAAAGCTTCCGTATATGTTTTATTTTTGGATTGGCAACACTGGTGATTAACATAAGACGGTTAGCCTTTTTCCATCCGAGCATATTTGCTGCTGTGCAAATGACAAATGGCAACCGCCAGGGCATCAGCAGCGTCATCAGGTTTGGGCAGTTCCGAAAGCTTGAGCAATATTTGCACCATCTGTTGCACCTGGTTTTTGTCTGCCCCTCCATATCCAGAAACAGCCTGTTTCACTTCATTTGGCGTGTAGCTGGCAATTGGCACGCTCATTTCAGCGAGTGCGAGCAATACCACTCCGCGGGCATGCCCCACTGCAAGCGCAGTTTTCACGTTTTTCTGGAAAAAAAGATTCTCCACCGCACTGCTATCAGGGCGATGGAGAAGTATGATCTGCTTCAATTCAGTATAGATGTGCAGCAGGCGTTCCTGTAGTTCCATACCTGTTGGGGTGACGATGACACCATATTTCAGGACCTCTAAATCACCCTGTGGATCTTCCTGGACAATGCCATAGCCTGTTATCGCTGTTCCTGGATCGATCCCCAATACGCGCATGGATTACTTATCCTGCCTCCAGCGCAGCAAGTGCTTCATCCGAAATCTTCAAATTGGAAAAGACATTCTGAACATCATCCAGGTCTTCAAGAGCCTCAATGGTTCGCATTGCTTTCAATGTAGCTTCTTTTTCTAATTCCATCTCTTGATTTGGGATCATGCGTAATTCAGCTTCTTCGGGTTGGATATTAGCAGCCTGAAGTTTGTCACTCAGGGTTTTGAAGGATTCTACCGGAGCAAAAATCTCAAAATAGCCCTCCTCCAATACAATATCATCAGCTCCACCATCAACTGCCAGTTCAAATATGGAATCAAAATCATGCTTGCCTTGCGGGAATGAGAAATAAGCGATGCGATTGAACTGCCAGGCAACCGAGCCGCTCTCTCCCATGCTTCCTCCAGCCCGGCTCAGGATATGTCGGATTTCAGCCACAGTACGGTTTCGGTTTTCAGTGAGACATTGGATCATCAACGCAACACCGTTTGGACCGTAGCCTTCATAGGCAATTTCCTCAATCTGCATCCCTTCTTTACCTTCACCGGTTCCCCGTTTGATTGCACGCTCGATGCTGTCTTTGGGCATATTTTGAGCACGGGCACGATCCACTGCCAGGCGTAGACGAACATTCGTATCCAAATCGCCGCCGCTTTCACGAGCAACTAAAGCGATTTCACGCGCCAGACGGGTGAAAACTTGACCTCTCTTGGCATCTTCTGCCCCTTTTTTACGTTTGATAGTGGACCACTTAGAATGACCGGACATATTTCATCTCCTCGATTGGAAGCTCTTTTTGTAAAGAAAGTGCATCAATTATACCACGCCGAATACTCGTGATAAGTAATTTTTTGTTTTTCCTATGCAGACGGGGTGCTGGAACGCACAGGGTTCTGCAACTCTCCAATTCCTTCAATTTTAACGCAAACGGTGTCTCCAAGCTGAAGTGGAGCGACACCTGCCGGGGTACCGGTCAAAATCACATCGCCTGGATTCAACGTCATCACACTTGAGATAAAGACAATAAGCTGTGGAATTGAAAAAATCATTTCTTTGGTCGATACCATTTGCCGAAGTTCATCGTTTACATGACACGTCAACAACACATCGGAAGGGTCCAGTTCTGTTTCAATCCAGGGACCTAGTGGGCAAAAAGTATCGAACCCTTTTGCACGAGTCCACTGACCATCCCGCTGCTGTAAATCACGTGCCGTAACATCAATTGCGATGGTATATCCCAGAATATAGTCATTCACCTGCGTTTCATCAATCCAGCGCCCTTTTTTCCCGATGATGACAGCCAGTTCCCCTTCATGATCGACCTGGGAAGACTGCGGTGGTAGGACAATCGGTTCATTGGGACCTATGACACTGGAAGGAGGTTTTAAAAAAATGATTGGTGAGTCTGGAATTTGCGAATTCATCTCGCGAATATGGTCGGCGTAATTCTTTCCAACACCAATAATTTTCCCCGGTTCGACAGGTGCCAATAGGCGCACATTTTCTATGGTGCGTTCAACCTCCAGGCGACGATATTCACCGAAAAGGGAGCCCTCCAGAGGTCCAACCTCCTCGTTCAACACCCATCCATAGCGTGGTGGTTCAGAACCATATTGATAGCGTGCAAACCGCATGAGGTGCCTCCAAAAAAAGATACGTGATATCAGCAATTTTCTTATGTGCAAGTTTAACATAATCTATGCTAAACTTGATACAATCCATTAAATTGATCATAAATCGCCCAGGGAATCAGAAGAGCGAGAAGATGAGTACAAACAAACCACAAACGAAAATCGTAAAAAAGCTCGAAACAATCGCATTGATCACCGCAATTATTGGATCGATCATCTTTGTGGTTTCTTGTTTGCTTAATGTTTATGCTTATTCGATCACGCCAACAGTTACACCCACCCCAACAAAAACAGCGACGGTCACACGCACACCTTTGCCATCAAGCACCCCAACGACAACCCTCACACCCAGTCCATCTCCATCCCCAACCTATCCGGCTGAGTTAAATTTCCTGACTGATCTGGATAGTAATTTAGCACAAACAGATTTTAAGTGCAGCTATACGCAAATTGAAGATAAGTTGCTGGTGACCTGTCACAAAGAAACTGACGATTATTCGATACAAATGGAAATAAATCGTATCGAAAATGAAACCGAAAAATTTTTTGACCAGATCGTCCTATTTGAACCTTTTGCTTCAGATCGTGTGGAAATTGCGAAAAACGAGCTAAAATACCTGTTATCCCTGGCTGAACAGTATCCCTGGCATGTAGAAATGGAAGCTGTTTCGCCTACAGCAACCATCATGCCTGCGGTTTCAGTTACTCCTACAGCCATCAGCGAAATGGATAACTGGCTTTGGGTTACCCTCCCCCAGTTGATACCAGGAAATCTTGTGGAGACCACATTTAACGGGAAGATATATTCACTCCTCTGGGAGGAGGAACGGCTTCGGTTGACGATCCACTACGACGTCATCAGCCATGAACCCTAATCGCATTCCAAATCCTGCTCGTTGTGATCAATTGAATTGGGTTTATCGACAGAGTCAATTTTCTTGACCCAGCAATCCAGTTCGGGGACTTCTACCTTTTCAATCTGCTGTGCCAGTTCTTCCCGTTCCTGGCGAGTGAAATAAAAACGATTATCCTGGTATTCCTTTCCATGCTTCAACAATATTGCAACCGCATACATCATAATCACCAGGAGAAAAACCACTAGCAAAATGGTACCCATAGCATCTCCACTGAATAGATTCTAATTCAAAACACCTCGTGTTTCAATTCGTTGAATTTGAGTTTAGGATTTTAACTCACCCACCCTAATGTTCGAAAGCGGATAGATGTTGTCAGATTCATATTGATAAGTACTGAAAGGGTATGCACAAAATCGTGTTTATGTTAAAATTGGATTATCCATGGGCGGGTAGCTCAGTTGGTCAGAGCGCATCTCTTACACAGATGAGGTCGTAGG
>CAYRRA010000212.1:0-6896 GCA_964426355.1 uncultured Anaerolineaceae bacterium
ACAGCCAATCCAACGCCAATGGTGGTTAACATACCAAGACGCCAGTCATTTGCGTAAAAAATCGCAAGAAGGAAAGCCCACAAAATCGTGTTCACGCTAGATACTTCGTACGAGCGGAACATCGCTTCCTCGGCATCATGTGCCCTTAAGAATTTAATCGGGAATTTCTCCCAAATCGGCACAGTGAAGGTTCCAATAATGGAGCTGATTACCCCAATTGCGCGGATAATTAATGGGTATACAATCCATTTCAAATCGCCGGTGATTGCGGTTAATGTGAGACCTAAGATTAACCCCGAAACAATGGTTACCTCGTAGCTCTCGAAAATATCGGCTGCCATGCCGGCGCAGTCTCCCACGTTATCCCCGACCAGGTCGGCAATTACCGCAGCGTTGCGTGGATCATCTTCGGGTAAATCTTGCTCCACCTTGCCAACCAGGTCAGCGCCAACATCTGCTGCCTTGGTATAGATACCGCCGCCAACGCGCATGAACAACGCGACCAATGTGCCACCAAAGCCAAATCCCAAAAGAGCATCGGGGGCAGCCTTTCCAAAGATAATGAAGATCACCGTTCCGCCGAACAAACCCAAGCCATCTGTCAGCATGCCAGTAATCGTCCCCGAATAATATGCAATGGTCAGCGATTCATTGAGACTCCTTCGGGCGGCAGAAGCTGCGCGCACATTTGCCTCAATAGCCATTCGCATTCCCAGTTGTCCGACTAACAATGAGAAGGATGCGCCCATGATAAATGCAATTGAACGCCCGACCGCGATGATAATCGTAGTATTTTTGGGGAATTCCTCAAGAGCTTCTGATGTGGGAGGAACAATATAAACACTTAAAAATAAAGCTGCAAGAAGCAAAAACATTGCAGGTAAGATGGTTCGCAGTTGGCTGTTCAAATAACTTTCAGCGCCTTCACGGATTGCGTTCCATACCTGTTGCATCTTTTCCGTGCCTTTATCTTTGTTGAGAACCTTTCCTCTCAACAACCAGGCATACAAGAGGCTGATAAATGCCGTGACAACGACAAAAATAATCGCGATTTGCTCGAAATTATTCAAGCCGTGTTTTGCCAGCCCAAGCAAATTCAACGTTGTTTCCATTATTTTTCCCTTCACCTTTCATTTAATAGAATATTACGTGAATATGTTACCGGTTTATTGCTCTTTTTTGATTTCTATCGATTTGGCATGTCAATTTTACTCTAACACAGTAATATGTCAACGATAATATTTGATAAATTTATCAGATGAATATTAGTAAGATTAGGTAAAAATCATTGCAATCATCTCTTCAACACAAACCGACAACTTTTTTTCAAACATTCACCAACCGCTGAAAGAATTAAGGAAAGATTAGAATAATTTAAATCTATTGACTTTGCCCCTCGATTTGTTGTATAGTATATTTCGGCTCTTCAAAGAGTAATAGATCAGTGGAAATGTTTTCGATAACGAGCGGGTACCGCTCGTTATTCCCTGTAAAAAAGCTGAAAGCCGTTTTGGAGCACAACTGAGGTATTGCTTTTAAGATTGAAAACGTGTATTCTGGAACAAGACTTGGCAAAGAATACCGATAATTTTGTGATGTCAAGGGTTGAATATATAGAATGAAAGATAGCTTAATCAAATTAAATGTTGAAGAGGAAGAAGAATCTTTTTCTGCAATAGCGCGTTTAATTGAAATTGGTCGCCAGAAATCGTATGTCACAATTGATGACATTTTGCATTTTTTCCCTGAAGCCGAACAAGATGTTGGGCAGCTTGAAGAGACATTTGCCGCTTTAATGAGCGCCGGGATTCCATATTTTGAAGATATTCCTTCATCCAGCCCAGGTTTAGAAATCATGGAGTTGGACGAAGAAGATGAAGAAGATGCCGCCGACGCCAACCAGGATTATTTTCTGGATGACCTGGCAAATATTGATACGGATGATACGATTGGGCTTTACCTCAAAGAGGTTAGCCGTGTACCATTGCTGACAGCTGAAGAGGAAGTCAACCTGGCTCAGCGCATTGAGCGTGGGCGAATGGCACGCGAAGAACTGGCAAAAGGTCGTGTAACCACTCGTCGAAGGATGGAACTGCGCAAACTGATCGAAGATGGCTGGGCTGCCCGCGAGCACCTGATCACGGCAAACTCGCGCCTGGTGATCAGTGTAGCCAAAAAATACATGGGTCGTGGCGTGCCTTTCCTTGACCTTATCCAGGAAGGCAATATCGGTTTGATACGCGCAACAAAAAAGTTTGATTACCGCCGTGGTCACAAGTTTTCAACGTATGCCACATGGTGGATACGCCAGGCAGTCACAAGGGCAATTGCTGACCAGGGCAGAACCATTCGTGTCCCGGTTCACATGGGTGATCAGATTAACAAACTACTACGCATTCAGCACCAACTCACTCAGCGTCTCGGGCGAGACCCTGCCGTTGAAGAACTTGCTGAATCACTGGATGTCACACCCAAAAAAGTTGAGAACATGATCCAGGTCGCGAGACGTCCATTGTCGCTTGAAACCCCTACAGATGATGAAGAAGATTCTGTATTGGGTGATTTCATCGAGGATGATGAAGCTCCACCACCAGATGACACTGCAACATACAATCTGTTGAGAGAACATCTCACCGAGGTCTTGAACGGCTTACCACCGCGTGAAGTAAGGATTTTACAATTGCGGTATGGTTTGCTCGATGGACAGGCATATACATTGGAAGAGGTCGGAAGGAAAATGGGCGTTACACGGGAACGCGTTCGACAAATAGAAGCACAAGCCCTGAGCCGTTTGCGACACCCATCAATCCGCAGAAAATTACGTGATTACCTGGGAGATTAATCGGATTTTCACGTGTTCGTAATTGATATATTGATACAAAAAACGTCATTCCTCAAGGATGACGTTTTTTGTTTTTAATGAGGAGAGGGAGCCTTCCCTTGCAATATCTGTCAAATTAGTGCATACTTTTAATGCATACGGAGGCTGGATGAATGGCTACGATATCATTACGAAACTACCTGCGTGAAATCGAAATACTCATCGACCAGGGCAAACATGAAGATGCTGTTAAACACAGTAAACATATCTTAAAGTTTTTCCCCAAGAATATCGACACGTACCGGCTGCTTGGAAAAGCATATTTGGAGAATCAACGCTATAGCGAGGCTGGTGATATTTTTCAACGCGTACTATCGGTCATCCCCGATGACTTTATCGCTCAAATCGGTATGAGCATTATTCGTGAAGACGAAGGCAATTTGGACGCAGCTATCTGGCACATCGAAAGAGCTTTTGAGGTTCAGCCAGCAAATGCCGCAATTCAGGATGAGATCCGACGTTTATACGGGCGGCGAGACGGCATCCATCTTTCCAAAATCCGTCTATCTCGCGGCGCGCTCATCAGAATGTATCTTCAGGGTGAGCTTTACAACCAGGCAATCGTCGAAACGCGAACCGCATTGGCGGAAGATCCGCAAAGAAATGACCTGGAAGTGCTTCTTGCTCGTCTTTATTATCTATCCGGCAGAAAAGTTGAAGCGGCAGAAACATGCAGCCAGATACTCAACAAACTCCCCTATTGTCTTGAAGCCAATAAAATTCTCTCCATCATTCTCAGTTCACTGGATCGCAGCCAGGAGGCACGCGTATTTCAACAAAGGATCTATGCCTTAGAACCGTATGCCGCACATATCACAAAGAATGCACCAACCATTCAACAGGTACCTGATAACATAGTTGCGCTGGAAAAACTTGATCTTGATTTCGACTCAGACACGATTTCCCGCCAACCGGATTGGGCACAAACAATTGGTATCGAGGTAGACCAACAGCAATCCGAAGATATCCTGCCAGATTGGCTTCCATCCCTCACAAAAGAACAATTAATTGATACCGGCTCAACCTCATCCATCTCCGATATAAACGGTTTAAACCCCGATGAAGTGGATTTGGAAAGCCTGGAGCTAGGCGATGAAGCGGATTTACCGGAATGGATGAAATCAGCGGGGTGGAACCAGACACAAAAAAAAACAGAAAGTGAACCAGAAGATCTCTTCGCTGAAAATGGAGACCTGGAAAGCTCCCCCGCAGAAGATATCCCTGATTGGCTGAAGGATATTGCCCCTGGACGGTTCCAGGATGAAAAGGTAAATCTCTCAGATCAGCAAAAAATGGTTTGGGAAGATGAAACAATGCCCGTTTCAAGTGAAGAGGAAACAGATTTCACCCTGGAAGCCCTTTCCGACGCAAACACAACAGAGCAGGATGAAGACCAAACTGATGATCTTACTGCCTGGCTAAAAACCCTGGATGATGAAACGCACAAGCCAGAAAGTACGGCGAGTTCAATTTTTGCAGATGAACCCATCGAGAATGAACATGAAACAATGGACCTGGCAGACTTCTCGGTGGAAGAAGACGACGCGGGGGTGACTGAGGTGCATCATGGTCTTGAAGAGATTGATGAAGCCGTGCAATGGCTTGAAACCATCGCCGAAGAGCAAACCTCTGAACATAACGCTGAAACTTTGCCTGAGTTTAAGCAAGAAAAAACCGATGAATGGGTCAAGGAATATGAAAACCTGCCCGATATGGAAGACTTTGAAAAAGAACCGGTTGATCTATCCGCTAAGAAATCCTTTCAAGACGAAACAGTCGGACCATCGGAGGATGAAATTCCTGTGGAAGACCCACCTTCCTTTGCTGAAATTACTGGTTTATCCGAATTGCTTCAAGTGACACCGGATGAGTTACCTCAGGAAACAGAAGAAGAAGATGAAAGCATATCAACAGAGATTTATACTGCGGAAGTAGATTCTTCTTCGACTTTTGACAATGGTTTTGCATGGCTGGAACAACTCGCATCCAGACAGGGCGCAGACGAGGCAACTCTCACAACAAAACCAGAAGATAGAAACGTGGAAATTCCCGATTGGTTGAGCGGATTAACGAATGGAATTACCGCGCCTGAAACAGCCGAAGAGCCCGAACAACCACCTGAAAAAGATGAGGATATAGGTACAGCTATTGATGAGGTGAGCTCACCAACGGATGATCTTGAACTTGACCTGGACGCAGAATTTGATCGAACCATAGAAAAATATGGTGAGGTCGAAGAAGAGGAAGAGGAATTTATACAAGAGGGCACCTCTGAAAACCAGGATGCGTGGGATTCATCTGAACCCTCGACAGGGATAGAAGAAGCTGCATCCAAGCTAGTCAAAGATTCCATCCCGGAGAATTATTTGCAGGAAGCACATGAGTCGCTTCGGAAAAACGATCAAACTGCTGCGCTGAAACAATACACCACCTGTATCAACAATGGAGTGCACCTGCAAGAAATCATCGATCATTTGCAGCTCGCACTTCAAAACTACCCCGTTGACGCACAACTTTGGAAGATATTAGGCGATGCCTATGCCAAAGATAACCAGTTGCAGAAAGCCATTGAAGCTTACACTAAAGCTGAAGAATTACTATACTGATTCATTACACGGAGGTTATTATGGTAGTAGTAGAACGAACTCTGGTGCTTATCAAGCCAGATGCAGTACAAAGAGGTTTAATTGGCGATATCGTATCTCGTTTTGAGAAAAGAGGACTGAAATTCATCGCGATGAAAATGGTTCTGGTAAGTAGAGAACACGCAGAAAGGCATTACGCAATGCATATTGGTAAGCCGTTTTACAATGGGCTCATCAATTACATTACTTCAGCACCCCTTGTAGCAGCGGTTTTGGAAGGTCCGACAGCCATTCAGGCGGTGCGTCAGGCAGCAGGAGCGACCAATCCATTGGAAGCCGCCCCAGGAACCATTCGGCAAGAACTTGCTCTTACCACTGGGCGAAATCTTGTTCACGCATCAGATTCGCCCGAATCAGCGGAACAAGAAATTGCACTCTGGTTTTCTCCGAAGGAAGTCAATTCCTGGGAAAGAGATAGCGACCCTTGGGTCTTTCACACAAATTGACTTCATGCAATTTTTCCAATTTCCTTGACGCAGGGTAGTTATAATGATAAACTATCGGAACTTGGGGGGGCGTGGTGTAGTGGTTTAACATGCGGCCCTGTCAAGGCCGAGACCGCGGGTTCGAATCCCGTCGCTCCCGCTGACAGCAAAATTTACACCGACATTGTAGCGATCTTCGGATCGCTACAATGTTTAAACAAAAACCTCTCGATAGATAGGCTCTTCAAGAGGTAACATAACTTGTGATTATTTTCCAAAAGTGATCGGAAGTTATGGAAATCTTTTTCAGTTTTTCTTTTCCTCACATTGACGTTTCAACCACGCCGCCCAATCAGTAAAACCTTCTCCAGTTTTGCAAGACATTGTGAAAGTAATTAATCCCGGATTCAACAATTCAACACCCTTGCGAAAATAATCCATATTAAAGTCAATATAGGGCAAAAGGTCAATTTTGTTGATTAACAATAAGCTTAGACCACGGTATATATTCGGATACTTATAGGGTTTGTCATCCCCTTCCGTAACGCTGGCGATGAGAATATTAACATGAGTTCCCAGCTTAAATCCCGCAGGGCAAATCAGATTACCCACATTCTCAATCACCAATAAATCCAGGGTTTCCAGGTCAAAATGGGCTAAACCATCTTTGACCATATTAGCATCTAAATGACAATCTCCGCCAGTGTTAATTTGAACAGCTGGCATACCAGCAGCAATAATCTTGTCCGCGTCGATTGTAACCGGTGCAGTATCTCCTTCGATGACGCCTATGCGCAACTCATTTCGTAGCCGGTCGATTGTTTTAATCAAGATGCTAGTCTTTCCTGCCCCTGGAGACGCCATCATATTGATACCCAAAACCCCCGCATTATCAAGTAATGCCTGGTTTTGAAGAGCCAATTGATCATTGGCGTTAAAAATTTT
>CAYRRA010000213.1:0-6738 GCA_964426355.1 uncultured Anaerolineaceae bacterium
GATAGGCATTGATCGCACCGAGAAAGAAGCCCAGCAAGGAATCTTGAAAATGGTCACGTAAAAACTTAGGGCTGCCCGCGAGCTTGGGCAAATTTGGCGTCTGGTATCCAAAGAAAACGAGCAAGGACATCAACCCTACCCGTAGCCAAAAAATGGCTGGACCATTCTCAGGTACAAGAGAATCACGCACAAAGGGGACAAATGCTTCCAGTACACTGACGATAAAGAGAGAAAGTATGGCTGCAAAGGTAACTAAAATCTCCTTTGCCCAGCCGCGTAGTGCGCCGATAATTGCGAAAAGGATGATGAAAGTCCAGAAAAGGGCATCAAGACCGATCATAACAGCCCTCCTTTGGGGGCATGGTTATTCTTTTCAACCAGGTCTAAAAGTAATCGAGCGATGTATTGAGCAGCCTGGGGGTTTGATAACGAGCGCATGGCTGCCTGCATGGCGTGTAATTGATCCGGGTGATCGAACAGGTTGTTAATGGTTTCTGCCAACATTGTCTTCAGATCTGCATCTTTAAGCATGATGGCAGCTCCGTGATTTTCGAGATATTTTGCATTCCTCTGCTGATACTGCCAGGCGTGAGGATAGGGGACGAGGATAGCTGGCAGTCCGAAAACTGGATATTCACCCAAAATTGCTGCACCAGCGCGAGAGACGACCAAATCAGCAGCGGTGAAAGCTGCTGCTTGCTCTTCGCTATGCAGGTAAGCAAATGGATGGTATCTTTTCTGGATTTCAGCAGCGAGGTCGTTGAAGGTTTGCTTTGCTTCATCGAGGTTATGTTGACCGGTGATATGAATTACCTGAAACTGCTTCAGCAAATCGGGAAGGATAGCGTAGAGCGCATGGTTAATCGACTGCGCGCCCTGGCTTCCGCCAAAAAACAGGATGACTCGCATTTCATGCGAGAGGTTTAAGAATTGAAGCGCTTTTTCACGTTCCCAGGTTTTCATTTCACTTCTCAACGGATACCCGGTTACCACCACTTTTGATTTGTCGTCGAAAAACTTTAACGAATCTGCTGTGGATACTGTGATACGTGAGGCATGGCGGGCAATCATATTGACAGCCATTGCGGGTTCAATATCAGGGATAAAAAGCAAGCTGGGGAGTTTTCTCCCCGCAAACGCGATGGGTATGGATACATATCCACCGGTGAAGAAAAGGGCATCTGGTTGGAAATTGGTCAAAATGCGTTTCGCCGATATGAACCCTCTCAGCAGACGCAGCAAATTACCCGGCATCGCTTTGATCCCAACGCCGTGTAAACCGGCAGCAGGAATGGCGATGAACGGGTAGCCTGCGCGTTTAACCAGGTCAGCTTCTAAGCCGCCCTGGCTGCCGACCCAAAGAACTTCCAGGTTCTCAGATTTGAGCGCTTGGAGAACGGCGAGAGCTGGGTACACTCCGCCGCCGGTCCCGCCTGCTCCGACGATAAGCCGCAAATTGATCACTCCTTTCTTCGGTAAGATTTTCCTTTCCTTGTTTCGAAATATTAAATAAAATCCCAATAGCCACCATTGAAATCACCAGGCTGGAACCGCCAGTGCTGATGAAGGGAAGGGGGTTGCCAGCAAAAGGCAACAGATTGACCATGACACCCATGTTCAGCATGGCTTCAAAAGTGATCCAGAAGGTAATCCCACAGGCAAGTAGTTTTCCTAACTGGTCTGGAGCACGCCTTGCGATACGGATACCTCTCCAGAGGATGAAAACATAAGAGGCTAACACCAATGTGGCACCGATGATACCAAGTTCTTCCGCAATCACAGAGAAAATACTGTCTGTCCAGGCAACCGGCAAACCGATGAGTTTGATTGAGCCTTTGCCCAACCCCTTTCCGAATAGCCCGCCCTCAGCGATGGCGCGCCAGGAGTATCGGATATGTTCAGATGCATTATCAACGTTTTTAAATCCCGCAATGTATTCATTAATTCTCACTTTACCTGTTTCGCTTAATGCAATAAAAACTGCACCAAATAAACCCACCAAAAGAATCAGGATGATGATTTGTTTGACATCTGAATTTGCCAGGTAAAAGAGTATCCCTCCCAAGATCACAATACTGAGGGTAGCGCTGAGGTCAGGCTGTAGGGCAATTAGACCGGCAATACTGCCGACAATGGCGCTCAATGGCACCAAACCAAAGAAGATGTTGTGCAGGATATCTTGTTTGGAATATAACCATACGGATAGATAGATGATAATGCCGAGTTTTGCCAATTCAGAAGGCTGCACCGATAACCCGAAAAGCGTTCCACGGGATCTTACATCCCCGGAAGGTGCTACCAAAACAGCAATCAAGAACAGAATGGTAATACCGATGATGGGGAGTGCCCAGCGCTTGTATGTGTGATAGTTCAACATAGCGGAAAACACGCCCCCAACAAGACCAATTGCAGCCCAGAGGAGCTGTCTTTTTACTGCGGCTTCAGGGCTGTCATAGTGGAGTATAGAAAAATTCCAACTGGAAGAATAGACCATCACCAGACCAAACGCGATCAGCAAGATCGTGATGATAAGCAACAAGATATCGCCGTTGAACCAATTCATAAACGATTTTTTCAACGGTTTTGTCGTTGCTGCCGGCATCCTTACGAAAGTTTGCTCACCCATTCTTTAAATCTTTCTCCACGTTCCTCAAAATTATTAAACTCATCATAACTGGTGCCGCCCGGTGCAAGCAGGACAATATCACCAGGGGTAACAATCTGATCAGCTCTTTGCACCGCTTCCAGGAGAGTTTTGGCGTGGTCGATGGTAAAAGGGTGTTCACCCGGAACAGGTTGACCGATGGCATTCAAAACAATCTCAGCCGCTTCACCGAACGCTATAACATGATCCACTTTTTGCCGAACCACCTCTGCAAGCCTGTCCCAGGGAAGGTGCTTATCCCGCCCGCCCAAAAGCACAATAATGGGCTCTTCAAAGGAACGGATGGCAGCCATAGCGCCTTCGGGTGTGGTCGCTTTGGAGTCGTTATACCAGTTTGCACCTTTGTAGTTGCGTACCCATTCCAATCGGTGGGGTACTCCCTTGAAGCCGATAACGCCAGCGCGAATGGCTTCGACAGGCAAACCGGCAGCCTGGGCTGTAGCACATGCTGCCAGGGTGTTCAAAAGGTTGTGCTGACCCTTTAATTCAACGGCTGAAACCGGAAGCAAGTCCAGTTCCCGATTACCGTCGTACAGTGAAATCGCTGAACCGCGCACATACGCGCCGGGGAAATCACGTACATATGAAATTCCAAAACTTGCAAGACGACCAGGAACCTGGCTGCGCAATGCCCATGCACCGGGATCGTCGCTTCCTAAAATTGTCCAATCCTCTTTGTTTTGGTAGCGGAACAAATTGGCTTTAATGGCGGTGTAGTTTTCCATCGTCCCATGCCGGTCGAGGTGATTGGGGGTGATGTTGAGAATAGCGCTGACCTGCGGTGACCGCGTAACGAGTTCGAGCTGAAAGCTGGAAAATTCCAGTACTGCGAGATCATCTGGATGGATTTCTTCTACCACATCGATTAATGGCTTGCCGATATTCCCTCCCACCCAGGCTCTTTGCGGCGGTTGTGCAGCTGCTTCAGCCATGCGACCCAGCAGGGTGGTTGTTGTGGTCTTTCCGGCAGAACCTGTTACCCCAATTACTTTACAGGGCACCTCATCCAGGAAAATCTGCGTATCATTTGAGAGCGGGATACCTCTCTCGCGAGCTTCTTGAACAAGTGGCAGGGTCAATGGAACACCGCCGGAAACACATACCAGTTCTTGCCCGGTCAGCAACTCCAGATTGTGATGCCCTAACTGCCACTGGATGGGGAAATCCTTTACAGGCTGGGTTGCAGCATCCAGCTCTTCTGCAGTACGTTTATCGTTCAAGGTAACGAGAGCGCCTTGTGAACAAAGGTAACGTGCCAGCGCTAAACCTTGCCTGGCTGCCCCAATGATGAGCACTTTTTTCTGTGACCATTTTGTCATCTTCATGCCAGTGCTACTCCTATGCCAATCATGGCAAATAACAGGCTGACCAGCCAAAACCTCTGAACGATCTGGGTTTCGCTCCAGCCGAGTAATTCAAAGTGATGATGTAATGGGGCTCGTTTGAAAAGACGTTTGCCCTTGGTGATTTTGAAATAAATGATCTGTGCTGTTACACTGACGGCTTCACTGACTGGTACGATTGCGATCAGTGGCAAGAGCAGCCATTGCCCGGTCATCAAGGCAATCGTGGCGATCGCTGCGCCCAATGAAAGCGAGCCAGTATCACCCATTATCAGTTCAGCCGGGTGAACATTGAACCATAAGAAGCCAAACAAAGCGCCAACGACGGTGAAGCAAAACCGGGCAACAAACACCTGTCCTTGCAGCAAGGCAATCCCACCATAAGCCGCAAAACAGATTGCTGAGATCAAACCTGCCAGACCATCCAGCCCATCGGTGAAGTTGATGGCATTGGACATACTGACGATGATAAAGGCTGCAATGGGGATGTAGAAAATTCCAAGTGAGAAGGAGAACTCTACGCCGGGCCAGTACATTTCTGGCACATTGAGCATATACCGTAAAACGATCGCGATACCGAAAGCAAGCAGTGTTTGGATGATGAATTTGGTGCGAGCCCGCATACCCAAACCGCGCCTGCTTCCACGAATGCCTTCCCAATCATCAATACCGCCCAAAATGGAATACGCAATCATCACTAACAACGGCAACAGCACAGAACGCCCCATGACATCTTTTGCCAAGCTCAGAATTTGTGCTGCATTGAGTAAAATGGTGAGCAGGGTGATGGGTAAGATGAACATGACTCCGCCCATTGTGGGTGTGCCCATTTTGGTGAAGTGGGTATCCTGAATTTCAACGCGTATTTGTTTTCCAATTTTAAAATGGCGCATTAAACGGATTAATGGGCTTCCCCAAATGACTGCCAGCATAAAACTGAGCATGCTCAATGCGAGGGCGAGTGAAGTTTCAGTCATGCGGTTCCTCCAAAGCGACCACAATGCGAGACATTGCCATTCCAAGCGACCCTTTAATCAAGGCAATGTCTCCCCTGGTAAGGTTTGTTTTCAGGTAATCGATCACCATTGGGACATCGGGGAACCAGACGACTGATTTGTCGGGCATTCCTGCTTTTCTGGCGGTATCAGCGATGATTCGACTGCGTTCACCAACGGTAACAAGATGATCGCAGACTTGCGCTGCGCGCTCACCAACACGGAAATGCCCCTGTTTTTCGTAAGCGCCTAGCTCTAACATATCGCCGAGAACAGCAATTTTCCGCCCGTCCATTTCACTTAATAAATTCAGCGCAGCAACTGCCGAATCAGGACTGGAGTTATAGGAGTCATCCAGCAGCAGCGCGCCGCTGCGCGTATAAACTGCCACCAGGCGAAGCTGGTTGCGTCCCTGCTGGAGACCATTCACAATCTCGTGCCAGGTCAGACCTTCGACAATTCCTACGGCAGCGGCTCGCAGGGCGGTATGAACAGAGTGCCGCCCAATGAGAGGAACTTTGAGATGTAAGATTTCGTTTTGGTAATGCAATTGGAAGCGGATACCTTCCAGACCCAGACCTTCAATATGGCTCGCCCAAAGGTCTGCTTTTGAATCCAACCCGTAAAAGAATACTCTGGCTTGTGTTTTCTGTGCCATTGAGCGGACAAGCGGGTCGTCATAATTGAGGATGGCTACGCCATCGGGTGTCAGGTTTTCTACCAATTCGGCTTTACCCCGCGCGATTTCTTCCACGCTGCCCGCACGGGCTGCATGAACCGGACCGACGTTTGTGATGACGCCGATCGAAGGTTTTGCCAGATCACAAAGAAAACGAATTTCGCCTGGCAGGTAAAAACCCATCTCCAGAACAGCACGTTGATGACCATCACCGATGCGCAGCAGCGTGAGCGGAAGACCGATTTCGTTATTCAGGTTACCTCGGCTTTTGATTGTGCGGTAGCGCTGACCGAGGACTTCGGCGATTAATTCTTTGGTGGTTGATTTTCCAATGCTGCCAGTGATACCGATGATTTTTACGTTAATTTTGCTACGCCAAAAGCGGGCAATTTCCTGCAGGGCTTGCAGGCAGTTATTCACCCTCAGGCAGAAGGGCTTGTCAGGAAGTGTAAGGTCTTGCGGATTAGCGTTGCTCAGATCGATGACCGGGTAATCTACCTCGATTTCTTTTTGAACCAGCGCCAGGATGGCGCCCATCTCAAATGCCTTCTCAACGTACTGATGCCCGTCTACCCGCTCGCCCTCAAGGGCTACGAACATGCCTGCGGGGAGCACCTGGCGTGAATCGATGGCTGCTTCACTGATGACCCGTGAAGCATTTTCTGGTCTTACCCCTGTAAGAGCTTGAAAAACATCTGCGAGTGTTAACACCGTTTCACCTTATTGTGCAGCGAGCTGCATACGAACATCATCCGGAGGGATGCCCATCAATAAAACAAGTTCACTGGCAACCTTTCTAAAAACAGGCGCCGCCACAACAGAACCCCATTTTGAGCTGGTGGGTTCTTCCAACCAGACATAGATGATAAATTTCGGGTCATCCACCGGACCCCACCCGACGAAGGATGCGTTGGTCATATCGGTGGTATATCCCTGTCCAGGAATGGAAATTTCACCTGTACCGGTTTTTCCAGCGATACGATACCCATCTACCAGAGCGTTGGATGCTTCTGCTTCCAGTGAGACTGCCAGCATATCCGTCAAAATGTGAGCAGT
>CAYRRA010000214.1:0-6717 GCA_964426355.1 uncultured Anaerolineaceae bacterium
GCTTATCCAATGGCTTTTTTATCGGACGAGAAGGTGGTCTACCTTCCACGTCTTCCCTATCATCTTGACTTGCGTTACACCGAACGAGATGACCGCATCCAGGCTTATCACTCACGGGTTTCTGCTGCTGAAAATGTAAGCTATATTACCACCAACAACCCCTCGCTGGATGACTATCTGTATGAGATGTTTTCAGAAATGAATATCAAATGGCAGGAAAAAAAGATTGGCGATTACCGGATTTTCTTTGGGTTATCCTTGCCCGTACGTCCTGACGAAATTGGGTTAGGTGTGACTCAATGAAACCCGGGATAAAGGGAAGAATAATAAAATGACAATGAAAGAACCCAATCATCGCCTGTTCCTGGCTATTTCTTTGATACTGCTTTTCATCATTGCTGCTCGAACCGCCATTGACAGCGATTTTTGGTGGCATTTGCGCGCGGGACAAGAGACCATTCATCAAGACAGCCCGATGTTGTATGATACATTTTCATATTCCCGCTTATCTCAAGAATGGGTCAATCATAGCTGGCTTTCACAAGTTATTTTGTTTGGTTGCTATCGCCTGGGCAGTTATTCGCTTGTGAGCTTGCTTGTGGCAGCGGTGGCGGTACTCAGCATGTGGATGGTTGTTCCACTGATGAAATCAGGCGGAATGTTGGATGCTTTCTTATTGGTCTTTGGAGGTATGGTCGCATCTGTATATTGGTCTCCACGACCCCAGATTTTTTCACTTTTGTTTTTATCGTGTCTTGGCTTGGTACTGTATCAAGATCGAGCAAAAGGGACAAAGCTAAGATGGGCGATCCCTTTGCTTTTTATTTTGTGGGGCAATCTGCACGGTGGATATGTGTTGGGTTTGTTGTATTTGGGGTGTTATATCATCGGGATGATCCTGGAAGAGTTTTTTCAATCCTCAAACAGAGTGGACTGGAAAAAAATCGGTCAACTGGTTTTAATCACTCTGCTGAGTTTCCTCCTTACTGCCATAAACCCAAATGGATTCAAGACCTGGTTGATTCCTTTTCAAACGGTTGGTGTGGAAGGGCTACAAAACTTAATCTCGGAGTGGGCGTCTCCTGATTTCCATCAGCCTGTCCAAATGCTTTTTCTCCTTTACTTTTTTTCCTTGATTTGGTGTCTTGCTCTTAGCCCCCTGAAAGTGAAACATGGCGAGCTTCTTATGCTAACCGTTTTCGGTGCGATGGCGTTCATCGCACGCCGTAATATGACACCATTTGTTTTGGTTTCCCTGCCCGTATTTTCCCGGCATTTATCACCCGTCCTTGAGGAGGTCAAACAATCCTGGATTGCCAGGCGTAAACCGCAAACTCATAAATTTGCAGCCCCACGCGATCCATCAACAGCAATACAAAAAATTATCAATGGAGCTTTACTGACGTTGTTACTTTTTACCGGGTTAGTGAAATTGGTGGTGGTCAACCAGGAGGAGTTTGTTGAGGAGCAAATCGAGTTGATGTATCCCGATAGAGCAGTACACTGGATTGAGGAAAATCATCCTACAGGCGAAATTTTTAGTGAATACAATTGGGGCGGTTACTTAATCTGGCGATTGCATGATTATCCTGTTTTTATTGATGGCAGAACTGACCTTTACGGTGATGAAATAATCCATCAATGGGTAAGTGTGATGAATTGTGCACCTCACTGGGAGGATATTCTCGAACAGTGGAATGCGCAAACCTTATTGGTTTCACCCTCCAGGGCAGTTATTGGCTGCGCGTTACATGCTGGCTGGAAAGAAGTATACAAAGACGAAAATTCTGTTCTCCTGACCAAAAATGCAGGTGTTCAATCACCATAAATATCTGACCTGCGGTCCTGGAAAACAGGTATCTTTGACCTCACTTTTTCAACCAAATCCAAATCGAGCTCCGCTGAAATCACTTTTTCATTTGTTTGAGGCGCTTCGCAAAGTATTTTTCCCCAGGGGTCGATGATCATACTGGAACCGCCATAAACAGCGTTACCAATCTCCCCAGCACAATTGACGGCAGCGACAAAATATTGATTTTCAATGGCTCTCGCTTGCAGCAATGTTCGCCAGTGCTCAACCCTGCGCAGGGGCCATTCAGCTACCAGGAAGATGACTTGACATCCCATCAATGCGTAGCGCCGGAACATCTCTGGAAACCGCAAGTCATAACAAATCGCAAGACCTGCTTTTCCCCAGTTTGTTTCTATTGTAATGAGTTGATTGCCTGGCTTCATCCAGCGGTGCTCTTCCATCAATCGAAATAAGTGGGTTTTGTTGTATTTTGCGATTTGCTCTCCATTTGGCGAAAAAAGAGTAAAGGTATTGAAAATCTCCCCATCTATGTCCTCCAACAGCGAGCCGCCGATGTAAATTTGTTTCCGTTTTGCGACTTGAGCCATTACCTGGAGTACTTTAAGATTGGCTTGGGTGATCAGGGGTGTATTTTTAAGGTCATAACTACTACTCCATAATTCAGGTAGAAGTAGGATTGAATTGGGCATTTGATTCTCAACGATATCGATCATTTTGTGCATATTTTTGGTTACATCACCAAAATGGAGTTGTAATTGGGCGAGAGAAACGGAGATTTTCATTTTTTTATTCCAGTATAATTTAGTGTGAAAACACTTTAGTGAAACAACACTTTGGAGACCGGTTTGTCAAACACAAATCAGAAATCACTATATAAACTGGGAGTAATTGTACTCGTTCTTTTTCTTGTCGTTGGAGGGCTTTACTTTGGTAATTTGCAGTATACCCGGCAAAACCCTGGCGGCAACGACTTTCTGGTCCATTGGATGGGGACGCGTAAACTAATTTTGGAGGGAGTCAGTCCTTACAGTACTGAGACGGCTTTAGCAATCCAGAATTTTGCTTACGGACGAGCAGCAATTGAGGGGGAACATGAGCTTCGTGTAGCTTATCCATTGTACTCGATTGTGCTGTTCTTGCCTTTTTCGCTGATTGAGGATTTTGTAATCGCTCGAGCGCTTTGGATGACTTTGCTCGAAGTCGGTTTGGTGCTGTTGGCAATTGTTTCCGCCCGCCTGGTTGACTGGAAATATACCCCAATCACTTTTTCTTTCTATCTCGTGTTTGCGTTATTGTCCTATCATTCTCTTCGACCGGTTGTGAATGGCAATGCGGTGATTATTGTTGCGTTATGTATTTCTGGTGCTTTACTGGCATTGCGCTACAAAGCGGATGAGCTGGCGGGGGTTCTATTGGCGTTCAGTACCATCAAACCGCAACTGGCATTTTTGTTGATGGTGTTTATTTTGATTTGGTGTCTCAGGCAAAACCGAAAGAAAGTGGTCGGTTGGTTTTTTGCCACATTGATTTTGCTGATTTTGAGTGCAATGTTGTTGATCCCGGATTGGCTTTACCAGAACTTTCTGGAAATACTTCGATACCCTGGTTATAACCCATCCATCAATTTACAGGGAGCACTGGCGGAAATCGCGCCAAGTTTTGGCGCAAGGATTGGGTGGGCGATTACGGGTATATTGGCATTGGTTCTGTTGGTTGAATGGGGAATCGCTATGAAGGGGAATTTCAGGGGGTTTTTATGGGCAGCGATTCTCACGTTGTTGGTCTCACAGTGGATTGGTATTCCAACCGACCCGGGGAATTTTATCCTTTTGTTCCCAGCAATTGTCTTGATATTTGAAGCCTGGGAAAGAAGATGGTTGAATGTGGGGAAATTCTTTATCATCCTGTGCCTGGTTTTACTTTTTATCCTTCTTTGGGTAATTTTCATTCAAACCCTGCAACCTGGCTATCAGCCGCAGCAAAGCCCGGTCATGTTTTTCCCACTGCCTGTTTTCCTCTGGGTTATGTTATATTGGTCACGATGGTGGATTCTTAGAACACCTGAAGATTGGTTGTCCGATTTATTGGAGGACGAAACTGATTCTCTTTTATGAAGAAAAGCCAAGTTTCAATATTTCTCATCTTAATTTTGGGTGCCATACTGCGTTGCTTGTGGATTGCAAAACGCGGTATCACATACGACGATGCTTTTAGCCTGTTACTTGCCCGGCAAAACCTGGCGGATATTATCTCCGGTACGGCGGCAGATACCATGCCGCCGTTGTTTTATTTTCTTTTGCATTTCTGGCTTGAGATTTTTGATTCCATCTGGTGGAGTCGGATATTGGGGATACTGCTAAATTTAGGCGGAATCCTTTTGTTCTATTTTTCTGTTCGCGAATTGTCCGGCGAGAATGCAGCAAAGTGGGCAACAGTTTTTGCCGTGGTTTCTCCACTTCAAATATATCATGCTCAGGATATTCGCATGTATTCCTTGTTGCAATTTACTCAAGTTGCATATCTGTATTGCTTTATCCTTCTCCTTTTACGTAAAAAAACAGGTTATCCGATATGGGTATTTTTTATTCTGTCTGGTGTATCATCACTTTATGTCCACAACCTGGCAGGTTTTTTTCTTCTGGTTCCCAATTTCATTTTGTTAATTCAGCGGAAGTGGTGTTTGTTGTTTAAAGTTATCGGATCCCAGATAATAATGGGTGTGCTATTCATTCCCTGGATCATCCATCTTCCCGGGCAAATTGAAAAAATCCAAACCGCTTTTTGGACTCCACGCCCATCCATTCTTGAAATCACACAAGCGATCATTTTATTTTTTGGTTCGTTAACATTAAAAGGATTTTGGTTAGCTCTGACTGCGGTTTTAAGCCTGGTTCTTTTTTTACTGGTGGTTTATTTCCTTGTGCGATTGAAATCGCTTTGCTTCATGCAAAAAAGCATTTATTTACCCGCCATTTTTTTATCCCCGTTGCTGTTATTGGGAATATCCTATCTGATGCGCCCCGTTTTTGTTCCGCGCGCTTTCCTGGTCTCCTCTTTGTTTTTTTATGCTGCCACAGCGGTTGTTGCTTTGAGTGTAAAACAGAAATGGGTGCGCTATTCTTTTCTGGCGATGCCCCTGGTGATCGCACTAATCTCGCTTCCAAATTTTTACTTATTCGACTCCTTTCCGCGCTCACCTTACAAGGAAGCCCTATCTTACATCGATATGAATGGCGATTCTGATTTATTAATTATTCATGATAATAAACTGAGTTATTTCCCCTGTTATGTGTATAACCCTGGATATCATCAAGTTTTTCTGGCGGATGCTCCTGGTTCCGCCAATGATACACTCGCACCTGAGTCGCAGATGGCTTTGCGAGTTTTTCCTGCCCTCACTGCTGCCGAAGCAGTGGGAGACGAAGAGTCAGTGTATTTCATCCTGTTTCAGCGGACAATCGATGAATATATCGTGATGGGTTTTTCAGAACACCCTGTGTTGAACTGGTTTTCTGATGATTGGAGCCTGGTTACGAGCGAACAAGTAAACGATCTCCTGGTGATGAAATTCAGGCGGGTTCAATGAAATCAGAACACCGATTTCAAAGGATGTGGGTAAAGCCGGTATGCCTGTTCATCATGGCGGTGTTGCTTTTTGCTGCCGCGAGCTTTTTTTTGAAGGTACCAGGGTACATGGATGCCGAGTATTATTTTATGAATGGACAAAGATTGGCGGTAGGTCAAGGTTGGACCGAGATGATTTTGTGGAATTATCTCGATAACCCAGAAGGAATTCCTCATCCTTCTCATCTCTATTGGAAACCTTTAGCGTCTGTGCTTGCTGCTGCCGGAATGTTCATCGCAGGCAACCTTCATTTTTCTTCTGCACAACTCTTCTTCATTTTCTGCAGCGCATTAATTCCTCCCATCACCTTCGGGATTGGAAAAACGTTATTTCGAGATGAGAAAGGTGCCCTGATATCTGGATTGTTGGCAATGGTTCCTGGTTATTACATGGTTTATTTGACGACTACTTCCACAATAACACCTTATGCCTTTCTAGGCGGACTGTATTGCTGGCTGGTGTTAGTGATGGATATGCATAAAGAGGAGCAAAAGAGCCAGCTTTGGTGCTCACTTTTGCTTGGGGGAATCTCTGGCTTAATGCATCTCACGCGCGCAGATGGAGTTTTATGGCTTATCGGTGCGATACTTGTCGCGACTTTTCTTCAGCCAGGATTATCTTTGCCTAAAAAAGATTCCAATTTTCTTGGAGCACGGAAGAAAATTTACCAAATCCTGCTGTCCATCAGCTCAGTCTTATTCGGATACCTGCTTGTCTCTTTGCCCTGGTATTTCCACACGACCATCCAGGAGAAAACAACCGCTGAGGGCGGAGGAATCCTGACGCTGTGGATGACCGACTACAACCAGACATTTGTTTATCCTGCCAGCGAATTGAACCCCGTGAAATGGCTTGAGGTGAGTATTTGGGAGCATCTGGTAGTTCGCTTAAAAGCAGTATTCAGCAATACCCTCACGACGGTTTTTGTGCAAGGCGAGATTTTATTGTTTCCATTGTTGGTTATTGGAATTTCTCAATTGAAAAACAAACGTCCTGTATACCTCATTGGGTTTATCTGGTTGTTCACGTTTGTTGTGATGAGTTTTATCTTCCCGTTTTCAGGTCCACGAGGAGGTTTTTTGCACTCCAGTGCTGCTTTTCAACCTTTGATTTGGGCTTTAATGCCGGCTGGGTTTGATTGGCTCATCAGGTGGGGTGAAAGGAAAAGGGGATGGCAATTTCAAAGAGCTTACAAGATATTTGGCGGAGCGGGTTTGATTATCCTGCTGGTATTAACTTCTTTTCTTTTCTTTTTCAGGGTATTGGAAAGGGGTGATGC
>CAYRRA010000215.1:0-6621 GCA_964426355.1 uncultured Anaerolineaceae bacterium
CCTCAGCTAAGGGACTACGCCGGATGAATCCGGCTGAGATGTGCTTGTGGCAGCGTGAGGTAGATTTTTGTTGGGTTGCGGGGGGGTTCTGGTTTACTGTGGTTTGCGAACTTCACCCCCTCTACCACAACCTACCTGTTGTGCTGCCGGGTCAGCCTGCTTTGCAGGAACAATGGTTCGGAATCCCCCTATCCTGTTCCTCTTTTTCCATAATGCTATTTTTGAAGCGTCCCACCATAACAAAGGGGGCGGGTTGGTAACACTCTTTTTCTAAACTCCACGATAAATACAGGATGCCTGAATATGAGAAGGTTATCGTCTTTATCTCCGAAAAATTGAAAAAATAGATAATATACATGTTCTTAGTTTGTATTAATGTATTGTTGATTATTTTGGTGTATATTATCTACAAGGCACTATTTACTGGTTTGGGAAGTGCCTGTTCCCACCAAATTTATTGGTTTTACCCCAGACCGGTAGAAACGGTTTGAGTGGTGGATTTCCCTCCTAATAGATCGCCAGGTTTGCTCCTTTAACCTGGCGATCTACTTTTATACCGGAGACAGGTTAATCTAATTTATCCATGCCATGACCAGCCGCAAGATTAAATGATTCCCAGGTCATGACCGATGAGGGCGAATTTCTCCAGCCCATAATCCAGGTCTTGAATTTGATGTTCAGCCGAAATCATAACGCGGATGCGCGCTTTGCCTTTTGGCACAATGGGATAACCTAACGCCGATGCAAAGATGTTGTGCTTCATCAACTGGCTGCTAAATTCTTGCGCCAGCAATGCATCCCCTATCATCACCGGTGTGATGGGGGTTTGGGTTCCGCCGATGTCGAAGCCCATTTTTTGGATCTCGGATTGGAAATAAGCGGCATTATCCCATAAGCGTTTGACGAGCTCATCTGATTCTTCGAGCAAGTCGATTGCTGCGATGCATGCGGCAACATCGGCTGGCGTGCTGGCGGAGGTGAAGACAAAGGTGCGTGCGCGTTGTCGTAGCCATTCGATGATTTCTCTGCGCCCGGCAACCATACCACCCATAACCCCGAGGGCTTTTGAGAAGGTACCTACTTCGATATCTACTTTCCCGTGCAGATTGAAGTGATCAACGATACCGCGTCCGTTGCGACCCAACACCCCTTCGCCGTGGGCGTCATCTACCATCAGCATCAGGTCGTTTGCACGGGTGATGGCATAAAGCTGGTCCAGCGGAGCAATATCGCCATCCATGCTGAAAACACCGTCAGTGATGACCAGCCCGTGGCGAAATGCGCCGCGATTCTGCTGGATTTGAAGCGCAAGGTCCTCGGGGTCGGCATGTTTGAAACGCACCACACGACCTTTTGCAAGGCGTGCTCCATCGATGATGCTGGCATGGTTTAACTCATCGGAAAAGATGATATCGTCTTTTCCGACCAATGCTTCAATTGCGCCCAGGTTGGCATTATATCCGGTAGCAAATGAGATAGCCGCTTCAACGCCTTTGAAGGAACGAATGCGTTCTTCCAGTTGTATGTGCAGGTCATTGGTTCCGGAAATTGCCCTGACTGCACCGGGTCCAACGCCATATTCATCGATTGCTTTTTTTGCCGCTTCAATCAAGCGCGGGTGGTTGGCAAGACCGAGATAATTATTTGAACAAAAATTAAGGACTCGTTTTCCTTCCACCATCAACCAGGCTGCTTGTGGAGATCTGACTGTTTTTATGTCTTTATATAGCCCTGCTTCGATTAGCGAAGCAATCTCCTGGGTCAGCCATTCTAAATGGGTTGCCATTATTTTCACCTCTAAGTATTAAGATTGCCCCTGACCTCACAAGAAAGCATCTCCTCGTAGGCAGGAGATGCTTTATGAGGTTGGGGTCTAACGAAAGTTCTACAAACCGTACATCTCGATAATCTCATCCTTGGTTTTGCCGAGGATGTTGTATTTCTTCCCGATTTTGATGAAGGCTTCCAATGCCTGATCCAGGTGACTGCGGTCATGCCCGGCTGAAAGCTGGGTGCGAATGCGCGCCTGCCCTTTTGCAACGACCGGGAAGAAGAAGCCAATCGCGTAAATCCCTTCGGCGTACAGGTCACGGGAAAAGTCCTGCGACAACTTGGCATTGAACAACATGACCGGTACGATGGGGGTATCCCCTTCTTTGAGGATGAAGCCTGCGTCACTGAGCCCCTGCCGCCAATAGCGTGCGTTTTCTTCCAGTTTGTCGCGCAGCGCGGTGCTTTGATTGAGTATTTCAAAAGCTTTAAGCACGCCAGAGATGATGACCGGAGCCATCGCGTTGGAAAACAGATAAGGGCGGGCACGCTGCCGACACATTTCAACGATTTCTTTTCTGCCCGATACACAACCACCGGATGCGCCGCCCAGCGCTTTACCAAATGTTGTGGTGATGATGTCAATCTTTCCCATGACGCCGCATTTTTCATGCGTGCCGCGCCCGGTTTTCCCGATAAAGCCGGATGCGTGGGAGTCATCGACAAAGACCATGGCATCGTATGTTTCAGCCAGTTTGACGATTTCATCCAGTTTGGCGGTATCACCATCCATTGAATAAACACCGTCACTGATAATCACGCGCATGCGTTTGTCCTGGTACTGCTGCAATTTTTTCTCCAGGTGGTCCATGTCGCTGTGCTTGAAGGTGTCATGTTCGGCGCTGCATAACCTCATCCCATCGATGATGGAGGCATGAACCAGGCGGTCGGAGATCATGATGTCGTCTTTAGTAAGAACGGCTTCAAAAACGCCGGCATTGGCATCCATACAGGAGGGGAACAAGATGGTATCTTCTGTTCCTAAAAATTTTGTGACAGTCTCTTCCAACTCGCGATGAATATCCTGGGTGCCGCAGATAAAGCGCACCGATGACATGCCGTAACCGCGCTGGTCGAGCCCTTCATGGGCTGCCTTTACCACTTCGGGGTGACTTGACAGTCCCAGGTAGTTGTTTGCACAAATATTGATAACCTTTTTAATCGATGCCCCGGTGGGAAATTCCACTTCAATATCCGCTGCCTGGGGTGAATGTATAAATCGTTCCTGTTTGAACAACCCGGCTTCTTGAATATCACTGAGTTCTTTCTGATAGATTCCACGAACTCGATCGTTGTAACTCATGGCTTTCTCCTTACTAACATTTACTAAAATTTACCAGTTATGGTTGTTCTGCCCGGGATTAAAACGGATCAGGTAGAACAATGGGTGCTTTGTTAACGCGATGCAGTAAATTTTCTTATCAGAAAAACACCGCGTTATCAGGATTTTTGCTGTTTACCTGTTCGAGCCGTTCAGGAAGTATAGCGTGTCACCAACTCGGCGATTTTGTTGACGTTGTCGAAAGCATCTGGTGTGGCATCTTCGTCTGGGATTGAAATCTTGTATTTGACTTCCAGGAAACGTTTAAGTGAGACCATCGAGAAGGAATCGACCAATCCGCCCGAGATCAATGGGGTGTCATACGTGACATCGTCATCTTCATCCGCATATTCTTCAATGACGTATTCGAGGATGACATCTTTTATATCTTTCATTTGTAAACTCCTTTAAATTAAATATGATCGTTTATTCATACAGGGATTTTCGCTGATGTTTTCAGCATAACATTTCCCGCATCCAATTTCAATTCGCTGGCTTATTCATCGTTTTCCAGGGTAGACGTATCACCGGTTTCTTCGCCCCATTCGCGGGCGTGCAACAAGCGGCGCATGATCTTGCCGCTGCGTGTTTTTGGCAATGATTCGACATACTCAATCTCCTGCGGCATTGCCAGGGGAGAAAGTTTTTTGCGAATGAAGTTCATCAGGTCGAGTTCTAGCTCGTCGCTGGGTGTGTACCCGGGCTTTAAGGTAACAAATGCCTTTACCACCTCCATATTGATTTCATCTGGTTTGGAAACCACCGCCGATTCAGCAACAGCGTGATGTTCCAGCAGCGCCGATTCGACCTCGAATGGGCTGACCAGGTGTCCGCCGGTGTTGATGACATCGTCATCGCGTCCTACGAACCAGAAATAACCGTCACTATCCAGCCTGGCGCGATCACCGGGAAGATACCAGCCGTTTCTAAACTTGCCCTGGTAGGTGGCTTCGTTGCGCCAGTATGTCCGCATCATTGCGGGCCATCCGGGGCGAAAACCCAGCAAACCAATCACGCCGGGTTCAGTAATGGGCTCATACGTTTGAGTGTTTAGAATGGCTGCGGTGATACCTGGGAAAGGCTTGCCCATCGATCCGGGTTTGATTGGCATGGAGGGGTAATTGGATATCATGATCGATCCGGTTTCGGTCTGCCAGTACGAATCATGGAAGGGTAGCCCGAAGACCTTTTCCGACCAGATCACAGCCTCCGGGTTGAGCGGTTCACCCACACTGATCAGATGGCGCAATGAGGAAAGGTCGAATTGCTGAACAATCTCTGCCCCGGCTTTCATTAATGAACGGATGGCGGTGGGCGCAGAATACCATACGCTGACCTTGTGTTTTTCAATGAAACCATACCAGGTTTCAGCCGAGAAACCGGAATCGAGAACACACTGTGTGACGCCAAGCGCCCACGGCGCGATGATACCGTAAGAAGTGCCGGTTACCCAACCCGGGTCAGCCGTGCACCAGTAAATATCATCATCCTGTAAATCCAGCACCCATTTGGCGGTCAGGTACTGCGAGATTATAGAGTAGTGGACGTGTTTAACACCTTTAGGATAACCGGTTGTACCTGAGGTGTAGTGGAGAAGTGAGTGGGTCTCGGCGAAAGTGGGGAAGATATCGAATTGATCGACTTTTTCGGCTTCCATGGAAAATGCGATTTCACGTTCTTTCAGTTCGCGTTTGCCGTCGTGGTCGACAATAATGATATGCTTCAAAAAAGGAAGACGGTCGATGATTTTACGCACTTTTGAGACGTGTTTCCGTTGGGTGATGATGGCAGTGCTTTCCGCATTTTCCAGGCGGACAAACAGTGATTCGTCGCCGAAGGCAGAGAACAGCGGCTGAGCTACTGCGCCGATCTTGAGAATGCCCAACAGACCGATGTACAATTCGGGGACGCGGTCCATAAAAAGGCAGACACGCTCTTCTTCTCGTATTCCCAGGCTGCGCAAAAAGGATGCGATGGTGTTGCTGTACTGGCGAATTTCGTTATAGGTGTAATGTTTTTCTTCGCCCTGGGCGTTTTCCCAGATTAAGGCGGTTTTATCCGCTTTACCCATCTGGCAGATACGGTCGGAACAATGCCAGCCGATATTCAAGGGTTCTCCGGCTTTGTATCCGAGTTCACGCTCGGACAGCGCCCAATCAAAATTTGCGATGCGTTCTTCGTAGGAGCCGATGTTTGACATAATACTTTACTCCTTTTCTCACTGGTTTGATTTTTCAAGGATTACCACTGCAATGGCAATCTGCTTGATATGGGAAAGAGAGATGGAAATCCGGTCGATTTGAAGCTGTTCAACCTGATCCTGTGCTTTGCCATGAAGAAAAATTTGCGGTTTACCGAGGTCGTCATTCTGGATCTCAATCTCATTGAAGGATAAACCATACCGTAACCCGGTTCCTAACGCTTTTAAAAATGCTTCCTTTGCAGCGAAACGCGCAGCGTAGTGTTCTGCTCGTTTGCCTTTGTTTTCGCAGTAATCAATTTCTTTTACGGTAAAAATGGATTCCAGGTACGGCAGACCTTTGCTGATCAGGTGGTCAACCCGATCAACCTCTATGATGTCGGTGCCGATACCAAAGATCATCGTGTTATCCATCCACTAATCCGTTTTTGATGGGTGAGACGCGTTGCCTGCCAGTTAGAGAGCATTGATGATGCGCTCCTTTGCTTTTTGCGTATGTTCAAACGTCAGGCGCTCTGCTTCTTGGGCATTCTTTTCTTTGAGCGCCTGAAGGATTAATTTATGTTCTTCGATGGAGTAATGTGCACTGCCGCCGTTTTTCCAGCTCAAGTAAATGAAGCGGCTGGTGAGGCGGTGCAGTCTGACGACCAGGTCGATGAAATAGCGGTTGCGGGCAATCTGGACAATGTTGTGGTGAAAATCAAAGTCACATTGCAAGATTTCAAGAATGTCGTCCCGCGCCAGAGCAGCATCGGAACGATTGAGGATTTCTTCCAGCTTTTGGATTTCACCTGGCGTGATGCGTTGGGTTGCCATGCGTGCTGAAATACTTTCCAGGTGAGATACCGCTTCGATCAACTGGACGTAATCCGTCAGGCTCAGCTCGGCAATGGAAACGCCATGACGGGGAACGGCAACCACCAGGTATTCTTCCGCCAGCCTTTGAAGGGCTTCACGCAAGGGGGTACGCCCGCAGTTTAAACGCTGGATCAGCTCGGCTTCGCTGACTTTCGTGCCGGGTGGAAGCTCCAGCGTGATGATCATCTGGCGCAGTTTTTGTTCAATTCTATCGCTTGCCCGCAGTGTGCTGAGTTCGTCTAGTTCCATGAGAAGATACTTAAAATTGTATACAAAATATATATCTATAGTATATATTCTAGCACCGGCATGAAATTTGTCAAGTGAAATTTCCGCTTTCAGATGAAAAGAAGGTGTCTAAACAGGAAATTGATGAAAAAATGATCTGCGTGGGAAAAAGGGAGAGTTGAGA
>CAYRRA010000216.1:0-6592 GCA_964426355.1 uncultured Anaerolineaceae bacterium
TGTCAAACTTTGTGAGTCCCCCGGCAAAGCCGGGGGTTTTCCTTGAGGAAATAAAACCTACCCAAATCAGACCAACAGTGCCAATACTGAGGTAGAAAATAGTCCCACCTGCACGGGACAAGAACTCCTGCAAGCCATCAAGGGTCAACAAAGGCGACAGTAATCTTTCCATCCCAGGATAGTGTAATCTAGGCGGGGAGCCGCTGATAGTCATCCGATCGTGCAGCCAGGGAACAACACCATATTTATAAGCAATAATCAGAGCTGCAATGCCCAACAAAAGAGCAAGCAGCAGACCACAGCGTCGACGAACCCAAGCAACATATGCGGCACTGATACTAATCGCAATTAACGAGGCGATTGCCGTTGGATGAACCCAATACAAGATGCCAGAGGCCATGCCTAGCAAAGCCCACATGATCGCCCCACCATGTACAGCATTAACTAACGCCAGCGTGACAAGCAAGAAAAAACACACAAAAGCAATTTGTGGGAACGAGTAACCAGTCATCACAACCCACATGGGGTAGAGCGACACAAGCACTACTGCGGCAATCCTTGCCTTTAAATCGACATTATGCGCCAATCTCCGCGAAAGCGCCCACAGCAACACGCCAATGCAGGCCAGTAATAGTGCATTGATAGCCTTAACAAACATCCAGACTGTATTGGGCGTATCTGCTACCAAAAAAGCAGGGGCGATCAGCATAGAGTACCCTGCGTAATAGGAGCTGGCAAAGTCGTTATGAAAGCCTGCTATCGCTGCTGCGTTTGCAAGATAGCTTCCCTCATCGGCTTGAATCATAGGGCCCTGTATGCCGTAATTTAGAACAAAAACACCAATAGCACCCAGCACAGAAATTATTGCGAGCACAAAAACCTCACGAGTTTGCTGGGTCTGATTATTTTTCAACATGGTCCGGCGCCTTTTTTGCAAATAACGCAGATGAGAAAAACACCAAATCCCCCACTACCGTCACAACTCGGCCCAACATAACCGCCAGCAGTAAATCAGCTTCAGCAATATGGCCTTTCATGAGAAACAACAGCACAACTTCACGAACACCTAAACCAGCCGGGGCTCCCGGTGTTACTAGCCCAGCCAGCCAGGCAATCACATAGGCGCCACCCAAGGGAACCCATAGAGCGGTTTCCCAGATAGATCGTTCAGAAACAAGAAGTACCAATACGCCCACAAACAGCACACCCGAAACGGTCAGAAAGCACACATACCAAAAAAAAGCTCGGGCAACCAAACGACCTATGTAGCGCCACAAGCCAGCGGCCACAATACCAACCACCAGCATAAAGGCTCCGATTCCCGGCAAAACAGCAACTGGCACCAACAAGGGTAGTAACAGCAGGCTAAACAACCCGCCGGTAACCGAAATCAGGCTCAACTCCCACACCGACGACTTGGCCAAAGGCCCTGCGGGCAAGCCCGCAGCCATGCCCATCGCCTGCCGTCCTGCCAGATGAAAAATGTTTCCTGGTACATATTTTGCTAACTGAGAGGTCCCATATACATTCACTAGCCATTGACGTGTTCTACTAACGCCGAAAATTCCAAGCAAATCACCCCAGGCGAAGGCAAGCATCAGATTGGCGATACCGTAAACCAGCGAGCAACAACACAACACCACCCAGTCAGCTATTTTAAAACCGTTGAAATCAAACTCGACGCTATAGTCGTGCAAACGAAAAGCAACAAAGACAATGCTGGCTATTGCGAGGGCGCTACCCACCCAGTGCAGGCACCTTATCAAAAGTGGAGACATGCTTGTCAACTCAATCTCGTTGTGCGGCACAACAGAATTGTCCATGGTAATGGGGTTTTTATTTCCTCAATCATAAAATATTTAGCCACCAAAGCTACGAACCCTCGCTTTGACCAATGCTGCAGGTGCCCCGGTGTATTACCGTAATCGGCCATATATTTTCCCCGTGCCATATTGAGAAGCCGCCAAATTGGTTCCCGCGGCACACTTAGGATGATATTGTTAGTTGTGATGCTTTGCAGAGCACGCAAACCTTCTTCCGGGTGCTCCAGATGTTCGAGAACTTCACAGCAAACAACAAGGTCGGCACTATCTTTGTTAGGAGCAAGATCATAAACGCTGCGCACCTCAAAGAGTTCTTTATTTATCCCTTGTTCACTCGCGTTTGCTTGTGCCAATTCAATAACCTGTTTGGAAAAATCGCTCCCACGAGCCGCTATGCCAAGTTGCTGCCATTTCAGCACCCAGAAACCTTCTCCACAACCAATCTCATGAATAGTCGCTGGTTTTGCTTTCACTACCAATTCGGAAAGCGATTCGTTGAACCCCCTCATAATCCTGCGGACGATAGGGTTTTTGGAGCCGTATTTGTCGTACGCATTGCCGACAACAATGCCGTTTTCTTCCAAACCACATGAAATTTTCATTATCGATCTCCACCTCTACTCATCACCCACTACAACCTTGCACTTGACTTCCCATAGATTAGCCTGCTTAAAATAGCAAATTGATTGAATCCAAACAAAAAACGCTTATATAGTTTAAGTTCAAGTCCGGCGCGATAAGCCGTTTTGCTAAGCAGTTCTCGGTCCAGCAACTCCCCATGCTCCTCGCTAGCATGCTTACTAAACAATCCGACAACAACACCATACTTATGAACCCAGTGACCAACAGGATGTGGCGTTGTAATCACAATATGAGCATTCTCTGATTCAACGAGATGACAAACAAGATTTGCCAAAAATCTAAATGGATCATTGACATGTTCAATCACCGCGAGAGAGACGATGGTGTCGAATTTGCCATCAACTTTTGACATATCTGCTTCAAACCTATGGGATGGAAACCTTGCGCGTGCCAGCTCTATCGATAATAGGTCAACATCGAAACCAAAGTATGAGCCTGGCGATATATATTCAGCAGGCCCACCAGAACTGCATCCAACATCAAGAACTCTTCCGTTCAGGTAGGGTCTCACAACAGCAAATCTTCTTTTACGCAAGAACGGAGACAATAAACCTTCAGCTCCTTGGTCAGCCATCTTTCCTACCCTTTAAATGGTCGTGTTCATTATCATCACCCCGCCTCTTTACATCAAAACGCACCTCCTCCAGCAACTTACGGTTCGCCGCCAGAAGGTCCGCGAGAAAGGCCACCAGAAAAGTCTGAACACCCATTACCAACAACGCCCCTGAAAGGATCAACGACTGGACATGCCCGTCGCCTTTACCGCTGAAGTAATACCCAAGAAACCGCATACCGATCAGCATACCCAGCCCGAACAATACGGCGCCGATCGTTCCAAAAAACCGGAAAGGCCGGTAGATGACAAAGATGCGGATGATGGTAACAATGCTGCGCTTGATGTATGACGGGATGCTCTTCAGCAGTCGTGATGGACGAAGATCTTCGTTGACCCGCACAGGCACCGAGGTGATCGCCATATTATTATGCCCGGCCTGTATAATGGTTTCGAGCGTATAGGTGTATTCGCTAAACACCACCAGCCGCTGTGCCACCTCGCGACTCATCGCACGAAATCCGCTTGGTGCATCGGGAATATCCGTCTTGCTAGCGACACGAACCACCCAACTACCAAGCTTCTGCAAAAACTTCTTGACGGGAGAGAAGTGCTCGATTGTCTCGATAGGTCGCGCACCTACAACAATATCAGCAATGCCCTCAACAATTGGCGCCGTTAACGCGGGAATATCTTCTGCATTATACTGATTGTCCGCATCAGTGTTGACAATAACGTCCGCACCCAGCCGCAGGCAGGCATTCAGGCCGGTCATAAAGCCACGCGCCAGTCCCTGGTTGCGGGTATGGCGCACGACATGATCAACCCCATTCGCCTTTGCGACTTCGACTGTATTGTCACTGCTCCCATCATCAATAATCAGCCATTCGACGGTATCGAACCCGGACACTTGGCGCGGTAACGCGGCCAAAGCGATCGCCAAAGTTCCCGCTTCGTTGTAACAAGGCAACTGAATTATTAGTTTCAATTTATAATAACCTTATACTTCTTGCCATATCTTTTCGGTCGCATGCGAAGCCCTTATCGTACGTAAATTTTTGTTTGGTGGCGTGACCTTTTCGTGAATGTAACCATCCTCTGTGATAATATTGTACCCTTTCCATTCGTCAGTGCGTACTATCGAGCCCGGTTCAACGAATTGACGTATAGAGCTTCTCAGACTTTCTCCAGAAGCATCATGTATGATGCAAAGCCGAATTCTTCCAATACGCTTGCCATCAACTTGGGCCATGACAAGCACCAGAGATTTTCCATAAACTCCACGCCCTCGGTTGCCTGCTTTTTTCCCTCCGATAAAGGTCTCGTCTACCTGGATAATTTCGGAAAGTTTCTCTCGGCCAGGTCGCACCATTGCTCGACGTAACTTATGCATCCAAGACCAAGCTGTTCGATAACTACCAAGACCAAGAACACGCTGAAGACCAAGTGCATTAGCTCCATATTGCTGGCTCGTGATATGCCAAATAGCACGAAACCAGAGACGAAGAGGCTTTTTTGTGTCTTGAAATATTGTCCCAGCTGTTACCGAAGCCTGAGAAAAGCATGCTTACATTCAAGCAAGCCATTCGAGTGAGCCCAATGCCCATCGTGGTTGCAACGAGGACAATAGAAGCCATCAGGCCAGCGAAGCTGCAACAAATACTTGCGGCATGCGTCCTCAGTCCCGAATCGGTCTTCGAGTTCGAACAGTGTCCTTGGGAGGTTCTCCTTCATCAATCAGGAATTTGTGGACAAAACTTACAGGAGTCAAGTGCATACCCCAATTTGTTTATATAAGGCATCCAACAAAAAACTATGGTCGCTTCATCCATATGGTGGCGTTACTATCTCCTTAACTCCGCATAGGTGACGGTGGACGAGCCATCGCAGGCGCGCAAGAGGCGGTCAAAAACCTGCCCAGGCCAGTATCGGCGGTTGAAGCGGTAGCAGTACTCGTCCAAATACCTCTGCAGATGCTTCTTCATGACTCCGTGAAAGGTCCCGAGTATGAAGGCTTTTGCATTGGAGACCAATATGTTGACCCATTTCAGGACATCGAACTTCGGCTCTCCCTTCTTAGGATGCTTTCAAAAATTAAGCATGCTTTTTGAGGGCATAGTTCCAATCGCCATGAAAGGAGTCCGTATGAAGATTGAGAGCCCTCATTTCGATGTCAGGCACCTTGATCCCTTTCGGATAATGATTCGTATCCAAAGCTGCACGAACCTTCAGCCCCGTGCGTGTTGTTGTGGATTGAATCAAATTGATGATAACCTCGTGACTAACAAGCGGACGGCCACGCCAGTTCAAGCTTATAGCGCTGAATAGCCGATGCTTTATTTTATTCCATTTGCTGGTCCCAGGTGGAAAATGACTGACGTGAATCTCTAAGCCAATTTCGTTGGCGAGCTTCTGCAACTCAACTTTCCAAAGCCTTATTCGGGAACCGTTGCTTCCACCGCTGTCAGCCGTTATCATCAGGCGCGTAGCATCAGGATACCTTTCCTTGCCCATCATATTCCACCAACGGCGAATGCTTTCCACAGCAAAAACCGCCGTGTCATGATCCGTGCCGACGTTCACCCATGCCTCGTTATGCTTCAAGTCGTATACACCGTAGGGTGCGACTTTGCCCAGTTCTTTGTCCATAAAGTCATGAACATTGACCTTTACCGGATCGCCCTTGGGTCGGTAGGCCTTTCCGCTGTTTTTAAAAGGCCCGACAAGTTCTTTTTTCTTGGTGTCTACAGAGATGACAGGCTGTCCGTTCTCATGAAATTCCTTCGCCCGTGTGGCAATATACTGAAATTGGGCATCCCGATCCGGATGAGAAGCTCCCTCAAGGGTCTTTTTGTTGCCTTGAAGACTATAGCCCTGCTCAGCAAGCAATGCTCCAACCGTGACATGCCCAACCTTGTGGCCGCGTGCTTGCAAGGCCGAGGCAAGCTTCCGAAGACTTTGCGTTGTCCACAAAAGTGGAGATTCTGGATCACCCATCGTCCCAACTTCAACCAATTGTTTCAACGCATCGAGCAAGGCATCGCCCGTTTCCTTGAGGGGCTTTCTCCCTGCACCTGCGCGACGAATCCGGCCAGTGGTTGCAATGGGGGATTCTAATGCAAGCTCTTTTATACCTTTGGCAATTACACTACGCGACAGGCCTGTTACTGCGTGAACAAGCTTGAGTCCTCCCCGACCATAGGCTTTAGCTTCGGAAGCCGCCCACAGCCTACGCCCTTTTTCATCAAGATGCGGCCAGATTGCCTGTTGCCTGAGGAGCATTCGTTTATTCTCGTGCATAACCTGCAATGTGCCAGCCATGCCAGAAAAAGTCTAGATTATTTTTGAACAGCTCCTAACCACTGGCGCCCCCTGTCAATCAACCGATATTTCTGCAACAGACTGTTTCTCTTATCCGGGATGGTCATCTCAATCAAGCCCCCCGCCAAGGCTGACTTGAGGTAACGCTCACGGAAGGACTTACGGTCAAGCAAACCGAGGGCGGACTGCAGAGCCCCACGGCTCATCTCTCCCCTGAGCACTGCCAGCAACTCTCCGACTTGGGGCGTGACCT
>CAYRRA010000217.1:0-6577 GCA_964426355.1 uncultured Anaerolineaceae bacterium
CGGCTGCATAACATGCGCACGTTAAGTTACCTGCCAGAGGATAGGCGCATTGCAATCGCTCAAGAAACGATGGATATTTTTGCTCCGTTAGCCAACCGGTTGGGTTTGTGGAAAATAAAATGGGAACTTGAGGATCTTTGCTTTCGATACCTCCTTCCAGACCGATACAAAGAAATCGCAGATAACCTGACTGAAAGTCAAACGGGACGTGAGAATCAGATTAAGGATATCATTGCCAACCTGGATGGCATCTTAAAACGAGCAGGGATCGAAGCTGAAATATCCGGTCGCCCAAAACACATTTATTCCATTTACCGGAAAATGGTGGAAAAAGGCGAACCATTTGAAATGGTGAGAGACTTGCGAGGAATACGCCTCATAGTCGAAGATATTCCCATGTGTTACGCAGCATTAGGTGTAATTCATACGCACTGGCGTCCCATACCCCAGGAATTTGATGATTATATCGCAGCGCCAAAGGACAATTTCTACCAATCCCTGCATACTGCCGTCCTGTATGAAGATGGCAAACCTCTTGAGGTGCAAATCCGCACCCCTGAAATGAACCAAAATGCCGAATATGGGATCGCTGCCCATTGGCGATATAAAGAACGCGGCAAACTTGAAGACACCTACCAGCAGCGCATCAATTGGTTACGACGATTAATGGAATGGCGTCAGGAGGTGGAAGACGCTCAGGAATTCGTCGATGGATTGAAAACGGACGTTTTCCAAGACCGAGTGTATGTCTTCACGCCTAAAGGGGATATCATTGATTTGCCCGCAGGATCAACCCCCATTGATTTTGCCTATCATGTGCATACCGAAATCGGTCATCGCTGCCGTGGGGCAAAAGTGAATGGGAAACTGGTTACACTCGATTATTGTCTAAAAACGGGCGATCAGGTGCAGATACTGGCGTCAAAACAAGGGGGTCCAAGCCGCGATTGGATGAACAAAAGCCTGGGGTTGGTAAATACCCAGAGAGCACGCTCTAAAATCCGGCAATGGTTCAAAAAACAGAACCATGACCAAAATGTGACACAGGGAAAATTGATGATTGACCGAGAGTTGCGCCGGCTCGGGATCACAGATTTCGACTTTGAAACCATCCTTTCTGTTTTTGAATATAAAACAATAGAAGACCTTTTTGCTGCCGTTGGCTGCGGTGACCTATCCATTGGCAAAATCATCCACAGGTTGTCAGAAACCGAAAAACAAGAAGACCCCCTGTTAGTCGCACCACCCACTTCCAAGACAACCACCAATGGGAATGCCGTTACCGTGATGGGAATGCGTGGTATGCAGACTACCATTGCTCATTGTTGCAATCCTGCTCCAGGAGACCGTATTGTTGGATACATCACCCGTGGAAGAGGTGTTACCATTCATCGAGAAGATTGCCCTAACATCCTCCGAACAACCGAAAATGAAAGATTGATTCGCGTTTCCTGGGGCGAGCCTGCAAGAACGTTCCCAATTTCCATAGAGATTAAAGCGTATGACCGCCAGGGACTGATGAGCGATGTATCCAATGTATTAAGCAACGAAAATATTAATGTCATTGACCTTAACCTGAAAATCAACCACAACCTGGCTACAGTCTACCTTGTTATTGAGGTAATGGATATTGAGCAGTTAAGCCGTGTGTTAAACCGTATCGAGAATTTACCCAATATTTTAGAAACACATAGGGTTAAACCTGGTTAAATATTGCTATCCTGATAACCTTTACTGTTTTTCGTGTATGCGGTAAAATCTTCCCGAATTTTCCCGGGTATATTTTACTACCCTTACCTATCCCCAACATGGGAGGAATTAGATGCCAAGAATTCGATGCCACTATATTGATTGCAGTTTTAATGATGAGGGTTATTGCACTGCAGCGGCAGTTGAAATTGATCCGAATGAAGGCTGCATGACATTCACCCCTTCCTCCGATATCCTGCCTGAAGACGACTGGGATGAGGATACCGATGAATTGGAAGATTGGGACGATGTCGAAGAAGAAGAGGATGAAGATATCTGGTTAGATGATGGAGAAGATGAATACTAATCGCTGTATGTGATTATTATTTCCCTAATTTTATTAGATCTCTTCTCTCCTTGTTTTGGGACAGAATTACAGTTTTTCTGTGTTCCAAAATAAAAAAATAAAAACACCTCGAACAAGTTTCTGAGGTGTTTTGTTTTCAGGTATGGTAAGATAATTATTAGGATTACGTTTGAAAGAAAGGCATCTATGAGCCAGGAAAGTGATTTCATCAATTGGTTTCCAAGCGAAACACAAGAGAATATCAAAAAAATCTGGTCTGCTTTACCAGAAAACGAGCAAAACAGCCTTGTAAGCTTGATTGACAAAATACCCAGCAAAACCAACCTGTGGCGATTACTGGTCAAATTGGCTGGAGATCAAGCAAAGGTTACCCTGGGGAGAAAACATCGTGTTGCCATCGTGGGTCCTGCAAATGTCGGTAAATCGACTCTTTATAACCAGTTTATCCAAGAGAAAGAGAATCACGCAGAAGTCAGCCCTATACCCGGAACAACCAGGGAAAATCAAGAAGCTGGCGTTGGCGTTTTCTCCGTGATTGATACACCCGGTGCAGATGCAGTGGGAAGCCTGGGAGAAGAAGAAAGAAAAAAAGCTCTTCTCGCTGCTGCAGAAGCAGACTTTTTGATTATCATTTTTGACGCCATCCAGGGGATTAAAAAGACGGAGCAAGAGCTATTTGAAACCCTGAAATCGCTTGAAAAACCTTATGTGGTGGTCTTGAACAAAATAGACCTGGTAAAACCCGATCTCAACCGCATCATACAAATCACCGCAGAGAACCTTGAGCTTAAACCAGAACAAATCATTGCAGTTTCTGCAAAAGATGCAAAAAACCTTTCCCGTATCCTCACAGCAATTGCCATCGCAGAACCAGGAATCATGGCTGCTCTGGGTCAGGCAATGCCCAATTACCGCTGGCAGCTCGCCTGGCGCGTCATTGTCAGTTCAGCTTCTTTATCAGGTGTCATCGCACTAACCCCCCTTCCAATCATTGATTTTGTCCCTTTGCTTGCCAACCAAACCTCCATGGTATTAAGTGTGGCAAGAATTTACAACTACAAAATCGATCTTAAACGCGCTCGTGAACTGGTCGTAACCTTTGGGTTAGGCTATCTGGGACGAACACTGTTCTATTCGCTCAGCAAATTGGGTGGTATCCCAGGGTGGATTCTCTCAGCCGCTATCGCCGCCTCAACGACAGTCGCCATGGGCTATGCAGCGGTTTTGTGGTTTGATAAAGGCGAAAGGTTGTCTAACGAAAAGCTAAAATCCATCACCGGGCAGGTGACCAAAACATTAATCGCGTCAATAAAAGATATCCGAGATCGTAAAAATAAACGAAAACTACAGGAAGAAATCGAGCTCACCTTAAAAGAAAATCCCCTTGATTTTGGTCAACCGGCAAACAACACAGAACCGATAGAACCAATGTCAGGGGAAGAGTAAGAAAATGCGGCGGATGGAGTCGAACCATCACATACGAGTTCAGAGCCCGCTGTCCTGCCATTAGACGACGCCGCAATCGAACAACCTGGGTATTTTACCAGTCTTGGCAAAAAATGTCCAGAAATTCACGTTTTTGGCAATAAACTTCCCTACCCGTTCGACAGTTGTTTCACAGCATTATCAAGCCTTTGCAAAACGGTTTCTCGTCCAATGATATGCATGCTTTCAAACAAAGGCGGGCTGACCTTTTGCCCGGTAATAGCTATGCGCATTATACCAAATACCTGCCCTGCACTCAACCCCAAATTGTCCACTAATTCCCGCATCGCTGGTTCTGCTGTTTCGTGTTGAATATCTGGCAAAAGGGCAAGTTCTTCACGAACTTTCTTTAAGACCAAAACGGTCTCTTCTTTGCTCATGTTTTTCCCGATCAATTCATCGGAAGATGGATGGATTGTGTCTTCAAAGAAAAAACCGCCAAAACTAACAGAATCATCCAGAGTAACAATCCGTTCCTGAATCAATGGCGTGATTTCGATCAATTTTTCCAACGCAGGTTTGTAACCGGCTTTCTCAAAAAAGGGCATGATTAATCGCGCAAGTTCTTCAACCGGCTTATTGCGGATATGCAATCCATTGAAATGATCCAGCTTAGAAAAATTGATGGCGGACGGTGAGGGGTTTAGTCGTTCAATTGAGAATATCTCAATGAGATCTTCCATCGTAAAGAACTCAGTATGATCGTCATAACTCCACCCCATCAAGGCAATCCAGTTGATCACCGCTTCGGGCAGGTAACCCAACTCTCTCAGATCCTCAATATAGATAGAATATCCATCTTTTCCAAAATCTGCCGCATCACGCTTGCTCATTTTCCCTTTGCCAGATGGCTTCAAGAAAAGCGAAAGATGCAACCAGACCGGTTCTTCCCAACCAAAAGCACGATAGATGAGCGCATGGAGGGGAAAAGTAGCTAACCATTCCGCTCCGCGCACAACATGTGTGATTCCCATCAGATGATCATCTACCATCGCCGCAAGATGGTACACTGCCAATCCATCCGATTTAACCAGGATAAAATCATCAATCGTCTGGTTCTCAACCGTGATATCACCACGAGAGAAATCATGTACAGTTGTATTCCCGCTCTTCGGAGATTTAAAACGAATTACATATTTTTCACCATTGGCAATTCGCTGTTCTGCTTCTTCTCGCGAAAGTGATCGGCATTTTCCATCATATTGATGTGGCTGCTTATTCTTCTGTTGTTCCTGCCTGAGCATATTAAGACGCTCAGGGCTGCAAAAACAATAATATGCCTGTCCCATGTCAATCAACTGCTGGGCGTACTGTCTGTATATCTCCTTGCGTTCTGATTGACGGTAAGGCGCAAATGGACCGCCTACATCGGGTCCTTCATCCCAGTTCAAACCAAGCCAATGTAAAACAGACAGAAACTGCTCTTCCGCTCCGGGTACATAACGTTTTTGGTCCGTGTCTTCAATCCGCATAATAAACTGACCGCCACTTTGACGGGCAATCAAGTAATCAATCAATGAGGTCCTTGCACCTCCCAGGTGGAATTTTCCAGTTGGGGAAGGCGCCATACGTACTCGGGGTGGTTTTGAAATCATTCTTTGCTCCTGAAATGAAAATCGTCATCGAGTTTCACGATGCGCAACTACACTCTCTACAAGACCAATGCCCAGCAAAAGTGAAAGAAGCGAGCTTCCGCCGTAACTGATAAAAGGCAAGGTCAAACCGGTAACCGGAATCACATTTAAATTAACGCCAATATTCACTGCTGCCTGGAAAAAAATCAAAATCGCGAACCCATACGCGATTAATGCCCCAAACTGATCAGTAGCCAGACGGGCAGCTCTCAAACATCGAAAGACAACCAAAACGAGCAAAGCCATAACAATGACAGTACCAACAAACCCAATCTCCGAAGCCATCGCGGAATAAATAAAATCGGTATGGCGGACTTTCAGGAATTTCAAATGAACCTGGGTCCCCTGCCCATACCCCTGCCCAAACCACCCTCCGGAACCGATTGTAATCAATGCCTGCTCAACATTGTATGTTTCACCGTAACGGGCATTCGGATCGGGAAATAAAAATTGAACCACCCGAACCTTCTGGTAATCCTCCATCAAGAATAGGAAAAAAAACACACCTGCAACCAATCCTACGGCTGCAAAAACCAATAAATACTTGGGGTGTAGTCCACTTAGCCAAATCATCGCGAACCATAAAACCATGATGACAATCGAGGTACTGAGATTCGGTTGTAATAATATCCAAACCACAAAACCAGCAGTGATTAATAGACTTTTGATAATCCACAGTAAATCATGTGGCTCTTTTTGTGATTTCGCAAAAAAATCAGCCAGTGCCAGGATGATCACAATTTTTGCCAGTTCTGCGGGTTGAATGGGGATGAAACCCAAATCAAGCCAACGCGCTGCACCGAACTGTACAATCCCGGACACAAAAACGATCAGCAAGAGCACAATCACAACCAGGTACATGATATGTGTCAATGATGCCCAGTACCGATAGTCGATGATGGCTACACCGATCATCACAAAAATACCCATGGCAACAAAAATGATCTGGCGATTGATGTTCTCAAGGAGACCCACAGCTCCCGCGATGGCAGAAATGATCATCACCACGCCGAATACACTTAACAGGGTTACGACTCCAAATAGAAGATAATCGAAATTCTGCCAGATGTTTTTCTTCATTGTTCCATCAAAAGCCAGTGGGCTCTTTATCCTGCTCGTTTACGGTCAACGGATTTAATCGGGATATCCGCCACCAGACGCTGTTCACGCCCTTCCTGGTTCATATCAATCTTGACAAGATTGGGATCAATATTGACATGCCTGGAGATGACCTCAATCAATTCATTTTTCAGGTTTTCCATTTCGGCAGCGCTTAAATCGGTTCGATCATGGATGAGAACCAGCCGCAGCCGTTCTTTGGCTTTTTCTGCGCTTTTTGACTTTCCTGAACGAAACTTCTCGATGATCCCAGACATGGTCAATCACCTCCTGTCCTCAGCAT
>CAYRRA010000218.1:0-6573 GCA_964426355.1 uncultured Anaerolineaceae bacterium
TGGTTGACGGCGGAAATCACGCCAAGCGGTAAAGCAATTATCACACCCAAAAAGAGCGCAGTAACCGTTAACATCAGGGTATATGGCAATCTTTCAAAAAGCATGCCCGCAACGGCTCGCTTGGCTGCAATGGAGGTACCCAGGTCTCCTTGCATCACCCTGCCGACCCAGCGGATATACTGGACCGGCAGCGGTTGATCCAGTCCCCACTCACGCCGGATTTCCTCAATCTTTTCAGGAGTGATGCGGGTGGAACCGGTGATCATGCGCACAGGGTCACCTGGCGTCAGGTAAAGAATCGAAAAGACGATCAATGTTGAAGCAAAAACCACAACGATGGCAACTAAAACACGCCTGAAGATGTAATTACGCATACCTGACATTTTCAATCCTTATCAAAAAAAGCTCCCCTGGATGGAAACATGAATTTGCCAATGTCTGCCTCCTGCATGGGTTCCAATTTCAAGACCCTCTCCCCAATCCATTGATCAGGGTGGGGAGAGGGCAATCCTGCTTTCACGAAAAACGAGCAAACGATCGTCCAGCAATATTGCTCGTATGTACTACTTTACGCTCATTCTTCGATGGTGACGTCATTAAGGTAAATCAAACCGTAATTGGTGTGGTAAACCAAACCTTTCACTTCCTTTCGAACACCAGAATAGCTCAATGGCGAATAGAGCGGAACAAAGACCACATCTTCAATCAGGATTTGCTGTACTTCGTTGTACTTCTCGGTACGTGCATCAAGATCCATGATATAGCGGGCTTCTTCCAGTTTGGCATCCACTGCATCGCTGGCATAATGGGCATAATTGTCACCGGATAAACCGACAATATAGGTCAGGATGTCTGGATCGGGCCAGGAAGTGCGGTTCAAACCGATATCGTAATCGCCGGAAAGGAAGACCTCGCGGTCAGCGCCGCCTGCGTACATATTGATCTCTACTGCAATGCCGATGGCTTCCAGTTGAGCTTTGATGACAGGACCAATCTTATCCCGGCGGACATCATCCGAGCTGTTAACCAGCGTTACTGCCAATGGCTGCCCATCTTTATCCACCACACCGTCATCATTAGTATCGCTCCAACCAGCTTCTGCCAGCATGGCTTTTGCATTTTCTACGTTGAACGCATACTGATCTTTTGCCTTTTGCTGCATTTCTTCGCTGTAGCACAGCATCGCTGGAGCCAGGTAGGAATATTGGGCTTCAACGGTGTTGTCCAGTGTCTTCAAGAGTTCATCCCGATTGATCGCCATGGATACAGCCATGCGTAGTTTGACATCATCAAAAGGCGGACGGTAATGGTTGAAGACCACATAAGCATAACCGGGTGTCTTGGTTTCGTACACGACCACGTTGGGGTTATTTTTGAAACGCTCTACCTCGGAAACCGGCAGGTCAAGGACGATATCAACTGTACCAGCTTCTAATTCGCTGGCGCGCGTCAGGTCTTCGGGAATGAAGCGGATTTTTATCTCTTCCAGGTATGCTGGACCTTTGTTTTCAAGAAAGGGTAGAAGGGTTTTAAAATTCTCATTGCGCGCCAGGATCATGTGCGAACCTTCCACCCATTCCTTCAAGTAGAAAGGTCCACTGCCTATGGGGGTGCGTCCAAAAGCTTCATCGCCAATTTTTCCTGCTTCAGCAGCGTCCCAGGGAGAACCATAATCGGACGCGAGAACCGCCATCATGAAGGCTGGAGAAACTGAGTTTTTCGTTTCCAGGGTGGTCTCATCGATCACATTCATCTCGACGATCGGTTCCAGATCGGCGGCGTATGGGCTGATCTCTTTGTAGCGTTCCCAGGAATCCTTCAGCGCCTGTGCGTCCAATGGATCGCCATTTGAATAAGTGTAACCCTCTGGCAGGTGCCAGGTGATGATCAAGCCGTCATCGCTGATCTCCCATGAGGTTGCCAGGTCCGGCACCAGTTCAGACATGTCCAGGCTAAACATGAGCAATGGCTGGCTGATCATATAATGCGGCAAGGTGGTCCAGTTTGCCTGCTGCGAGTCCAGGTTTGGTGGTTCATCAACCTGGGCGATAATGAGTTGTTTACGTCCTTCTTCTGCTGCGCCAGTACCTGGCTGGCAGGCTGACGTGATGAGGATCACGAGCACAAGGCTAACAAGAACGAGAATATGGTATCTGGATTTCATTCTTTTCTCCTTAAAATTAGATAACCAATTAGCATGGAAACAACAAATCGTTTCAACAGTTTTCTTCCAGGTTTATTCCTCCTTTCCAATAAAGTGTTTCTGTGTCTTGCTTGATGAGCTTTTCACCATATTTTTACATACAGTTAAGCAAGACCATTGCAGCGATGGAAATCGGCAACAAGTATTCATGTGCGATGAGGTATTAGACAAAAAGTTATAATGGATGATAAGATGATCGAATTTTTCGTGCCAAACCAGACAAAGATCACCCGTTAATGGGATTTTATTGCCATAACTTTTTTTTATCACAAGTATGTCTATTCGTCAAACGAATGAGCCTGTTTTTATAGAGTGATCGGTGATCCAAGCAGAACCAGGCAGTCTATCTAAAATAAACACTGGAACTTTACGGAGTTGTTAGGCATTTTTTATTGAACGCCCCATGATTTCATGTAAAATTTTAGATTATCAGGAGTTTCCTCTGTCGTTCTTTTCCAATATTCGCCGTTTAATTCAGTCATTCACACCAGATTTTTAACAGGAGTAATCAAAATGCGTATCAAGTTGTTGATGATTCTAATCAGCATCATCGTCCTGGTTTTCTTGACGCAATGTAGCGCGCCACCGCCGGAGTCAACGCAGGCGGAGGTTGAAACTCAGCCCGAACCCGCACAGGAACAACCCACCGCCGTCAGCGAACCTACAGAAGCGCTGCCAACTGCCACGAGCGAGCCAGCCATGGTACCCACCGAGGTGCCGCCCACGCCAGAGCCGGTCGTCACCCAAAACTGGTCGTCCCATTCCTCATCGGGAACCGAACTGAGCTTTGGTCACCCTGGTGATTGGATCGGACCGGCTAACCTGCCTTTTGGTGAAGGGGTGTATGTCAAAGACCCCGAGCAGGATATTGGTATGGTCATTCAACTGGAACTCAGCGGTGACCCGGCACAACTGCTGGCTGAATGGGGCGAAAGCGATATCGCCATCACCGGACTGGTCAGCTTTACCCCCGAAACCTGGGAAGATGGCGAACCCGTAACCATTTCGCGCATCGAAACCCCCACGCGCATCGCTCACGGGGGCGGTCTGACGGCACAAACCACTTTCGTCCGCCGCCCGCAGGATGTGATGCAATTCCTCTGGTACGCGCCCGATGAAAAATGGGACGAGATGGACGAGGTGTTTACAAGACTTCTCGATTCTTTAGAAATCTGGCAAAAACACATCGAGCTGGGTCTGCATACCATGTTTCTGCACGACTGGGCTGCACCAACCCGTCCGCCGGATGCAAACGGGCTCTGGTTCCATTCCGCCGATGACAGCAGCGGCATGGTTCTCTCCATCATGGATATTGCCGACCCAATGGAACTGTTGGCAGCCTGGCAGGTGGATGAGCTGGCTGTGATAAACCTCACCGAGTGCGATACACCGCAGCCGGGCGAGCGCATGAAGGGTCTCGCCGGAAGCTGGGAATCGATGCGCGGTGAATGTAAAAACGCCGCAGGCGTGCTGACCACCTACCAGGTGTCATTCCTGCCGGACAAAGACCGCGTTTTAGAAATGGTGGTCTATTCGCCCAGCGAGGATTGGGAATATGCCACATCGATCTTTGGCATCATGCAGGAAATGCTCATCGATCTGCGTTGATTAATAAGGAGATTTATTCCTTGATGAGTAATGATGGGTAATAAGTGATTCGTGATGGGTAATTTGTGATGGGAGGGAGCAGGCATGAGACCTGCTCCCTCCTTAGCCCCGAAGGGGCGCTGTTTGTCAGCCGGAAGGATTTATCCTCCGGCGGATGAAGATGGATCTCTAACGATTTGGGATAAGCTCCTCTCTTCCACGCCGTGGGATCAATCCACATCGCTGAGGGATAAATCCACTCTTGTGGATAAATCCCCCAGCTAACGGACAACGCCGGATAAATCCGGCTATCTCTGAGACTCAGCAACCTGCCACAACTTCAGGGAAAACTAATGCCCCCGCCCACAACCCCGCGTCATGATGGGTGCCCGATTACCAATCACCTGTCACAACTCACAAAGCCAATCGTGTCACCTGGCTACTTTTCTCTATTCTCATTTCTCCTCTCTCCCTCCATACAAAAAGGCTGCCTTTTCAGACAGCCTTCAGTTCAGCAGGAAGGGGATTGTGTCCAGTTTGAAACCCCCGTGCCCTATAGCGGGCATCCCTGTCCCCTGCCAGGATTATTTTCCGTCTTCTTCTTTTACCTCATCATCCAGCCCGGCAAACACCTCGTTTTCCTGCTCCTTTGCCTGTTTCGCCTTGCGGGCATGGGTTACCAGGTAGATGACAATCAACGCCATTCCGAAGAACGCCGGGATCAACCCGATCAGCATCCACGGACCAAAGTACAGCGGAAAACCGCCTTTGATCACAAATCCCAGCGGGTAAAGACCCAGGCACAGCGCTACCCCCAGCGCAGCAATCACGATACCCCAACGCAGCGCATCTTTTCCGTTGCGCGTTTCCGGCAGCATGGGTACAAGCCCCTTTTCGACCATCGCAACCGTCTCTTTGTGGCTCAGCCAGCGGCGGTATGAAAGAAAAGCAAAAGGGATTCCTAATACAATCGTCAGCATCATACCAGCCGTACAGATTAATGCGATCAATGTTCCGTCCATTTTTTCTCCTATTCGTTATCTGCGAGCGCAGAAATGATGATATTTCCGTTTTGTGTTTTTAAGGTCAACAGTGGTCCGCCGGCGTTAATCGTTCCGGTCATTTTTGTCTCGCTCAGGTCACCCTTCACCGTAACAGGCAGTTCCGTCTGAACTTTTCCAAACTCAGTTTGCAGCAAGATATCCAGGTTCACATCGGCAGGGATGGATAAATTGATATCACCAAAACTGGTCTCTGCTATGTGAGTGCTATCCGGATCGAGCGTGCCGCTAAAACGAATCGAGCCGTTACCGGCGTGCAAATCCAGGCGGGCATCGACAGCCTCCGTCACCTTAATGCTGCCAAAGTCTGAGCGCAGGTCAAGCACACCCTGCGCCCCACCCAGGGTAATATCCCCATTTTGAACCGTGATGGTATAATTCGCTGCTTCCACATCCACCACAGTTGCCGCCTGAAAACCAGTGCGGATGGTCAGGTCACCGGAAAACGCGCCATTGCGCAGATCAACCTTGCCGTTACTCGAATCGGCATTCAAACTGGCACCCTCAAGCTGCGAAAACTTGATTGTACCAAATTCTGTATCCAACCTGATCTCGCCCGACGCTTTGAGTATCTCGCCGGTCAGATCGCCGTTGGTGTTGGATAGGTCAATCGTCTTTGCTTCCACATCCTCAATGTCGATCGATCCAAAGGAAGATTTGACCTCCACGTTGCCATCGGGTGCGTTGACACGATGGATGATCACATCGCCGTTGGTGTTTTTCACAACCACCCCACCGCGCACATCTTCCACGCTCACCTTGCCAAAATCTGTTTCCAGGTTGATCTCACCCGAAACGTTGGACACCTTGATGGCGCCAAAGCTGGTCTTGATGTTCAATTCTGTCCCGGTTGGCACGTGGATGGTGAAATCGATCTTGTCTATGCCGCCAGAACTGGAAAGATAGCTCGTTCGAGACGAGATGCTGTAATCGATGATCAGCTTTCCGGACGTTTCCGTGAAGCTCGCCTGAAGAGCTTCGGCTGCTTCCCGAGCTTCTTCATCTGTGGCTCGCCAGGCAGTCTTGACCATCTGAACCTCAATTTCACCGCCGGTTTCACTGCCGATAATCGTCACGTTCCCGGCGCTGGATGTCAGCTCCAATTCGGTGCCTTCCTCCACCTCGATGGTCTTCGCTTCCGTCACCTTTGCAGAGATATCCTGCGGACGCAGCAAACCCCAATCAAAGTTGCTCTTGCGCAGGTAAGTCAGCGAGCCCACCGCAGTGAGCGCGCACAATCCCATCACGATCAAAAGGGCAGCACCGACCACAAGAATGATCGGCAAATTTTTCTTTTTCATAAATGATCCACTCCGTTCATCGTTTTCTTATCTGGTTTGACGGTTATCCGTGGAAAAAGTTTCAGATTCACAAAAAATGAAACTTTCCCGCTAAAATACAGTCAAAGATACTAGAGGCAAGGTGACAACTTCGTGGAAGCACAAGAGCAGCAGATCATCCAACAGGCTCAAAGCGGCAGCGCGTCTGCATTTGCAGCATTGGTCAACCTGCACGCCCGCTATGTTTATAACCTGGCGCTGCGCATCGTGCAGAACCCGCAGGAAGCCGAAGACCTCTCGCAAGAAGTGTTTATCCGCGTCTGGAAGGCGCTGCCGGGTTTTCGCGCCGGCTCTGCCTTTCGCACCTGGCTGTACCGCATCGTCGTCAACCTGTGTTACGATCGCCTGCCCAGGCTGCGCAAGGAAATAAACGCAATGGATG
>CAYRRA010000219.1:0-6531 GCA_964426355.1 uncultured Anaerolineaceae bacterium
TTGTAAGGAACCAGGCACTTTGAGTACGATATAATAAAATGAATGGGTAGGTTTGTTTTGTTTACTAAGGAGTCGTAAAAATGAAAAAACGGGTCGGATTCTTACTGACACTTCTCTGCCTGGCATTGGCATTGGTTTTAGCCGTGCAGCCAGTGTTGGCAAAAAACCCGCAGCAGAGCAGCACCTGGTCGGCTGCGATTGCCTATTTTAACCCGACCGCAAGCAACGGTGAACTGACGGTTTCCTATTACCCTGAGGGGGGCAGCGGTTTTACACCCACCCAGTTAAACGTCAACTCGCATTACTCCGGCACAATTCTGGTTGGAGCCACTCCAGGAACAGAAGGCTCCGCGGTCCTCAGCTCCAATTTTAATATGCCCGCCATCTACAAAATCTCCAGCAGCAGCGGGGATCCGTACGGCGTGATGATGCTGGAGTTCTTTAACAGCGATCAGGCGGGGAGTACGTTTTACCTGCCGCTGGTCTATCGCCAGGGCAGCGGTTATGTCTCCCGCATCGGCATACAGAATATTCAAACGTTTGCAATTAATGTAAACTTGACATTTATCAGAGCTTCCGATGGAAGCACAACTTCTTATTCAATTAACGACATCAAACCGCAGTCGTCTGAGGTCTTCCTGACAACGGATGTGTCCGGTCTGCCAGCGGATTTTAACGGATCTGTCATGATTGATGCTGGCAGCGATAAGGTTGTGGCTGCCGTTGCGAATATCCTGACCAGCAACGATCAGATTGCTTACAGTTACCAGGGGGCTGTCAGTGGATCAACGACGATCAACATCCCGGCTGTCTTTTGCAATTACGGGCGCACCGGTATGAACACCACTTTGCATATCCAAAATGTGAGCGGCAGTCCAATAAATATTAACAATGTCACAATCACATACTACGACAGCACAGGAAGCGCGTTGCTGCCGGGTCAGCAGGTCAACTCCACAAATATTGCAGACAATCAGCGCTACTCTTTCACCTGCCCGGCATCCGGTGCGATCACAGGCAAACAAATGAGTGCCAGGTTATCTGCGCCGGGAAATGTGGTTGTAGTGGTTGAAACCACCAACGACCAGGGTTTAGTGGCAGCGTCTACACTTTCAGCGTCGACAGGATCCAATAATATCGTCCTGCCGTATGTCGAGTGGTCGAGCAGCCAGTGGGATTTTCAGACCACGTTGTACATCATGAACACCAACAGCAGCCTGAGATCGGTGGACGCAACCTTTTACCGGCGGGATGGCAGCAGTGTTACCGAGAACTATTCCATCCCTGGCTATGCCATGGTGGAAATCAGCCCGAACACTATACCTGGTTTGATGAGCATGGAAAACCGCGATTTCAAAGGCGCGGTGATGGTCTCCAGCAGCCAACCAGTGGCGGTGATGGCGCTGGTGACGAAGCGCTTCCAGAATGCTTCCGGTGGTGTGATGTTCAAGGGCGATAGCTATATCGGAATGCAGCACACTCCCTAGAAATTACTTTGACCCGTTTACGTCTTCTCCTCTCGTTCTGCCTGCTCGCGGGTGTGTTATGCGCCTGCGGGAGCAGTGCGTCGGAAGCCATCGACCTTCAACCGGGTGAAAATGCAGCCTGCGGGCAAATCAATCGCATCCCCCCTGAGTGGAAAAACCGCAGCCTGTTTGTGTACGCAGCCGAGTACACCGGTAGCGCCGAAAGCGGGTATTATGTGCTCGAGCCGGACATTCACCCCCACACGCAGGCTACCAGCAGGGGCGTTTTCTGCATCTATAACCTGCCGGGTCAGACCTATATCCTCCTCGCAGGACCTTCACCGGAGGAATCACTGCGCCTGACGAACGGCAACGGGGAGCCGATCCTGGTGGCTGTTACCCCCAATGAACTGCTGGAACTGGGCAAAGTTCACCTCATGCAATAACCAGCGGCAGTCACAGGTTTTTGAAATTGACCCGATGAAGGGGGTTAGGGAACTTTTCTTTGCTTTTCTTCGTCTATATTAAATATGATCGGTCTTTTTCTATTTAACCTTTTCATCATCATGAGATTAAGAAAAGATTTAACACCATTTTTAGGTCATTGCCACTTGACAAAGATTGGATTATGATTCCATTTGATTGACCACAATTTTGCAGGTTGAGATTGTGTTGATTTTTTTGAACAAGGGAGAGTTTTTTTCATGGCAGTTGAAGATACAACAAACTCAAATAACAACAAGCAGCAGCGAGCCGATGGGTCGTGGCTGTGGAAGATCCTCATTATGCCGCGCCGGGCGCTTGCCCAAATCGTCAAAGCCGAAAAGGCGGTCTGGCTGCCGGCATTGCTTGCGCTCAGCCTGACAGCATTGGCATTGGCAATGGCGAATGGCTTTGTCAAACAACGCATTGGTCTTGACAACCCGGCGCAACTCCCGGAATATTTTCAGTATTATTCCGCCGAACAACAGCAGCAGTTTATGCAGGCACTGGAAGCCACATCTGGCTCGGCTTTCTTGTATGTACTGCCAGGCATGGTCGCCCTGGCAAAAGTCTGGTTGGGCTGGCTGATTGTGGGCAGCCTGGTGTATCTTAGCCTGACCGCCGTTGGCAGCGGCGTCAAATCGGGGACCATCATGAACCTGATCGCCTGGAGCAGTGTTCCCATCGCGCTGCGCAACCTGGTGCGGTTGATCGCCGTCCTGGCGAGTTCCAGCCTGATCCAGGCACCGGGGCTTTCCGGGTTTGCGCCTGCCGGCGGGGGGAACGGCAGCCTGTTCCTGAGCGCATTGCTGGGATTGATCGACCTGTACTGGGTCTGGCAGGTGGTTTTGCTGGCAATGGGCGGAGCCATGGCGGGAAAAGCATCGCTGGTTAAAACAGTTGGCGGGATCGCCTTCACGATGGTGGTGATTTTACTGTTCAAAGCACTTGCCGGTTACGGTATCGCCATGCTGGGTAACAGCGTCACGGCAGTGCAGGTATTTTTCTAAAGCGTATGAACGGAACGATTATTCAGACCGAAGGTCTGTACCGTACCTTTCAAATGGGTGCGAATACACTCAATGCACTGGCAGGTGTTGACCTGACCATTGAGGAAAATTCGTTTTGCCTGGTGATGGGTCCTTCCGGTTCGGGAAAAAGCACGCTGATGCATTTGATAGGTGGTTTAGACCGCCCAACCAACGGCAGGATACAGGTGGCTGGCAAGTATATCGACCAGATGGATGAAAACCAGCTATCTCGCTACCGCCAGCAGACCATCGGCTTTGTATTCCAATCTTTTAACCTGGTCCCTGGGTTGACCGCCCTGGAGAACATCGCTTTTCCAATGCGTTTCAATGGCACACCCATTCGTAAGCGCAATGTGATTGCACAGGAACTGCTGGAACAGGTTGAACTGGGCAAATGGGCGTCTCACCGCCCCAATGAGCTTTCTGGCGGTCAGCAGCAGCGCGTTGCTTTGGCGCGTGCATTGGTCAATCACCCGGCAATCATCCTGGCGGATGAACCCACCGGCAACCTGGATACCAAAAGCGGCGATGCGGTATTGGATATGCTGAGCCGTTTTCATAAAAGCGGAAAGACCATCCTGGTCGTCACCCATGATAACCGCCTGGTGAAATACGCTACCCACGTCATCCGCTTGCTGGATGGCAAGGTGGTCAACAACGGCGGAGCAGCACAAGAAAATAACACCCCTCTCAAACAGGAGGATGAGGCATGAAGAAAAATTGGATGTTCGTTGCAGCGCTCGTTTTTTTGCTGCAATTTGTGGTTTTTGTTACACCGGTTCACGCATTTACCGTGGACGCGGTTTCACCCGGCACGGTGAATAACTCGGCAGCCAGTACAATCACCATTACTGGCACCGATTTTGTCAGTGGTGCGGAGGTAAGACTGAATGGAGTCGGTTTGGCTACCACATTTATTTCCGCCACGGAATTGACGGCGGTTGTGCCACAGGGCACTCCAGCCGGAACCTACACGGTCTCAGTCGTTCAGGAGTCGACCACGGTTAACTGGACGGGCAGCCTGACGGTGGTCGCCAACACGTCGACGCCTGAACCCTCGTACGTGCGCCCGGTAGTGGTGATCAGCGGTTACGAAACCAACCCCTCCCCGGTGGAACCCGGTAAGGAATTTACGTTAAAAATCACCGTTGAAAACAAGGGGCAGGTCAGCGCGATGAACCTGCTGCTCACCTTTGCAGACAGTGATTTCCTGCCGCTGAACACCGGCGGTGTGCTCACCGTGGGTGAAGTGGGCGCAGGCAGCAGCAAGCAGGTCTCGCAAACTTTTATTGCCAGCCAGACCCTCTGGGGGTATGGAAATGCATCGCAGGGGGTTGGTTTAAGCTATACCAATACCACCAACCAGGCTTTCACAGAGAGTTTTAGCATGACTCTTGGCTTGAAGCCGTTGGGTGCATACAGCACAACAACGCCAACACCGACCGCCACCGTCACCGTCAACCGTCCGCGCCTGCTGGTGACCAGCTCGCAAACCAATATCGAAATTCTGCAACCCGGCTCGCAATTCGAATTGATCCTGGAGTTTCAAAATGTCGGCAACGAGGATGCGCGAGATGTCAACATGGTGGTGGGTGGTGCTGCGCTAAGCAGCGTCAATGGAACCGATACACCTGGGGGAGGGTATTCTGCAACCGGCGGTGATTTTCAAAACTTCTCTCCGTTGGGATCATCCAACGTCCAGGCATTGGGTGATATCCCGGTGAATGCGGTTTTCACCGCAGCGCAATCACTGATTGTCAATGTATCCACCAACCCGGGTGCCTATACATTGAAAATCTCTTTCGTTTATCAAAATGCACGCGGTCAGACGCTGGTGGATGACCAGGTGATTACCCTGCTGGTTCAATCGGTTCCGATGATTGATGTTAATTTTTACCGTGATCCTGGGCAGTTGTTTACCTACCAGATGAATAACCTGCCAATCCAGATTGTCAACATGGGGCGAAAAAGCGTCATCCTGGGGAACATGGCAATCAGTGCATCGAATGGGATGCTTGAAAACAACACAATGCAGGTTGGCTACCTGGACTCGGGCGGTTACCTCACCCTGGATGCCTTTTTGACGCCGGATATGGCAGGCACTGTTGCCCTGACCATCACCATCGATTATGTGGATGATTTCAACCAGCCCAAGGTCATCACCAAAGAACTGGTGGTTGAGGTGATAGAAATGCCGATGATGGAATATCCCGAAGAAATGGGGATACCAGGATATGGCATGGAACCTGAACCGGTGCAGGGAAGCTTTTGGCAGATCCTGTGGCGTTTCATTAAGGGTTTGATTGGGTTGGATAGCAGCAGCAATCAACTCTCGGTTGAAATGATGCGGGATGAATTCTACTATCAAGAGGAAGGTGTTCCGGTCCAGGCTGTGCCCAGGAAAGGTCCGTAAAAGGCAGGCAGCTATGTCATTTATTGACCTGCTTTTATTAATATTTGCCAACCTGGGACGCCGTAAGGGCAGGGTGGCATTGACGGCAATCGGTGTGGTCATCGGCACGGCTGCTGTTGTCGTGTTGGTTTCGATGGGCATGGGTTTGCAACGGAACGCCACTTCGCAGTTGTACGGGATTGGCGAACTGACGCAAATCCAGGTTTACCCGACCTATCAGGATACTTTTCGGATGGGAGGCAACCCGGTTTTTGCCCCGATCACAGATAAAGTGCTGGCTGAGTTTGATAAGATCCCTGGTGTGGAAGCGGTGGTGCCGCGCGATTATCTGATGGGCGGGGCACTCATTGAGCTGCAGAAACTGGAAGGCTATCTCAACATGATTGGCATTGGCACGGATGACCTGGCTGACCTGGGTCTGACAGCGGAGCAGGGCGTACTCACTCTGGAGCGCGGTACGGCAGTGGTGGGGGCACAAGTGGCGATGAACTTTTATGACCCACGTCCCCGCCCGGGTGCAACCGAGTACACACCGCCGGAGCTGTACGATCAGATGTTAAAAATTACCCTGCTCAAATACGATCAGGAAGGTCAAGAAATTCGAAGAACCGTGCAGTTGCGCGTGGTGGGTGTTCTTGCGGAGACACGCGGCGAATCGGATTGGTCGATGTATATTCGGTTAGACGAGATGACGGGCTGGAACGAATGGATGATTAACAGCCGGATTAACCGCAATAAAGATGGCTACAACATGGTAATTGTCAAATCGGCGGATGTTGAACAGACATTGGATATCTCAGAGCAGATCACCGAAATGGGCTTCAGTGCCTATACTCCGCAATCTTACATCCAGGGTATCAACAGTTTTTACGTCATTCTACAGATTGGGTTTGGCGGGATTGGGGCGATTGCCCTGTTCGTTGCCGCGATTGGCATTGCCAACACCATGGCAATGTCGATCCTGGAACGCACGCGCGAGATTGGCTTGATGAAGGCACTGGGTGCCACCAACCGCCAGATCCTGGCGATTTTCCTCGGCGAAGCCTCCGGGATCGGTTTGATTGGCGGTATTGGCGGCGTGATCTTGGGGTGGAGCGCCGGGCAGGTGGTGAATGTGCTCGGGCAGGTGTACCTGGCT
>CAYRRA010000220.1:0-6513 GCA_964426355.1 uncultured Anaerolineaceae bacterium
AAATCTGCTTGCTGGTGAAACGCTGGTGATCCCCTCGCGCAACGAGATGCTGCCATTGCCGATTGTGGCACACAAACGCATTGTCATAAACATTACACAGCAGCGCATGTGGACATACGAAAACGGCGAGTTGCTGAAAGAATATATCATCAGTACCGGTATGGATGAATCACCCACCCTGCCGGGTGTCTACCAGGTGCAAACACACGAACTGAATGCATACGCATCGGTCTGGGACCTCCACATGCCGCATTTCATGGGCATCTACCAGGGCTGGCCCGGTTTTTGGAACGGCATTCACGGTCTGCCCACGCTTTCCAGCGGTGTGCGGCTCTGGGCAAGCGTGCTCGGGCGTAAAGCATCTTACGGTTGCATCATTCTAGACCTGCCCTCCGCAGAGACGGTATACAACTGGGCGGATAATGGTGTGGTCGTTGAAATACAGCCTTGAACAATCCAGATCATCCCACATCGCAAAAGGATCGCACATTTGAAATACCTTTTTTTACGAACCACCATAGGAGGAGGAGAAAGGGAATGGCTTTTGAAAAAACCAATGATATCGAGACGCATTTCCGTCTGCAAGGGCAGGGAGAAACACTTATATTGATACATGGTGCGTTAGCTAATCTGAATATGTGGGAAGCACAGGCGAAATCCCTTTCTCCCTTCTATCGCGTCATTAGCTACGATTTGCGTGGTCATGGGAAAACCGGTGGTTCGAAAGTGAAACGCTATTCCACCCGGTTGTTCGCAGAAGATCTCTGCGCACTGATGGATGGACTGGAGATCAACCAGGCAGCGGTTGTCGGACTATCGTTGGGCGGGATGATTGCGCAGGAATTTGCCGCGCTGTACCCGCAACGGGTAAAAACCTTGGTTCTATGCGATACGGCTGCTTCGATGACACTCACATGCAGTGATAAATTGCAAACGTATTTGTTCGGGTGGAGCATTGCACCCAGCGTGCGCATGATGGGTGCGCGTCGGTATACCGATTTTGCATTCTGGTTTGCGCGCATCAGCCGCGGTGAAAACTGGTTTGGACGCAATGAAACTTCCCGCAAATATATCGAAAACTGTATGCGCTCCTTCAACACGCAGGAAATGGCGAAAATCTACGATATGGTCATTCGCTATCGGGGTGTAAACCTGAAAGGCTTCTCGGCGCCCGTGTTGATCCTCAATGGCGAATATGAAAGCAAAAATATGCAGAAGCATGCAGCCAGTTTTCAGCAGATGATGCCCCAGGCGCAATATGCGCTGATCCCCAACGCCGGACACACCAGCAACATGGAAAACCCATCCTTCTTCAATACACTCCTACTGGAACATCTGAGCAGAATAGAATCATCTGAAACGGGTACTGCGGTTAGATGCTGAGAACCCCCTCCGTGTTTCACGAGTGCAGAAGATTGGATGTAAAACATTAGAAAATGTTATAATTTTTCATAACGTATGACAAACTTATTCCAGCATCCCCACAGACGGTACAACGCATTAAAAGACGAATGGGTGTTGGTCTCACCCCAGCGAACACAACGCCCCTGGTTGGGGCAGGTTGAAAAAACCGCAGACGATAACCACCCGCAGTATGACCCGCAGTGTTATCTCTGCCCTGGCAATGCGCGTGCCGGCGGTCTGCAAAACCCGCCGTATGAAAACACTTTTGTGTTTACAAATGATTTTGCCGCGCTCACGCCGGGTTTCACGCAAACTGCTGCTCCAGAAACAAACCTGCTAAAAGCGCAGCCTGTCAACGGCACCTGCCGGGTGATTTGTTTTTCCCCTCGCCACGACCTGACGCTGGCTGAGATGCAGCCGTGGGAAATCCGTCAGGTGGTTGAGGTTTGGATGCAGCAAACCGCCGAGTTGGGAAAAGAATACGCCTGGGTACAGCTCTTTGAGAACAAAGGCGCCATGATGGGCTGCTCCAACCCGCACCCACACGGGCAAATCTGGGCGCAAGACGTGTTGCCCAACGAAGCCACCCGTGAAGACCGCACACAGCGGGCATATCTTGAAACGCACGCACGCACGCTGCTGGAAGACTACCTGGCAGAAGAGATAAAAGCTGGCGAGCGCGTGGTGCTTGAAAACCCAGATTGGGTGGTGGTCGTACCATTTTGGGCAGTCTTTCCCTTTGAAACCCTGTTGTTACCGCGCCGGCACGTTCTACGCCTGCCAGAACTGACAGAACCTGAACGCAACAGCCTGGCGCAAATACTAAAAAAACTGCTGGTACGGTATGACAATCTCTTCCAAACCTCTTTCCCCTATTCAATGGGCTGGCACGGCGCTCCGTATCTCGATCAGGTCGAACACTGGCAGCTTCATGCACATTTCTACCCTCCGTTGCTGCGTTCTGCCACGGTGAGGAAGTTCATGGTGGGTTATGAACTGCTCTCTGAGGCACAGCGCGACCTGACCGCCGAGCAGGCAGCCGAGCGGTTACGCAGCCTGTCAGACATTCACTATTGGGGGGAGCAATGAACCTGAAAAACAGCGTGGTAAACGCCTTCCAGCATTCTTTTGATTGCGATCCGGCATGGCTTGCCCGTTCGCCAGGGCGGGTAAACTTAATCGGAGAGCATACCGACTATAACGAAGGTTTTGTGCTGCCCATGGCAATCAACCGGGCAGCTATTATCGCATTTTCAAAACGCGCTGATCGCCGCGTGATTTTGCACTCGCAGGATTTTCAAAACAGCCTCGATTTCGATCTTTCAAACCTGCGCAGGGAACCCTCTGGATGGGGAGAATACATCAAAGGTGTAGCCTGGGCATATCAACAGGAAGGCGTTGAGCTTTGCGGCTGGCAGGGGGTGGTCGCTGGCGATGTTCCTATCGGTGCAGGGCTTTCCTCTTCAGCAGCGCTGGAGCTTGCCGCCGCCAGGGTTTTTACCTTCAGCGCAGGCTTTGAATGGCAGCCGGTCAAAGCTGCCGAATTGTCTCAAAAAGCGGAACGGCAGTGGGTAGGCACCCAGTGCGGTATCATGGATCAACTGATTTCAGCCGCCGGACAGGATGGCAGCGCATTATGGATCGACTGCCGCTCGCTGGCGTTTGAAGCGGTGCCTTTGCCCGAATCGATGCTGGTTGTGATTCTTGATACCGCAACCCGGCGCGGGCTGGTGGGATCCAAATACAATGAACGCCGGCAGCAGTGCGAACAGGCAGCCGCCACAATGGGTGTGAAAGCTCTGCGTGATTTGCAAATGGATGAACTGATTGAGAAAAAAAACAGGCTGGATGCTCTTCTATTCCGACGGGCGCAGCATGTCGTCTCGGAAAACCTGCGTGTGATGCAATCGGTTGAAGCCCTCCGGCAGGGTGACCCGCAGCGGTTCGGACAATTGGTCAGCCAGAGCCATGCCAGCCTGCGGGATGATTTTGAGGTTTCGTGTAAAGAACTGGATTGCATGACAGAAATCGCCCAGTCGCAGCCCGGTTGTTACGGTGCGCGTATGACCGGCGGCGGTTTTGGCGGTTGTGCAATGGCATTAGTAGAGCAAAACCATGTGGAGGTCTTTGTTCAGCGCGTTGCGGAACAGTACAGGGTAAGCACGGGCTTGCAGCCTGAAATTTATGTCACCGGTGCACATGCTGGCACGAGCCTGGAGAAGTTGTAAAAAGTCAGCAGGATGCGATGTGAGATCACATATCCACATCCAATGGTTCGATCCAACCTTCCAACAATTCCTGTTGCGTTTCTTCCACCAGTCGCTGCTTGCCGGGTGAAAAGTAGTCTTCATTAACATCGGTTATCAACACGGGGGTGTCAACGACATTCCCCCCTTCACCCTCTAATGTCATCGCCCAGATTTGCTCCAGTGCACCCACAAAATCCAATTTAACTGTTGCTGCCCAGCGTGGACGCAATTCATCGGGGGGTGTTTCTCCGCCCACCAGCACCATCCCGCTTTGAGCAAGGTAAACCAGCATTTCAGGGTTGGCAGATTCAGGGGCAACGTAAAAAGAGTATAGAATATTACTCCTCAGCGTCTCAATCGCTGTCTGCCACGCTTCAGTAGAGGCATCTGCTGCAATAAAGCCGGAAAGTGGGAAACGCTTAACAGGAGAGAGGATGGAATTGCAGATACCACAATAATAGTGTCCCCCATTCAGAAAAGCTTCTTCCAGTCGAGTTCCGGTTTCTCCCGGCGGGAACAGCCCGCTCATGCGCCAATCGGGTGTGATGATGGTAGAAAGATAGCCCGCCATAAATGCCTGGTATTCCCAGCGCACCCGGATGACATTGAGATGTGTTGCCATGCCTAATTCCTGCTCGCTGAACACAATGAATTGAACATACGGCGCAGCAGTCAGTGCATCGGAAAGCAGCGGATCATAGGCAAGCAGGATCACAATTTTCCAATCTGCGCTGATCTCACTCACCTGCAATGAGGCGCGTTCTTCATAGGTCAAACCGGAGGAAGCAGCCAGTTCTGCTGCTTTGCTTTTCACATCAGACCACTGCGTTCCTGCCGGGGAATTGGCAATCAAGACCAGTTTTCCAGGGACAGGCGTTTGTGTGGGGGTGGGCTCCGGCTCACTGGTTGGATTGGGCGTTGCAACATCTGGCAACTCTGTACCAACTGCCTCAGTCTGGCGATTTGACTCGCAGCCTGCCAGGAACAAACCGGCAAGCATAATAATTGCGATGATCCACCTGGACAAGGCGGAGGGGTGTCTCAACATGATTTCTCCTGATTACACGTACTGACCGATATCTTATCACATGTTATTGAAGAAATCATAAATCGACATGATTATTTACACAAAAGCGCGCCTCAGTGACTGTTCCGACAGTCAACGGTGCAAGTAAGCCAGTGTCTCTAAAACAGGTTGAGATACCAAACTGCAACAAAAACCAAAAATCCGACAAAAGTCTTTTTAGAAGCGGACAAAAACCGGTATAATGGACAAAGGTTGTCTAAATCACAGGAAGGCGAATTATATATGGAACAAAAAGAGACCAAAGAGATTATCACCCTCAGTGAAAAAGCGCGGATAAAGTTTCTGGAAATGATCCACGAAAATAAACGCAGCGATCTGAGTGTTCGCATTCAAAGGAAGAATTACCAGACACAACTCATGTTTACAGGACCCGAAGATGTTAACCCCGATGACATCCTTCAGAGCGCTGGAGAATACAACCTGGTGATCGACCCTGAAACAGCAGAGTTTTTAGAAGGTGCCCGGCTGGAGTTTGACGAGGAAGGTTTTCAAATCATCCCGCCTCCCGGCAAGAGCCTGTTTCCCAAGACCAAAGAATGGGGCGAACCCGTTGCAGATGCCGTGCAAACCGTCATCGATCAACAACTCAATCCCGGTTTGGCAAGCCACAATGGTTGGGTCAAGCTCTTGGATGTCAAAGACGGCACAGCGTATGTCGAGATGGGCGGCGGCTGCCGCGGCTGTATGCACTCCTATATGACCCTTAAAACCACCATTGAAAAAGTCATCAAGGAGAACGTGGCTGCCATCTCCGCTGTGGTCGACACGACCGACCATGCCGGCGGAACCAATCCCTATTACGCTCCACCCGCATAGAGTTTCTGGAGAACAAAATGAAGAGGCTGCCTGATACAACCCGGAGCAGCCTCTTTTTTTTACGTATTCATCATAAGCCCAGATGAATTGGTGGAAAAGTAATTACTGGTTGTTGAACTGGACAACATTGCTGTAATTCTTGCAGTAGTTCCCGGATAAGTCAAACTCACAAACTCTGAAATAATAGTTCACGTTCATGTTCACTTCCACCACAGCGCTGCGTGTGTGACCATCTGGAAAACGATGCCAGTAGTCATTCGGGTAGGTCGGTTCAGAATTGGTGGATGACCACACAACACAAAATCCGCCCAAAAAACTACCCTCCGCCTGCCAGTTGACGGATACCTTGTTGTCGCCGCCATCTGCAAGGCTCTGCAGCGTGATTGGACCACTGGGAACAAAAGGCTCCGGGGTATTGGTGATGGTCGGGTACGGTGCGTGAGTTTGGGTGATGGTCGGGGTAGGTGTTACCGGGGTCGGTGAAACCAGTGGGGTGTGCGTTGGGGTGGGCACGATGGCGGTCAACGTCTGGACGACAGCGGTCTGGATTTGATAACCGGATGCAGTGGATGCCGCAGCAGATTCGGAAAGCAGTGTCTGAGCAACAGCGGTTGCAACCAGGGCTTCATGGCTCAACCCGGTCGCTGTAGCTGTGGGAGCGGCTGCCTGGGTTTGAGCAATAGCGGTTTGCACGACCGTCTCCCCGGGCGTACAGGATGCCGGGATGACGAAAAGGAGTAAAACGAAAAGGGTTTTTACGGTTTTAATGATACCGTCCATATCGGATTTCCAAATTTCCTCTCAGAAATAGCGCCTGAGAAACAGACATCCTCGAGGCTGATTATTTCTCAATTTTATCCAATCATAACACCAACCACAAGCGAGAGGAATGAGGATCAGCAATTCTCAATATGAATTTAACAACATCCATCCGCTTTAGTACACATTACTTCACTA
>CAYRRA010000221.1:0-6375 GCA_964426355.1 uncultured Anaerolineaceae bacterium
TGGGCGGGTAGCTCAGTTGGTCAGAGCGCATCTCTTACACAGATGAGGTCGTAGGTTCGAGCCCTATTCCGCCCACTACAGGCACGAATACATAGACATCATTTTGGGATAATAACCCTCTGGTAGAAGAATTATTTCTACTGGAGGGTTAATCTGTTATGAAACTATCGGACGCTTTACAGGGGTTTTATCTGGCAAGGGCTGCGGAAGGCATAAGTCCACACACAATATCAATTTACAAATGGGCACTGGTTCCGCTATGCAATGAGTTGGGTGATCCAGAAGTGGAAAGTATAGGAACGCAACACTTACGGTCTTACCTTGCGAAGTTACTTGGAAATGGAAAATTATCTGTTCTTTCTGTTCAGATGGTGCATCGCTGTATTCGTGCGTTTTTTACCTGGGCAGAAATAGATCTTCAAATCGTGCGACCAGACAAGACGATCAAAAAACCTGCTGGCAAGGGAAGGGAGATACAGCCGTTTTCGCTCACTGAGGTTGAGAAGATGCTAAAGGGCTGTGAATATACACGCGTTGCAGATACAAATGGAAACCGGCGAATTTTCCAGATGAAGCGAGCTACCGCAAAGCGAGACCGGGTAATTTTGCTTTTGCTGCTGGATACGGGTATGCGTGCTGGGGAGATGTGCAGGTTGAACATTGAGGATGTAAACCTGGAGACCGGAGAAGTGATTATCAAGCCGTTCAGAAGTTCGCACAAATCACGTCCGAGAATGGTTTATTTTGGAAAGGTTGCCAGGCGTGCGCTCTGGGTGTATCTGAAAGAAAGAAAAGATGCTGAACACGATGAACCCTTGTTCTTGAGCGGGGAAGAGATGGAGTGTATTCGCTTTACTCCTAACCATTTGGGAAAGTTGATCCGTGCGTTGGGTGAACGTGTGGGCGTTCAGAATGCACACCCACACCGAATGCGCCACACGATGGCAGTTCAATATTTGAGAAACAGAGGTGATCCGTTTACGCTGAAATCTATTCTTGGGTTATCAAGTTGGGCGATTGTTCAGGTTTATATTCAGATGGCTAATTCGGATATTCAGGATATCCACAGGCGATCAAGCCCGGCAGATAGTTGGAGGTTATAAGGGAAGTTGTAAAAAAAGGTTATTTTGCTATAATGGGGGTAATTGAATAGCTCGCCCTTTGCGGGGCAACAACCGGATGAGAGCCCGGCTGACCTGTTATGCAGGTTGGCCGGGCTTTTCTGGTTTATCCATAAGGAGGATTGTGTGAAAAAGCTGTTTTTGATTTTGTTTGTGCTGGTGATGGTTTTTACCATCAGCGCATTTGCGCCGTTCCAGCAGGATGATCCAGTGGGTATTGATGAAACCCTGGTGATCGTTTTGTCATCTGTTCTGATACCGGCGCTGATACAGGTGATGAAGTTTGCAGCCGCCTGGTTTGGCGTGGTCTGGAATGAAAAGACGGTAATGATTATTTGCTTTGTGCTTGCTTTGCTGGTTGCTGTGATCTGGCTAAAACCAACTTTGCCAGAGCTCCCATCATTCACAGGTGAACCAGATGTGATTATGAGCGGAGTATTGGCATTTGCTGGAGTTGTTTTGACTGTGATCTCGTCCATTTTCGGTTTGGCGACCCTGATATACCGATTTGTTTTGAAGGCTGTATTTGATGCGCTGAAGATTGGGAACGAGAAGATCAAGACATTGGCGGGGTAAATGCCTATGTCTGGGGAAACCGTTGCAACTCTCGTAAATCTTGGGACGGGCGGCGCTGTTGTGGCTGTGGTGTTGATCTTTCTCAAGTTTATCAAGGAGCGTGACCACGACTGGCGACATTTTTTTACAACGATACGCCAGGCAGACACGGAAGCCAACACGAAGCTGGCAAATGTGATAGAGAAGCTGGTGGACAAAGTTGAGCGCCTTGACGTGAAGTTTGACCAACACGCTGCGATTGAGATGGAGGTGTTGAGAGACATTGAAGCCGGTCGCAAAACGACAAGCAGGAGAAAAAATAATGCACAACCTGGGTAAAGGTTATTTCATCTGGAACATCGCTGAAACGGAAGGAGGTGATCCTAACTCTATTGCGCGTGCTGCCCGTGAAGCAGGATTGGGGCATGTGCTTATCAAGATTACGGATGGCACGTATGCAGTCAACAACGTTCCATCTCTTCCGCTGGTGATTGATGCGCTGAGAGCTGAGGGCGTGGAGGTGTTGGGTTGGGGGTATGTGTACGGTGATTACCCAGAGAAAGAAGCCAACATTGCCATAAGCCGAATGATCGAATTGGGTTTGACCTGGTTTGTGATTGACGCAGAGAGCCAGTATAAAAATAAGACCAGCCAGGCGGTGACGTACACTAACCGGCTAAGGGCTGCACTTCCGAATGTGACGCTGGCGCTGAGTTCTTACAGGTGGCCGTCTCTTCATCGTGAATTTCCCTGGAAGGAGTTTCTTTCAAGGGTGAATGTGAACATGCCGCAGGTGTATTGGGTGAACGCAAAAGATGCTGGTGCTCAGTTGCGCCGGTCTGTGAAAGAGTTCAAGGAGTTTCCTGAACGTCCGATTATCCCAACAGGTGCGGCTTACGTTGACAACTTCAATGTTGACCCTACGACAAAGGCATACTGGAGACCAACCGTTGACCAGGTGCGGGAGTTTATGGCTACGGCTACCGAGTTGGGTTTGGGCGGGTTCAACTTCTGGGTGTGGGAGCATGCGAAGAAGTTTTTACCTGAGACGTGGGAAGCGATTGCTGAATTTGGTTTGCCGGCTGTGGATCCAGAAGAACCTGAGCCTGTTCCGAATGAGCCTGATCCAGAACCAGAACCAGAAACCTATCCGGTGCGAATAGCAAAGCCGACCAGCGAAGTGAATAGCTGGCTGAATATCCGTTCAAAGCCGAGTACAAACTATTCGATTGTTGGGAAGGTGTTGCCTTCTGAGGATGTGTTTGTGCTGGAGGAAGAAATAGCCGCTGACGGTTCTACATGGGTTCGGGTTGGACACCACCAGTGGGCGGCTATGCGGTGGAAGAACCCGGCTACTGGTTTGTTCGTTCAGTTTCTTGAGTATTCGTAAGAGTAGTAATGACCGATGTTAAGATGCCCTGGGATCAACAGGACGGTGAGTCAAACCGCTGGTTTCAGCGGTTTTGCTCATATAAACTCATGGGTGCTGGTAGGAGTTTACTTTCTGTTTGTAACCATGACAGGGAAGCTAAAGGCAGAAAAAGGTCGAACCGGACGGCTGGTTCTTGGGTTCGCGCTCACCAAGAATGGAGATGGAAAGAACGCGCAGAGGCATGGGATAAGTACCTTACTGAGAAAACTACTATTGAGGCAGAAGCACGTTGGCGCGATAGGATCATGGGGCAGGTTGAGGTGTTGGGGCGAATTTCTGAACACGGGCGTAATGAGATGCGCTCGTTTTTCAAAGAGGCTCAACGATGGACAGAAGAACCTTTACCTACTGAAGAAATTATTGACGAAGAGAAATTTACAAAAATCGTATCCGAAAAAGAAGTTATTTCAACAAGATACCTTGTTCGTAAAGCTGTTATCAACACTGATGCGCTTCTTGACCCAGAATTATCGTTCAGGGTCAAGAAGTTCTCAGATACAAAAAACGGACTTGCTATCGAATTGCACGATGCAACAAGCGCACTATCCAACATGGGAAAGCATCACCATGTTTTTGGGGATGAAAACGACATGAAGGATAGTGGTAGTGAAAGCAAATCCTTCTCCCTTCCGATCAGCGTTATCGCTCCGTCATTTATCGATGTCTATGATGATATCGTTGAGCAGCGACACACAGAATATGTTTTATACGGGGGCAGGGGTTCGACAAAGTCCAGCTTCATCAGTTTGATGTTCGTCTATCTGATAAAGAATTTCCCAGATATGCACATGCTGGCTTTGCGCCAGGTGAAGGACACGCTGAGGGATAGCGTGTATTCTCAAATTCAATGGGCGCTCACTGAGTTGGGGTTTGAGGATGATTTCAAGTGTACGACCAGTCCGCTTGAGATCACCTATTTACCGACCGGACAGAAAATCTATTTCAGGGGAGCAGACGAACCGGGCAAGATCAAATCGATCAAGCCGGCGTTTGGTTACATTGGCGGTTTGTGGTTTGAGGAGCTTGACCAGTTTCACGGAGAAGAGGCGATTCGCAAGATCGAACAGAGCGCTATCAGGGGCGGCGATCTGGCGTATATCTTCAAGAGCTTCAACCCGCCAAGAACGGCGGCGAATTGGGCGAATAAGTACATCAAGATACCGAAGGAAAACCAGTACCAGCATAAGAGCACATACCTGCAATTGGGTTCCCGTATTCGCTGGTTGGGCAAGGTGTTCGTGGAAGAAGCTGAACACCTTAAGCTGATCAACCCCAAAGCATACGAGCATGAGTACCTGGGCGAAGTGAACGGCACGGGCGGTATGGTGTTCGACAATGTCCAGCTTCGCAAGATCACAGACGAAGAAATCGAGCAGTTTGACCGTATCTTGATGGGTAATGATTGGGGATACTTCCCGGATCCGTACGCCTGGGTGAAGTGCCATTATGACGCTGCCAGGTTGACGCTATACATCTTCGATGAGTTGCACGCTTTGAAAGCATCGAACAGGGACACGGCTAAGGCGCTAAAAGAAGAAAAGAAGGTGCAGCCTGACGACATGATTATCGCTGATAGCGCAGAACCAAAGAGCGTTGCGGATTACAGGGAGTATGGCTTGAATTGTTACGGAGCTGAAAAAGGCGCTGACAGCGTGAAGTACTCCATGAAATGGCTGCAATCTCTGGCGGCGATTGTGATTGACAATGAGCGTGCTCCGAATGCGGCGAATGAGTTTATCAATTATGAGTTGGAGCAGGATAAAGACGGTAATTTCATCAGTGAGTACCCGGACAGGGATAACCACTTTATCGATGCGGTGAGATACGCCACAAATAAAATTTGGCGGCGAAGAGGGCAATGATATGTTCAGCAGAATTTTGAATTGGATACGTGAGGTTATAAAAAAGATGATTGGACAAACAGACGTAAAAAGGGCGTTGAACGTTGATGTAGCGCTGAATGCAGAAATGAATGATGCGCTGCAATTGTGGACGTTGATGTACGTAAATAAGGGTCCCTGGTTGGTGAACGGGATAAAGAGCATGAACCTTGCGGCTGCGATTGCCGGCGAGTTAGCAAATGCGACCACAATTGAGCTAAAGGTTGAAGTTAGCGGAAGCTCCCGGGCAAATTATTTATCTGAGCAGTTCCAGCAGCGGATCATGCCAAAGTTGCGGGAGCAGATCGAGTTTGGATCGGCTAAGGGCGGTTTGGTGATGAAGCCGTACATTGATGGCGAGAACATAGCCGTTGATTTTGTTCAGGCTGACCAGTTTTATCCGGTTGCGTTTGATGAGGATGGGGATATTACCTCTTGCATCTTCGCTGACCAGCGAACGGTTGGCGATAAATACTACACCCGGCTTGAGTACCACAACCTGACTGATGGCGGCTACCAGATCAGGAACCTGGCGTTCAGAAGTTCGACAAAAGACACGCTGGGGCAACAGGTTCCGTTGACTGAAATACCGGCATGGGCTGACCTGACACCGGAAGCTACGATCACGGGGATTGAGCGCCCGCTGTTCGCATATTTTCGTTTTCCTCTGGCAAATAACATTGACCCGACTTCTCCGCTGGGTGTTTCTTGTTACTCCAGGGCAGTTGACCTAATCAAAGAAGCAGATGTTCAGTGGTCTAACCTGCTTTGGGAGTTTGAGAGCGGACAGCGTGCGCTGTATGTGGACGTTTCAGCTTTTGACAAAGACAATGACGGTAAACCTGTTCTTCCACATCGCCGGCTGTTCAGAACGCTGCACAGTATGAATGCCGCTGAGATCGGAGAAGAAGGGTTCTTCCACGAGTGGAGCCCGACACTGAGAGAACAGAATATTCTCAACGGGCTGGATGCGATTTTGAAACGAATTGAGTACACATGCGGTCTGGCTTATGGCACGTTGAGCGATCCCCAGAGCATTGACAAGACCGCCACCGAGATCAAGACCAGCAAGCAGCGAACGTATGCGACCATTACCAGCATCCAGAACGCATTACGGAAATCACTCGATCACCTGCTTTACGTGATGGATGTATGGGCGACCCTGGGAAACCTTGCGCCTAGAGGCGCTTACTCTACGGCTTTTGAGTTTGATGATAGCGTGATTGTGGATAAGGACGCTCAGTTCCAGCAGGATTTGAGGTTGGTAACATCCAGGTTGATGGGGCGAGTTGAGTTTAGAATGCGCAACATGGGCGAAGATGAGGCGACCGCAAAGGCGAAGATTGCAGAGATTGACGCTGAAGGCAGAAGCATGGATTTCTTTGAG
>CAYRRA010000222.1:0-6236 GCA_964426355.1 uncultured Anaerolineaceae bacterium
GGGTAAAGAAAAAAAGAAGAAGCTTTGAAGCTGAGACCGAGGAGGAAAATTTGCAGTAAAAGCAGCCGTTTTCTCGTTTCGGATTGCAGGTCTAGGAGGAAAAGCTGTGCCAGTACAGCCAGAACCGCGGAAAAGAAAAGCGTGAAATAGAGCCAATCCCGTTCATACGCAGTCAGGTTGTGCAGGTGGAGAATGCTGGCAATCAAGAAGGCGCTGAAGATTGCGAGTAAGAGCGCAAAGGAGATGTGTGAACGCTGCCAGCTCCACGTTTTCTCCCCATCTTCCTCCGTAGAGAGTTCATCCAGGTATTTCCGCGAGACTGGAAAAACGATAAACCCTGCCAGTGCAGCGATGCCCAGGTAAGAGCGGTTTAATTGAAAATATTCACTCAACCCAATCACAGCCAGGCTGGCAGCGGCACCGGCGATACAAAGGACGGTGACCAGGTGTTCAATATTCCGCGGGTGTTTTTTTTTGTTCATTTAAACAGATACCGTATTACTTGTTTAAAGAGGCTAGGGATTTGTGGGAGAATGTCTTGAAGCCTCTTTTTTCCAAAATACACGATAATTTCACGGTCATCGATGCGCGCCTGCCTGCGAAGAACCGCTTTGATATAGCCGATTAAATGTGCCAGGAAGAGATACTTCGGTTTTTTCACCAGTAAATCATATCCACAACTTCCCAACACCAGTAGTGGGTGATACCCCAGGTAATGCTGTTCAGCCCCCACCAGTTCCCATCGTTTCCAGAGCGAGACTGCACGGTGAGATTTTCTGCGGTGCAACCCGGTGATGTGGGTAAAGCGCCTCAGCTTCCAACCATGGATTAATGCCCTGGCTTCAGCCACCGTCTCGGTGCCGCGCACAATCTGCATCCCGTCGATTTGCTCAAAACACTCCTTACGGTAGAGCCGTACCCCGTCGGTGGGATGGTCAGACAGGGATGGGTCGGTGCGCAAGGTGGTCAGTTTTTCTGCTTCGTCCCCTTCCGCCAGGATCAGGTTGGGGCTGGCGATCCCCAGGCGGGGGTCTTTCTCAAATTCGGCTGCCAGACTGGCAAAACAATCCAGCTCGAAATAGACATCCGCATCGATCTTTCCGATCAGGTCATAGGAAATATCTCTCTGGCGGGCTTCGGCTTGTAATTGCAAATAACCCGCACGCACTACCCTGGCAAAATGCTCGCCGAGCAAGCCATCTTCGTAGGGCAGGGTGTGGCTGATGATCCAGTCATGCCGGGCACAGAGCGCAGCGATGATCGTTGGGGTGGAATCTGTGCTGGCGTCATCGACGATCAACCATAAACGCGGCAGATGTACCTGGCGGGTCAGCGCTTGGGCTGCATCATTCAGGAACTGTGCCTCGTTTTTAACCGGTGTCAGTAATATGTAGTCCATGTCAACTCATTGACAGCAATCCAGGTTTGGCTCTCCAAAGATATTTTTCAGCAGTTTACACATCGCTTCCTGGTTATATTTCTCGGATGATTGAATCTCAAAATGTCGTACCACACTCATTAATGAGTTTTCATTCACTTCCCAGCGGTTACTCAGTTGATTATTCGGGAAGATGTAGTTATAAGCTTCAACATATCGTGAGAAAATGCTCACCCCAACGCTGCCATTGGAATGGTCTTCGGTCATTGCAATGTGCAGTAAATCCCTTAACCCGGCAGCCGGGTTTGCCGGAGCAAAGCTTGCTGGTTTGTCTATACCCATTTTACAATGAACCAGGATGTTGGGTACGGCTGCTTGTGAAACAGGCAAATCTTTCGGTCTACGAAAGAGGGAATAAAAAGGCAGAATCAGCTTGTCCAGGGGTGATAGTTTTTCTGTTTTTTTGAATTTAAGGCGGTAAGCAAAAAAGGTGGGATAGATGGGAAAGCTGAAAATTTTTCCGTTGTAGAAAACGAGTGAATCATCACCCAGGTAGCGCCAGCCAGTCTTCATGCGCATGAACTGCATTAAATGTGTGGTCTTGAATACACCGGCGCCGCCAAAAAGCAACAAGGCGCAACCATCTTTTTCACAGCCTGCGGCATGCAGCAGCAGGGCACCCTTCTGGCGGAGTTGATAAGCGATGATGTGCCGCAGGAAGATACCGTATGGAACCATGCCAGGCGCCAGACAGGCGTAACGCAGCGGCGCCTGGAGGAGTTGCAAGTTGATCTTTGTCCTGCCGTGCTCCAGCCCATTGATTTCCACACGCCAGCGGAAACTGCGGTGCTCGTCGGCGCAGTAGATGTAATTGGGGCGGATGTAATACTTATGATCCACCACGCAACACCTGGACAGGTCAGGCTTAAAAGCGCCAACATGAACCGAGATATCAGGTTCGGCTTTAAGAGCAGGTACGCGGAAGTGCTGCAAAGGCTGGTTGATACCGGGGAACCAGCCGGAATAATGATCCCAACGGATGCGTAGAGTGACCAGCCCGTGAATGTCATAACATTCGACGCTGCTCATTTTTACCTGCCTCCCGTTGTGTTCCACCCAATTGCATCCAGGGTTTCCGCGAGTGTATGGTGTTGAATATGTTCCGGCATGGAAGCAATGAAATATTCGATTTCACTCGGCAGGTTTTGCTCCAACAAAGCACGATATTGCTGCCAGTGAGCGGCAAAAGGTGTGTTGGGGTATGCGCTGCCATACTCATCGACATGCCGCATGAAAGAGATAAATTCCAGCTTCATATTGCTGGTCAGAGAGGCAAGCATCGATTCCCGGTCTGTTGCTGCGGTGGTGCGGCATTCGCCATTGACCAGCAGCGCCAGTTTTGCCATGCGCGCCTGCGCACCGGTTCGCTGAGGGTAAAGCCGCAAGGGGGAAAATGATGTGAAAATCTTGATATAACCGCCGGTTAAACGGTGGATCAAACTGAACAAGCGGAAGGAGAAGCGTTCCTTTGTGCTCATCTTTTCCCAGATTTCCTGCCTGAGGTTGTAACCGAACAGGTTCAGCCGGGAGAGATAGCTGAAAACCTGCCCATCTTTGCATAGGGTGTAATTGTCCCCCAGGAAACAGTAATCCTCGCATTCCATGCATAATAACGCCAGTGTCGTCTTACCGCCGCCGCCCCTCCCGGCAAGTACCAACGCCTGACCATCGCGCACAACTGACGAGGCATGCAAAAGAGAATATCCCTTGCGCGTGAGCAAATACAGGATGAAAAAATCAATCACCCAGCCGGAAATGAAGGGGGTTGCCTGGGGGTTGGTGTTGATTCTTAAATGGCAGTTCCCGCTGTTGATCCCGCGCACATCAAAAGAGTACCTCCCACCCAGTTTGTAATGGTCTCCGCTGTGAAAGAGATAATCCGGTTGCAGGAAATACTCACCGCCAATCACATAGCAATCCCGCAGGTCAGGTTTAAAGTCTCCAATTTCCACCACCAGGTCGGGTGTCTCTTTCATTGTTTCGTCAGTAGAGAACAAGGTATATCGGTCGCCAACGGGTAACCACTTCCGCAGCCACGCGGGACGCCGGTCGATGATTTGAAAGCTGAGGATGTCGTGGATTTTATACTGTGCGTTCATGAGCTGCTTTCACGGGCTAAAAATAAAGGCGCAATCTCTTACCGGCAGTTCGATCCAGCGGTAGGGCTTTTCTGTGTACCCTTGCATGTACAGTACGATGCGAACCTTACTGGTCTCATCCGCCGCTGAAACCGGGTAACGGACCTGGATGGTTTCTTCTTCTCCGGGGGCAAGCAGAAAGGTATGAAAATCAACCTGATTTTTATCAGCATCCATACAGGCAAGGCGGTAAACTTTTTCTTCCTGCTCCTGGCTGGATACGGTTAGTGCCCAGACGATTATGCCTGTTTCAATGCTGTTTTCCTCTTCTTGATAATAAAGCTGGGTATAGCTTTGCGAGATTTCAGCACGGTGTGCCAGGCTGAAAAGAAGAGACCCAAACAAGAGCAGCGCGGAAGCAGCAAAGATATACAGGTTCATCCTCCCAGATACATGCTCTTTGGGGGGCGTCCGCCAGCGAAGTGCCTCCACAAACGCCAGGAAGAAGACCAGTCCGCTGATGATGTGAATGGGATCCCATGCAAGCGTGAACTGGTCGGCGACAAAGTAGATGACGGCACTGACCACTGCACTCAAAATTAGCCCGATGATGACGCGTACTTCAATCTCGATTTTATCGATTGGAAAGAGCAAATCAATGAACAGCCACCCCGGCAGGATGAAAGCAATCACGGTCTGCAATACTGCAGATACCGGTTTGATTTCGTTATACCATGCCAGGTAAAACGCGATCAAGAGCATGACGACAATGACGATTTTTGTTTCGATGATTTGCGAGAGGATGCGTTTTTTCATGATTTACCGGGCTTACCTTTTTTTATCATATCACCAAAAAACAGCAAAGCAAAAGCAGCCTGTGCAACAAGCCAGCCGAACCCCACGGCTTGCAAATCCCAGCGGGAAAGCATGAGGTACATGGACAGAAAATAGGCGACGGTTGAAACCAGGTTCAAACTGAACAGGGTGATGATTCGTTTTTGTACCTGGAACACCGAGAAACCCAATTTGTTCAGCGAGGCGATGGGAGCGGCGAAAGCAAACCAATAAATCAGGGGTGCGCCTTCAGTCGCATAGGTTTTGCCGAAGATGGATAAAATCCAGGGAGCAAACAGAGCCGAGAGCAGCGCCAATGCTACTGTAATGACCAGGCTGATGCGGGTTGAACGGGTGAAGATGCTTTTTCGTTCTGCGACCGGTGCGGAACTTTCCGCAAAGGCAGAGACCGCCAGCGCCTGACCGGGCATGCCAATCATCGACCCAATCATCATGCTCAAGTAAGCAGCCGCGCTGGACTGCGCTCCCATGCTCTCCAACAGCAGGGAGGGAGTGTAAAGGATGGGGGCTTGAGCAACCACACCGGCGAGATGTGCGCCAATGGAATAGGGGATGAGTTGTTTGAAAACAGGCATGGAGAGCGCCGGACGCCAGCGGTAGTTCTCGATCACTTTGGGCAAAAAGAGCAAAGAGCTGCCGGTCATTGCCAAAAAAGTCGAAATCAGCACAGCCAGCAGGATGCCCATGCTGCCCATCGGGATCAACAAAACGGAGAACACCAGGCGCAGCAAGCCGGCAGCCAGTACCTGCCAGAAAGCGAAACGGCTTTCCCGGCAGGCTTGAAAAACCTGCTGTACCAGTGTTGCCAGCGCAAGGAAGAGCACAAAAAAGATAAAACCGATGGTATAAAGTGGGTTCTGAGAGAGGGAATGCAAAGAAGGCGCCCACAACTTAATCCCCATCAGATAGCCCAGGGAGAGTATTACCGAGGCGGTGCCTGTCACCGTGAAGGTGGTGTTAACCATTTGGGCAGGGTTCCCGGCTGTGGAAAGGAAGCGTACCAGCCCGGTGCCGAGACCCAGCGTGGCGGTGAGAGAGATTAATTGCGCAATGGAAAGCACAGATGTGGCAATACCTACATCTTCCTGATTGTAAAGCCGTGCAGTGATTGCCCAGGTGATGAAACCCGCAAGCGAACTGACCACCAGCACCCCAAACAGGTAGGCAGCGTTCTTGAGCAGCGAATCCTCTTTCAACTCAGTGAATTTCTTGAAGAAAGCGGACAAATCAGATTCTCTCCACGTAGAAATAAGTGTCCCGGCACGTTACTTCAGGATGCCTGTTTATCCCAGGCGTTGATTTGAGCAGCAACCGCAGCGCACAGACCGGGACTTTGGTCTTCGCCGGGTGGTATGGTTTCAACCTTCAGCAATGCCTCGGATAACGTGGCAGCGCTGGGTTCAAACACGGCAACCGCACGTCGTTGCTGCTGCAAGGCGCGCGCAAGCTCCATCTGGTGATCGTCAAAAACCTCATGGTACTGTTTGCGCCGCGGGACAACGATTAGCTTCTTTTTTGCCTTAAGAGACAGCAACATCATACCAGCGCCGGCATGGCAAATGACCACCCGCGCCTGCTGAATGTACTGGTTCATCTCCTCGCTCCCCGTGAAGCGGAACGACTGGGCGTTTTGGGGTTCATATAGTGCACAGCCATATTGAATTACTACTGGCTCGGCAAGACCGGCTGCCAGTTCATCGGCTGCGCGCACAAGGCGCTCAAAGCCTTCCGTATGCATTCCCACTGAGACCAGGATCATATCACTGCTCCGTGGTATTCGGCTTTGGGACCGCAAACATCCAGCATTTGCTCCCATTGCACCCAGAAGGCATTTGCAACCGGATAGACCAGTTTTCCCGTTAAGG
>CAYRRA010000223.1:0-6118 GCA_964426355.1 uncultured Anaerolineaceae bacterium
GCCTTCTTTCAGTTCACCGCAAAAGTTTTTACGAATAATTTTATTCAGAAAATATAGATGGATTTTATCATAAACACGGTCTCTGTTTGATTTCAGCCAGCAAGTTTCAATATGAATTTGACAACATTTATCCGCTTTAATACCCATTTTTTCACTGGAAATTTCTCGTCCTCTGGGACAAAATCCTAAATTTTGCATATTTTTTCCTCAATTCGGGATAGCTTTATCAAATCCCACCTACCACCCTTAATCGGCTGGTTGTTGTAAAGATAGTGCGACTATGCCGCCCATTTTTACAACAACCATTCCACAGTGGGGCGGGGGGGTAAATATCTAAACCTGAATTCATGTTGTTTGAGTCAGAATTTTGCCCTCATTTTCCAAATTGTGGATTGTTGGCATATCGGATCATCCGGTATAATCCAGAGTTATGGTCAAGCGTATCAAAAGAATCGCATTTATCATCATTGTTCTTGCGGCTTGCAGCCTGTTCCTTGGGCGAGATAACCCGGCATTGATCGACCCATTAGAGCGTGTACGCACCTACACCCGCAATACTGAGTTTGACTTCGTCACCTGGACGCTGAAAGCCCTGCTGACCAAAAACCAGGCTGCTGTACTCTCCCTGCATAAATATATCCCCGAAGAAAAACACGAGCAGATCATTGCAGAATATTTCACCCGCCTGCATGAAATCAACCGGCTTAACGCTCAAATCACCACCATCTATTCTGATCCAGGCAATACCAACCCGGATGAAAACGCTGCGGAACTCAACCAGATGTTGAAACAAAAAGAAACTGAAATTCAGCCTTATGCTGTCTTGAGCGAAACCATCATGCAGCAGCGCCTCAGCAAGGTCATCGCAAATCTCGATTTAGGCATGGGGGGGCAGTTGATTCCTCCGTTGCTGTATCATGTCACTCCCCTGCCCCTGGCGTTAATCGTCTCGCCGCGCGACGCGATTCGCCAGGACGCCGATATTTCACTGCTGCCAGAACTGACCCTTGAAGAAATCATCGCGTTGGAAAACAGGGTTGAAGACGAACTGGGGGTGTCTGCGCTGGTCGTCAACATTGGGGGTATCGGTATCTACCCCACCATGGTGCTGCGCACGACCAACTTTGCCTGGACGATTGAAACCATCGCCCATGAATGGACGCACAACTTTCTCACCCTGCGCCCCCTGGGTATGCTCTATGCTGAAACACCGCAGATCAGAACCATGAATGAAACCACAGCCAGCCTTTCGGGCAAAGAAATTGCCTTCGAATTCTATGCGCAGTATTATCCTCAGTTCCTGCCTGAACCGGTGACCCAGCAAGCGCAGCCGTCTGCCGAAACTCAGGAAACAATCGAACCTCCAGTGTTCGATTTCCGTGCAGAAATGCACACCACACGGCTAACGGTGGATGAACTGCTGGCTGAAGGGAAAATTGAGGAAGCAGAAAACTATATGGAACAACGCAGGGCATTCTTTTGGGAGAATGGCTATCTAATCCGTAAAATCAACCAGGCTTACTTCGCATTTTATGGCGCATACGCAGATGTTCCTGGCGGCGCAGCAGGAACCGACCCGGTGGGACCGGCTGTCGTTTCGCTGCGCGAGAAAAGCGAATCTCTCGCTGCTTTCCTCAACCGTATTTCCTGGATGACATCCTTTGAATCCTTGCTGAATGCCCTTCAGTAACCCCCAAAAAGAAACAATCCTGAAGGTTAAAAGTCGTCATCCAGGCTGTCTGAGCTGCCGCCTGCATCATCTCCAAGTAAATCGGGTAAGTCCTGTTCAATCTGCTGTGGATGCTGCCCGCGTTCCAGCCGATTCACCACTTCATCGAATTCAGGACCCATCGTTTCGCCGGTTTCTTCGCTCATCTGGCGCATCATCCGACCCAGGGTGCGCGGGTCATCATCCAGGGCTTCCATGTTGCTCGGGTCCGATAAATTCTCTAACCGGCTGGTTGCCGAATGCGCAATCCGCACCCGTCCAATTTTCCGGGTTACCTGCTCGCTTGAGCAAAAAGGACACCTGACAACCGTCTTTCCATATTCGTCATAACGAAAAAAACGGCTGAAACTCTTTTTACAATTTAAACAGCGATAGTCATAATTGGGCATACCGACCTCAACGAATAAAAAATCCAAAAAATATTATACCCGTGAATATCCTTCACTGGAACATCCAGCCAGCGAATACCCACTGTGTATCAGTGATAACAACTGGATGGGTAAATGTTAAAAAGAGAAGAAGCGAAACCTCCGACGAGTTCTTTCGACTGCGAATCACCATCCCGGCAATATGGGATTATAATTGGCGGCTGTATGGATGTTTTTGATACTGCTTCGCCAATTCACTTGCCTGAGGTGACAAAACACATGGGACAATATCCAAATTGGATCGAGATTAATTTATCTGCTGTTGAACACAACACCCGTTATTTATTAGAAAGTACGAAAAAGCCTTTGATGGCTGTCGTAAAAGCTGATGCGTATGGTCACGGCGCTGTGGAAGTGGGGAAAGCCGCCCTGAATGCCGGTGCATCCTGGCTGGCTGTAGCTCGTTATTGTGAAGCCCAAGTCCTTCGCAAAGCCGGTATTAACTCACCGATCCTGGTGTTGGGGATGGTCATGTCCGATGAAGTGGATGACGCCATCGCTAACCAGGTCACCCTGCCCTTGCACAGTTTTGAAGCCGCCGACCTCTATTCCCAGCGTGCAATAGCCCTGGGTAAAACCGTACAGGTACACCTCAAGGTCGATACCGGCATGGGTCGGCTGGGTGTATTCGCCGAAGAAGTGCTCTCACTCGCTCAATACGCCCTTCAACTGGGTGGTATCGTTCTGGATGGCATGTTCAGCCATTTCGCCATGGCTTCAGAAGGCGGTCATCCGCTGACCGATCTGCAAACCAAACGCTTCAAACAGGCGGTGGATGCCCTCTCAGGCGCAAACCTGCTCCCCAAATGGGTTCACCTGGCTAATTCAGCGGGTTCATACTATGAACGCGAAGCGCACTTTAACCTGGTGCGCGCTGGTTCGGCTGTGGTCGGGCTCGCATTTCGCGATAACGAACCCTACCCCGAAAGCATGCGGCGTGCCTTTGCCTGGAAAACCCGGCTGGCATCCTGCAAAGTGATTCCAAAGGGCTGGGCAATTGGGTACGGTCAGCTTTACACGCTGCAACAAGATGAGATCGTGGGCGTGCTGCCGGTGGGTTACGGCGACGGCTACCGGCGCAAATACGGCAATCACGTGCTCATCGACGGGCAGCGCGCCGAGGTGCTGGGAGCAGAATGCATGGACCAGACCATGATCCGCCTGCCGCGCAAATACCCGATGGGCACCGAGGTGGTGCTGGTGGGTTCACAGGGCAATGAAACCATCCTGATTGAAGACCTTGCAAAGACATGGAAAACCATCGAAGTCGATGCGACCACCGTGCTCAACCAGCGTGTTCCGCGTGTTTACATTCGCGACTGAGTGTGGTCACATAAAAAATCAAACACCATCGTCACAGTTGACAGAACAATAGCGCAACAAGGTAACTGTTACATCACAAGAGGCTGCAAAAAACAAACTGCAGCCTCTTTTTCTTACAAATTTTCATTAAATTTCTGCCAGCCCCATCTGAGAACCACCCACCGTCCAAAAATTCTTATCACCATTTTGTGTTACGCACACAAAACAAAAAAAGCATGGATTTCATAAAACATCAATTTTGAAACACCCAATACTTGACGGTATCAATTCCAGCCTCAATAAAGAGATCTTTGATCATCTCAACCTGGTAATCCAGCGGGGTATGAGAATATCCGCCCACCTCGATAGGCGTATAATAGTAACTGTAATACGGGTTATCGGTGATAGTCCAAATGGCGAATTGCTGTAATTCAATGGTATGAAACAAAAATTCTTCCAGCGCCAACAATTTTTGAAGGTCTTCATTTACAGGCTCGTTGCTGACCGTAAAAACATCTGAAAACCCAGGTTGCTTCAGTTCCATATTGGCACAGGATACCTGTAATTCAACGCTTATTTCAACGTTTGGTTTTAAATAGATCATTTCCTCTTGCCTGACAATCATATTTTGAACCCCCTTTTCGCTGGAGATAAATGTCGTTCCAGGCACAACCTCAATCTCAAGGTTTACTTCTACTTCCGGCTTAAGTGTCAGGGTGATCTGAGATAAACCGTTTCCGGTAATCGAAGCCACAACCACCCCCTCAGAAATAGCTTCCTGAAGTGTTAATCTGGATATATCCATTCCGGCGACAAGCAGCCCTTTCAACCAGGTAACCGATTCAACCTGGGTAAATGAGCACCGGTCACCTGATGCTCCCACAACTTTCCCACGGACAGAAACCAAACTGCGATCTCTAGCCCATCTTCCATCGGCGGTATGAATATAAAAATCGTTCAGGGCATAGCTTTCTGGCAGTTCCGCCATAAAATTCACCGGGATTTCACGCTCCATATTGGATACGGGCATGTCGAAGGGGATAGTATTATAAGTGAAGGGGTCTTCCAGATAAAGACGACAGGTAAGAGGCTCCTCCACTGTACAGGTCACATCCCTTGGAAGGATCAACCTGCCCTCCACCTCCATGACCTGCCCACCAAATTTACAAACATTTCCCATGTTGATCACCTCGCCCGGTGTGGGTGTTGGAGCTTCTTCGCATGCACTGATTATGAGTAAGAGAAACATCAAAACAAAAATCCGTAGAAGTTTGCCAATCATACATATTCTCCTTCCTCAACTTTCCAGTTGTATATTCATTATAGAAGGATTCTGGCAAATCACCTAACACACTTAACATCTTGCATGGGTACTGATTACCAGAAGAATATCCTTTTCGGTCATAGAGGAGTGAACTAGATTTTGGAGATGGTATAAAAAACTTCACCCGCTTGATAAAGCGGGTGAAGTAAATGCTGTTTGGATAACAATGAGTATATTATCGGTGAAGCGGTATCACAAACCCTCAATATAAAAATCTTTACGATTCAGAAATACCAGGACTTCAACCCATCCAATACAAAGAAAGTATTTATGGTCGTTCATGGTGCATCGCCCAGGGCATAACGAAACCTCGTCCGTTTCCGTTCGTCATGCCGTTGCAAAGCCAGCCCGATCAGGCGGTCAATCAGTTCACTGTATGGAATGCCGCTGTGTTCCCACAGTCGTGGATACATGCTTGCGTGGGTAAAGCCGGGGATGGTGTTCAGTTCGCTGACAAAGACCTTCCTCGTAATTTTTTCCAGCAAAAAATCCACCCGTGCCATGCCCGAGCAGCCCACCACCTCAAATGCGCGCCGACCAAGCTGACGGATTTCTTCGGATAAATCTCTGGGTATCTTTGCCGGGATGATCAATTGCGTGGCGTCATCAAAATACTTTGCCTGGTAGGAATAAAATTCATCCTGATAGGTGATCTCACCCGGGCAGGAAACCAGGATTTCCCTGTCATCGCCCAACACGCTCACCTCGATCTCGCGCGCATCCACGCCCTGCTCAACAACAACCTGCAGGCTGTACTGAGCAGCATTCATCAGCCCTGTTTTCAACTCTGAGCGATCACGGCATTTGTTCACCCCCACCGAAGACCCCAGGTTGACCGGCTTGACAAAAACCGGGTAATCCAGCCGGTTTTCACAGCGCTGCACCAGCGCCTCGATGTCATTTTCAATCTCCCGGCGGGTGGCGATCAATGTATCAACCACCGGGATACCCTGCGCCCTCATGATATCCTTGAAAATCCCCTTCTCCATACACACCGCTGAAGAAGCCACGTTTGCGCCCACATAGGGAATATCCATCAGCTCCAGATAGCCCTGCAGGTTCCCATCCTCGCCATAGGTTCCATGCAGGACAGGAAAAAGCACGTCCAGTTCAACGGGTTGTTCGAACGTTCCCCCATTTAGCCGGTACAACCTGCCTTGATCGGGCACTGGGAACATCAATACCCTGTCCAGCCCTTCAAACAGTCCTTGCTCCATCTTCTCCAGCACATTCTCACCACTCACCCAATGCCCTTCATGGGTAATGCCAATCTCAACAACCTGGTATTTTTCCCTGGAGATTGCTTTCAAAATCGAGCGTGCTGACATCAACGAA
>CAYRRA010000224.1:0-6101 GCA_964426355.1 uncultured Anaerolineaceae bacterium
AATGATACCCCCAACAATACCAGGATCAATCTCCCTTTTAACGATTGATACCACAACTTAGTTTGTTTTCTTCCTGCTTTATCCCCAATATTATTTGACATTATTTTTACCTCCTAAATTTTCCGGCGAAAAAGATTACCTCTATTTTGTAGCAATGAACAAAAAAGCGCTTCCGTGTACTTTTATGTTTCTCCCATCACCTTCAAGATTTAAACAAACAACGACCTCCCCCGGATGGTGCAAAGTGAAAGAAGTCGCGTTGATATAAAAAGTGTAATAAAAATCATTGACAAATAAAGTAAAAATCCTATAAATTTTGGACAACATTAAAACAGTCAAAATACAGGCAGCAACTCATCCTGCGGCAATCTCGCTTCTGGCTGACGATTATCACGCTGATTTTTCTTCGAGAAAAATGCCGATTCAGATAATCAACGAACCCTTAAGCCAGTAAACTTTGACAAATGAACTCATCAAAAACCGTTAAATATCGGCATATAGAACTCCTCTTCATATTCAACAGGTTCTCCCACAATCAGGGCGTTCAGGTCAACTATTGCACCTGAGATGTGCAGCATTTTGAAAACGTGCTGTCCTTCTTCAACACAGATGGGCATCGTTTGCAGCCAGCTAATGGGGTGGCGTACGTACTGGGTGAGTGTGTGCACCAGCACATCATCGATGTAAATCTCCATTACACCATGCTCTGGATCGCCCGAAAAAACGACCGCCGCACAGCGCCCTTCAAAGAAGAATACCGCGAAGTTTCCAGGGGTATAAGACGTATGTTGTGTGTTGCCATACGCACCGGATGTCTCCGTAATCAGCCAATTTCCTTCATAGAAAACCTGGGGGTCATCATAGCTGCCCTGCCCCTGCGGTTCCGGTTGTGCCCGCCAGCCAGTCTCGGCTGCGCTGGGCAAACCACAAAAATCCCCGGTGCCAATGCATACCTTCACCCGGTATTCATACAGAATGCCAGGAACAGCGCTGATATCGTTGAAGACCGCATTCAAAGTATTCCCCAACTGTATTTCGCCCCCCCCTGGAGCAGTGCGAAAGACCCGATAGGAATATGTATCCGAGAGGGCATCCCAGCTAATCGTAACCTGCCCGGTCGAACTTCCATCGCTGGCGCTGACGTTTTCAGGTGGTGCAATCTTCGGCAGCAAGACTGCAAAAGTCGACAGGCGGGTCTCGGTGCTGCCGCAAATGATATTCTCATCCATATCCAGATAATCCGAAGAGAGGGTAATGTCATTCCAGGCTTCGTTGTATTGATACAACCGCAGTTGTTCCTCCAACACGCCCAGCCCGGCATCGTCATAATGCAGGCAAACCTGCACCGGGGTGGAATAATGTGCAGATGAGGCGGCTTCATACACATAGCCAAGCAAATCAAAATCACCGATGATGTAATAAGGATTGTTGGGGAGCTGCGTTTCCCAGGTTACCCCCGCCTGGTTCACCGCGGCAAACGTCAGGCTGAGATGCGGCAAAGTAACAATCTGGTTGGCGCCGGTCGATGTTATCACAGACTGTTCCACCAGGCTGAAATCGATGCCACTCAAAACCGGGGTTTCCGCGCTAACGCTCAATATTGAAGCCTGTTCCGGATCTTGTTCTTCTTGCCAGTATTCAGGCTGATACCCCCTTTTGCTACCGCACAACGATGAAGAAGCAAAAGCTGTAAAAGATTGGTTATACGGCACATTCAAAGCGATATAACGTCCATTTTCATCCGTACAGGTAGAGGTTTTCCAGCCATCCCCTGCGATCTCGACGCGCATCCTGTTCAACGGGGTACCACCAGCATCCCGAACCACCCCGGTTACACTGCCCCCGGTCTCAACCACAAAATCGATCTCATCAACCGTTTGACCGTACGTAATGGGCACAGGGTCGGCTGTCGCTTCGGTCTTTCCATCGTAATAGAGAATGCCGAACCTCCAATCATCAACAAAGACCTTATACCCATCCGGGTCGTATATCAACCCATCGATCCAGTATCGCCCGTTTACATCTGTCCAGGCACAATCATCGCCAGCGCCATAATAAGGGATGGCGCACACCTTAACATCCCCCAGCGGAACGCCCCCTGTACCGGTTACTTCTCCGGCAATCACACCCAATGTTTCCAGGGTAAAATCGACATTTGTCCATTCAGTGTGTTCCTCATCAAACCAGATATGGCTCGCAGAACTCTCCAGAGCTGCTTCTTCCCAGTATTCCTGAAAAATCAGCTCTCCAAAGGCATCGTATGACCTCGCCAGGGCTTTGCCCAATAGCTGATCAGGAATGCTCGCAAACTCGTAATGACCGTATTCATCGGTGATGGTTTCGAAACCATCATATTGCAAGATAAATGCAATTTGGATACCCTCCAGGGGATCGCCCTCCGGGGTTTCTACCGTACCGGAAACGACGCCGCCCGGCTCCAGCGCAAAGTTAATATCGCTGGTTGTCTGTGCAGAGACGACCGGTACTGCAGCAGCCCATCGTTTTTGGTGTGTATCGTTATAGTATTCCAACGACCAGCCATCCGCGATTACCCTGACTGAATAGGCATCAAAAGCCGGAAGCCTTTTAATGATGTAATCCCCATCTGCATCGGTCAAGCCGCAAAAGCTCTGCCCGGCATCATCTACCGCACAAACCTCAATGCCTTCCAACGGCAAACCATTGGCTTGGCTGGTCACCGCGCCGGAAATCATACCGCCCAGTTCGAGGGTAAAATCAATCGCGCCAGTTGCCGGAGTCTGCCTGTTATACTGAGCGCACGAGAAACAGTTTTCTGGGGCATAATCCGGATGGCTGTTGGGGCAAGACGGGTCCACGCTCGCCCGCAGGTTCAACCCATCCTCCTCCTTTGCGGGTATGCCCGACAATACATACTCCCCGTTGGCATCCGTGCAGGTATAAAACGCCGGGAAATCGAGCGATTCGACCCGTATCTGTGAAAGCGGGACCCCTTCCCCATCAGTGACCGTGCCTGAAAGGCTGGCGCCTTCATCCAGGGCAAAATCGATCCCGCCGGTGACCATCCCTTCCACTACCTGGACGTGATCTGCTCCATCATATTCGCCAGTTTGCTGTTCAAAATACGCTTCCTCGAAATATTCAAGCGCCCAGCCTGTTTGTTCCACCAAGACGACATAGTTACCCACCGGCAACCCGTTGATGGAATAGACTCCAGTAGAAACGCTGGAGGCGCACATATAGGCTGCATGGGAAATCGATTTTGCACATACTTCAATCCCTGAAAGCGGCAGCCCCGTTGCGGCATGAAATACTGTGCCGGAAATACTGCCGGTTTGCCCCTGTGCGCTGGCAATTAATAAATCGGATACCTTGAGGTTTGCGGCGAACACAACGAAAAGAAGCAAAATGCCGATGAAAGAAAATCTTTTTGCAGTCAACATGCGTTTCCCCTTTTCTAATTCACAAGATCGATGACTGTATGCACTCCCCTTTTTGGACTGCATAAGAGGTGTTCATTAGAACATTCCCCCACTAGATTGTATGATAATTTGGGGCGGGATTCAACACCATCCTACGACTAGAACAATCGCATCTAAATTGATTTCATATATAAAATGAGGTTTATTCCCACCCCACCCCTGACCCCGCCCCAAGGCGGGGAATAAAGCTTTGCAGCGAAACCGTGCTCATTACCCCGCCGGCAAATGAGATAACACAAAGCGGCTGCCTGAAAACAGGACAACCGCTCTGTATTTGAAAAATCATTCAGACTTATCGCGTTATCTTTTAGGATAACTGGGTGATTCTGATTCTCCTAAGCCTTTGTTTCTGTGCTTTCGGCGGGTTTATCTTCTGCCTTTTCTTTCGTCATTCCTTCTACCACTTCAATGTCCTGCTTCATCTTCCCCAAATACTCGGGCAGTTCAATGCCCACCATGGATGAAATCTCCTGCAGGGGAGGAATACTCTTGTACAGGTTGGAAATAAAATTGGCTGTAGAGGAGCTGCCAGACGAGCCCGAATCCCAGACTGTGATCTTATCGATCTTGAGGTTTTTAATTGCATCCACCTGGTGGGCGACCAGTTCTTCCATCTTCTCGATCAACAGCAACGTAGCTGCTGCTTTTGCGTCGCCGTTTGTGCTCTTCACCAGCGAGGCATAACCTTCCGCCTTGCTTTCCAGCAGCTTGCGCAAACCCTGGGCTTCCGCTTCATACTTCATTAAAATACCATCCGCTTCACCCCTGGCTTCACGCCGGATCTGTTCTGCCTTAGCTTCGGCATCGATCTCCACTTTCTGCTTCTCAATCTCCTGCCGGACCACCTCGGCTGCGCGCAGGCGTTCCTGCTCAGAGAGGTATTGAGCTTTCTGGATTATCGCCTCTGCTTCACGTCGGGCAACCTCTGCCTGTTGAAGTGCCTTGGCTTCTTGCACTGCCAGAGTCGAATTGGAATTAGCAATCGTGGCTTTAGAAAGGTTCTCGCCATCGACGGCTTCTGCCTCGCGCTGCTGCACATAAATACGCTGGTCAGCCTCTGCCTTTTTGCGTCCTTTTACCGCCTGGGCGGCATTTTCCGCCACGCGCACATCCTTCTCACGGTTGGCTTCCGCCTCACCGATCGCACCGACTTTTTCCTGTTCAGCCACATCCACTTTTGCCCGGTTGATCGCTTCGGAGGCAGCTTTCTTGCCTATGCTCTCGATATAATCTGACTCATCGGTGATGTCAGTGATATTGACGTTGATGAGATACAGACCGATCTTGTTGAGTTCCGGTTCCACATTCTTACGCACCGACTCCAGAAAACTCTCGCGATCCTGGTTAATTTGCTCAATGGTCAGCGAGGCAACCGTCAAACGAAGCTGACCAAAGATAATTTCCTTCGCCATGTCCTCAATCGCCTGCCTGTCGAGATGCAGCAGGCGCTCGGCGGCATTGTTCATAATTTCCGGTTCCGTGCTAACGCCCACCGTAAATGTGCTGGGAACATTGATACGGATGTTTTGCAGCGAAAGCGCACCCTGCAGCGGGATATTGATGGTGATGGGGGTCAGGCTGAGGTAAGCATAATCCTGGATCACGGGCCAAACAATCGTACCACCACCATGCGATGTAATACTGGATCGACCCTTTTCGATGCGCCCGTAAACGACAAGAATCTTGTCGGAAGGGCAGCGTTTGTACCTGCTCAGCATGTACATGACCACTGAAAAAATAAGGATCACAAACACACTGATTGCGATCAAAGTTAGAAAGCTGTCCATTTTTTCTCCTTTACAGTATAAAATACTTAAAAATCAATCGATTCGTTCTACCACCAGCACGCGGTTGCCGACCAACTTCACCACGCGCACACTTTCACCGGTAGGGATGCGCTCTTTGTTCGCCGAGATCGCCTCCAGTTCGCGCAAACCGCCCTGGACAACGATACTCACCTTGCCGCTGCCCTCTTCCGGGATGGTGAGGTAAACGCGCCCCACTTTGCCAATTGCATTTTCCATTTGCAGCGTGCCGGACGACTGTAAGCGCTGCATCTCCAGAACCACTTTTGCGGTAGCCAGCATGGTCACCAAACCGGCAGCAACCCCGCCCAGTGCAGTCCATCCCGCCTGCATTCCACCGCGTGACATCGCCATACCCACCAGCCCAAACATCAGAAAGAAGCCGGTGATGCCCTGCATTGAAACGAGCTTCAAGCCAGGTTCAGCAATATGATCGACATCGCCATCCAGGTCGAAATCACTGCCAGAGTCAATGGACGCATCACCCCCGCTGTCACCCCCGCCGCCAATGGCAAACAGGATCGCCCGGAGAATAAAGAGCACACCACCTATGACAATACAAACCAGGTAAAAATACTCAATTGATTTCAAATTCCATGCTTCAAACATCGTCTTTTATCCACTTTCAACTAAAAACGGAAAAGATACTCCCCGATCAACCTGGACAAGGTATACTGTCGCCGCCTGAGCCGATGATCGATTTTCTCCTTCATTGTACCAAAAAGAAGCGGCTTAGTTGAATATTTTACCCTGAAGTATCCCTTTTTATGTCGAAACTCGCTGCCCGGTCAGGGTAGTCGCGCATCAATTTTATGGAACGAACAATGCATTTTCA
>CAYRRA010000225.1:0-6100 GCA_964426355.1 uncultured Anaerolineaceae bacterium
TGCCGTATTTTATGTTTTTTTAAGGTGCTATCGCCTTCTTTGGCGAAACTAAAGATTAAAAAACCAAAATCACGTTAAAATAGAGCTTATGGGATGGGATACGATGAGGAAGATTGTCCGGTTATTACCTGCTGCCTTATTGTCCATTTTTTTGTTCTCTGCTTGCAGTGCACTGGGTTTCAGACCTGAATATCCAGCTACCTACACGCCTCTGCCAGCCTCACCCACCAGTCCGCTCACCACCATTGTTCCCACCGATACACCCATCCCTACGGTCGTCCTGCCAACCGCAACACCGTACCCCTCAGGGTTGAACCTGGCATGGGTGATCAATGACTATGACCGAACGCTGGTTGCCATCGACCCGCTCTCCCAACGCGTGATACACACCGTACCCATCACCGGTTTGCCAGTGGACGTTGCCATTGGCGAAGGCGCCGTCTGGGCACTGGAGAGTGTCGGGAATGCTCGCAGCAATGTGGTGCGCATTGATCCCGTCAGCAACCAGTTTGCTGTTCGCATCCCGATCACCACTGGAGAAGCGTTGAGCATTACGACCGGTTACGGATCAGTGTGGGTAGGTGTCGCCGGCGATTTCGCCATGAACCCGGCACCAGGAGGCGGGGTTGAATTTTCCAAAGAGGGAACGCTCATCCGCATTGACCCAGCCAGCAATCAAATTGTTGAGACATTTAAGCTGAATGCACTCGCCGGGGATTTGCTCATTGAAGACCAGGTTCTCTGGATACTTGCCAGGCGTGCCTCCTACAGCTATCTCAATAAAATCGACATGGATACTCGTGTGGTATACACCATACCCGAATCAATCCTTTCTGTAGAATACATCCATAAATTCGAGCATTTCCTCAAGTTTGGCGTTTGGCTCTGGATGACCCCACAGGAAACCGATGCCCATTACGTCTTCCGTATCAACTCCTTCAACGGGAAAGTGGACACAAGTGTATCTGTGGGTACAAGCGACCAGGATTCACCCGTGCAAATTACCAGCGACGGCGATTCCATCTGGGTGGCGCTGCGTAGCGGGAAAGTAGTCAAAATCGACCCGATGTCCAAGAGCGTCACAGCCACCATCCAGACCGAAGCAAAGCATTTATCGGATATTTTTTACACGTCAGGGTACATTTGGGCAGCCGCAACCGGTGAATCGATGCTTTTCCAGATTGACCCCAACAGCAGTGAGGTCATTCACCACTACATCACCGGCAACATCCCGCCACCCACACCAACACCCACCATCACACCAACACCCAACCCTAGTTTACTCTGGATGCTGTGCAACGAGGCTTTCCCAACCAATTTGCGCGTGGGAATCAATGCCATCGTCAACCAAAACCCGTCCATCCCCAACCGGGTGCGCATTGAACCCAACAACGAGTCCGTCATTATCGGGTATATCCAACCCGGCGAAACGGTGGAAATCCTTGCCGGACCGGTTTGTAACAATGGTTGGGTTTGGTGGAATATCATCAGCCTGCAATCGGGTCTGACCGGTTGGACCTCCGAGGGCAATGGCGTTGATTACTGGCTCATCCCCGCACCTGGGGGCTAAGCCAGTCTATCCAAACAAATCTTTCAACACATGACCTGCAACCAAGTAAATGTTAAAAAAAAGAACCCCCAAAGCCTCTTTACAGAGGTTGGGGGATTTTGATACAAGATATGGTTTTTCCCCGGCGGAGCTAAAACCCTTCCAGTCGTGAGAAGTCGGCTGCTTCCGCGCCCAGGGCAGCCACGCGCTGCAACAATCCCAGGCGGTTCTGGCGAACAGACATATCCTCATCCATCACCAACACATGGTCGAAGAAATGATTGACTGCCGGGATCATCGGCAAAAAGACTGCAAAGAAATCATTCACCCGCCTGCCCGAACGCTCCGCGCTTTCTGCGTTGACCAGGGCAGCATAAAGCTCTTTTTCCGCCGGTTCGCGCAGCAAATCCTCGCTGACGGTGAATATCTCTTTCTGGTCGCGCGTGATGCGCACGCAGCGAGCATAAGCGGGCAGAATCTCCCGCCAGTCGGCACGCTGTGTCCATTCCGTCAATGCCTTTACCGCAGTCAACGCGGCATAGGGGTTGTGATTTTGCACCGCCAGGACGGCATCCACCACATCATAGGGATAGCCGCGCTCCAGAAATTCGTTGCGCATTCTTCCGGCGATAAATGCCTGGCACTCCGCCAGGGCAGCAGCACTGCACTCGATGGGTAAATGCTCTGCGGCTGATTTCAGCGCGGCATTCAAGTCAAACGCCTGTTCCCAGGCAATCAGGTTCTGCACCAGCCCCAATGCCATGCGGCGCTGGGCAAACGGGTCTTTGGTTCCGGTGGGCGCCATCCCCGCAGCGAACAGCCCGACCAATGAATCCAGGCGGTCGGACAGCCCCAACAAAAAGCCCAGGCGGGTCTTGGGGGTTTCATCGCTGGCGTAGGAGGGTTTGTAATGCTCAAAAATGGCGTCCGCTACGGCTTCGGGCTCACCCGATTTCAGCGCATAATAACGCCCGATCACGCCTTGCAAAGCGGTCATTTCGACCACCATGTGCGTGACCAGGTCGGCTTTGTAAAGCTGGGCAGCCCTGCGCACCAGCGGGATTTGCTCCTCCATCACCCCGACGATTGGTGCGAGCACCTGTGCAAGCGATTCAACGCGCTTTGATTTTGCCAGCATCGAACCCAGCTTCGCCTGGAAGATGAGGGTGTCAAGCTTGGGTAAATAGGCTTCCAGCGGCTGCTTCAGGTCTTCACTGATAAAGAAAGCGGCATCGGCAAAACGCGCTTTGATAACCAGTTCATTGCCATCGATTACCACATCGCTGTGTTCCCGGTTTCCGTTGCGGATCGTGATGAAATATGGAAGCAGACAGCCGTTCTGTGCGCTGCGCACCGGGAAATACCGCTGATGCTTTTTCATGACCGAGGTCAACACCGCTTCCGGCAGCGAGAGATGTTCTTCATCGAAAGTACCGCGCAGCGCAGAAGGCGCCTCCACCAGGTAATTTACCTCATCCAGCAGTGCCTCGTCCACCAGGGGTTCGCCCCGCACCTCTGCGATTAAATCCAGCACCTGCTTGCGGATGGTCTCGCGCCGTTCCTGCGGAGAAAGGATGATGCCCTGTTGTTTGAGCGCAGCAAAGTATTCAGCGGCATCCTGCACCTCAAATTCTTCCGGGGTATAAAAACGCAACCCGCGTGTGATCCGGTTTGCAAACAGACCGGCATATTGGAACGGTATAACCTGCTGCCCGAAGAGCGCCAGCAACCAGCGAATGGGGCGAGAAAACGCCAGGTCTTTTGAATTCCAGCGCATGGTGCGGTTAAATTTGACGGCTGCAATCAGTCCCGGCAGGGCTTCCGCAAGCACATCAACAGCATCTTGCCCGCGCTCATGCACCTCGGCAACCGCATATTGACCGCCGTCCATCTCGCGGACTTCCAGCGTTTCAACCGGTACGCCCTTGCCGCGCGCAAATCCAACCGCAGCCTGGGTCGGCTTGCCATCTGCATCAAAAGCACGGCTGGCAGGCGGACCTTTGTGGATACGGGTGATGTCTTCCTGCCTGCCCGCCAGGTCTTTCACATAAATCACATGCCGGCGAGGCGTGCTGAGAACCTCCAGGCTGGTGTAAGAAAGGCGCAGGTCGCTCAGCATTTTGGATGCCAGGTCGTTGAGCTGTTGGATGATTTCTTCCTGGTCACCAACGGGTAGTTCTTCCGTACCGATCTCAAACAGCAGGTCTGCCGCAGTTGGTGCGGCTGCCGGGCTGGTTGGGCTCTCAAGCAACGGTTTTTGTGCCAGGCGCGCACCTTTTAATGGGCTGACGGCAGCGCCTTCCTTCCACCAGGGGAATTCCATGCGCTGACGCTGCTCGTAATAAGCTTCAGCGACATGGCGTGAGATATCGCGCATGCGCCTGAACAGGTCCTGCCGGTCGGTAACGCCCACCGCCCCGCGCGTATCGAGCACATTGAAGGTGTGTGAACATTTCAGAACATAATCATGCGCAGGCAGCACCAATCCCTGCTCAAGAGCCAGTTCAGCTTCTTTCTCATACAGGTCAAACATGGTACGCAGGCGTTCCACATCAGCTACCTCAAAGTAGTACTTGCTGTGCTCCTGCTCGGCGGTCAGGTTCACGTCTCCGTAGGTGCGCTCCGGCGACCATTGGATTTGGGTGAAATGACGCACACGCTGCAGCGGCATGGCGATGCGTTCCAGACCATAGGTCAGCTCGATCGAGACAGGGTCGAGCACCATCCCGCCGGCTTGCTGAAAATAAGTGAATTGGGTGATTTCCTGACCGTCCAGCCAGACCTCCCAGCCAAGCCCCCAGGCGCCCAAAGCGGGTGATTCCCAGTTATCCTCAACAAAACGGATATCGTGTTTTCGTGGGTCAATGCCCAGCGCTTCCAACGAGCGCAGGTAAAGTTCTTGCGGGTTGCCCGGATCGGGTTTGAGAATCACCTGGAATTGATAATGTTGCTGCAAACGGTAAGGGTTCTCGCCATAGCGGGCGTCATCCGGGCGGATGGAAGGCTCAACATACGCCACGTTCCACGGCTCGGGTCCCAACACGCGCAATACGGTAGCCGGGTTATTGGTACCCGCGCCCACCTGGGTATAGTACGGCTGCCAGATCAAACAACCCTGGTCGTGCCAGAATTGCTGTAATTTCAGAATGATGGTTTGAAAATCATAAGTTGAATCCATACAACGTCCTTAAACGATAAATTCAAGTGCAAGCGGGTAAATTATACACGTTTAATGCACCCTACAAACCGGTATTTATGCGTGTCGGAATAACAATATGCGCCAGGCTTGTCATCCTGGCGCAGGAGGGATCATCGTAACCCCCTACCCGGCAGGTTGACCTGTGTTATCCGCACACGCCCGCATGCATCTACCCGACGGAATTCTCGCTGCGGGATGACAAGATGCCCTCGGTTTGTCATCTCGAACGGAAGTGAGAGATCCCCGGAGCCCATGCCCGGCAGATAATGCAGCCGCGCATACACCCGCGTGCGTATACACCGAACAGATTCCTCGCTGTGATCAACAGAATAGTTTTTGCCTGGCTTACACTAACCCACAGTCTGGTGTGCCAGGGGTGAATATGGATGAGATATACTGATTGCGTTGAACTGCGGTGATTTTCATCAGATAATATGTTTTCACTCACTCATCATCCATCCCAGGGGAACAACTTGTGTATCGAGAATGGCTGCGTTACTATCTTCAAAATCCAACACAATGGTGGCAAAAACGTAAGAATCACCCTTATGCATCAGCAGAAGCTGACTGCTATCAGGAGACCATACCGGAAAATGGTCGAAATATGTATGCAAACAATATAAATGAACCTTTTGCATATTGTTGAGATCAATGATTCCGGGATAATTATCTAGATAGCCACCCCCACATAACGGATCTTCAGTAGAAACTAAAAAGGCAATTTTCTCTCCATCAGGCGACCAAACCATCGATCGAACTCTGAAATCCGAGATTTTATCCTCCAAATATGTCAAACGAATTTCCTCTCCGTCTCGTGTGTATTGATATAAATCTGCCGATCCCGCTTTTCCTTTCTCCTGTGTAGTGAGAAAACTTGAACCATCCGCTGACCATACTGGGCCATCATCATATGGTACTTCGGGCAAGCGCAAAATCTCTTTTTCGTTTTCCAGATCCCAAAGAACAATATTTAGATCGTCTGTCCCGTACAGCAAACGCGTCAGACCAGGTTCAAATATCATTTTTGAATAATGCAATTTTCGCCAACGAGGTGAAAGGTACCGTTCCCTAAAAAAGAATAAATCCGGATATGTGGGTAAAAATTCTTGGGCAGTACCTTGAAACGGCTCAAAAAGGATCGCTGAGACAGCTCTTCTTCCTTTGTTATCACGCTGATAAGGGTATTTTTCGATCACAATCCGTTCGTTATCTAACCAGTAGAAGGATACCCATTCGACTTCACCGGGAATCAAGTCATTTTGGAGATATTCACCCTCTTCATTGAAGATCGGTACATCTAAAAGTTCCTGCCCCTCCGCATTGATGAATATCAAGTGATCCGGATGGGAAGC
>CAYRRA010000226.1:0-6081 GCA_964426355.1 uncultured Anaerolineaceae bacterium
CCTTCTGATTCAACCCAAATACTGCCCCCCATTGCTGTTAGGATACCTTTAGCGATGTGCAGCCCCAATCCGGGTCCGCCTCCCATAAACTTGGTTTTCCCGCTGGAATGCAGGGCAATCTCGCCAATTTGAGTAAATTTGTCAAAAATGGTGAGCTGGTGCTGTGGCGCGATTCCGACTCCTGTGTCTGAAATTATTACCTCAAGAAAGCCAGGAAGCTGTCTGCCGTGGATGGTTATTACACCGTAGTCAGGTGTATATTTGATTGAGTTCGCGATGATATTTCTTAAAACCTGCAAAAGCCTTTCGGGGTCAGAATAGAACAATTCCTGCATACCCTCAAAAGGCACGATGCCCAATTTTTGTTTTCGCTTTTCTAATGTTTCAGCGTGTTCCAATACTAATGTCTCTAAAAGGCGATTTATCCAAACAGGTTGGATGGAAAGATGGAGTAAATTGTTATCAATTAATGAAACATCAATAATGTCCTGCACAATGGATTTCATGCGTGTCGTTCCTGCTTCGATACCCGTCACCAGTTCCATCATTTCGGGATTTTCAGCTTTAATCGAATTACGCAACATGCTGGTGTAACCATTGATAATCGTTAAGGGGGTTTTAAGCTCATGGGCTGCAATTCTTGTAAATTTTGCTTTACTTTTCTCCAACTCCTCCATTTTTTCTTGGGTTTGTTCCAATGAGAGTGAGAGTTGTTTCTCTATCTGTTTGATTTCAATAAGGGCTACTTTCTCATTAACATAAAATGCAAGTGGATAAAAAGCTTGATAAAGACGGGATGACGCTGTTGGGTTTGGGTGGTGAGAGATGGACTCGATCATCGCACTGAAGATCTTGCGGGTGATGGATAACAAGGGGTGGTCAGAGGAGATGTTTTCGTATTGAGGTAGAGAACTTGCCCAGCTATCAATGATTTGATCGATATGTGCAAAATCGCCTGTAATTAGATAGGAATCGACCGCATCCCAAAGGTAATTGAGCTGATCAGCAAGTTCATTTTGTACAGTCTTGGTGCTGGTAAGCGCTTTAAGGCATCTCTTTGTTGAGATACTTCGTATAGGCGTAAAATCGGAAGTAAGATTACTCATTATGAGATATTATGAAAAATGTAGATTAAATTAATTATAGTAAAAAAAACCTGTTTTCATCAATAAACGACTGCAAATCATTAATTGACCGTTTTGCATACATTTGATAGCGTAGTTTTTTGTTTTTGATGTGCGGCTCTATAGGTGGGAGGATGCCAAAATTCGCTTTCATTGGTTGAAATTCTGCAACAGGAACATGAGTGATGTAGTGGCATAGTGATCCTGCCATAGTTGTTTGAGGAAAGGTGAGCAAGGGTTCGCCGGAGACAAACCGCGTCGCGTTGACACCTGCAATTAGTCCTGAAGCAACGTTACCCATATAACCCTCAATACCTGTGATCTGTCCGGCAAAAAAAAGACCCTTTTGTGTTCTAAATTCAAAAGATGCATCCAACAATAAGGGCGAAGCGATAAATGTGTTTCTGTGCATCTGTCCATAGCGGACAAACTGAGCATTTTCCAAGCCCGGTATTTTTTGAAATACTCTTTTTTGTTCAGCCTGTGTAATGTTGGTTTGAAAGCCAACCATATTGTATAATGTCCCGGCGATATTGTCCTGGCGGAGTTGTATGACCGCATAGGGTCTTTTGCCCGTATGCGGATTTATTAAACCAACTGGACGCATTGGACCAAAAGCCAGTGAATTGATTCCTCGCGTTGCCAGGACTTCAACTGGAAGGCAACCTTCAAAAAATGTTCCTGCACCTGCATCCACACCTTCATCGATTTGCTTTTCAAATTGTCGCAGCGGGAATCTTTCTGCGCCAATTAATTCAGTTACAAACAATTCATACTGCTCTTTTGTCAGCGGGCAATTTATATAGTCACCTTCTTCCGTGACACCTCTAGAATAGCGAGCAGCACGAAAAGCTATACTCATATCAATGGATTCATACGTAACGACAGGGGCGATGGCGTCGTAGAAAAAAAGGTTGTTTTTTTCCGATAAGGTTTCGATTTGTTTTGCAATCGCTGGAGAAGACAGTGGACCTGTGGCAATAACGGTAACACCATCAGGTATTTGGGTGACTTCCCTGCGAATGATATCTATCCTGGGATGGTTTAGAATCTTTTCTGTTACCTCTCCTGAAAAGCAATTACGGTCAACTGCGAGGGAACTGCCAGCCGGTAATGCATGTTTTTCGGCAAGCTCTACCAACAGCGACCCCAGCAGTCTTAACTCTTCTTTGAGCAAACCGGAGGCGCGGTCAGGTGTGTTTGCTCCGAATGAGTTTGAGCACACCAGTTCTGCCAGGTTGGCAGTTACGTGCGCAGGTGTTGTTGTGATGGGACGCATTTCGAATAACCTTACCTCTAATCCACGCAGCGCAATTTGCCAAGCTGCCTCACTCCCTGCTAACCCTCCGCCGATTACATTGATAGGCTCCATTATCTTTTTTCCTCAACTCGTACTTGTGAAGATGCAGACTGTTTCACGAATTTGAGACTGGCATAATACTTGCATCATTCCAGACATCAGAATATACTTGCTTTTATACGGAAGGGATGAACATGTTCCAACGCCCAACACATGAACTCAGACCACTCACAACGGCTCACCTGGCTCAGACAATGACGCTCTTGAATATGACCATTGATGAAATTCATCAACAAATCGAGTCTGAGCTTTCGTCCAACCCTGCGTTGGAACTGCGCGAAGAGCGCCGCTGTCCAACTTGCGGAAGACTGTTGCAGGATCGGGAACGCTGCCCAATTTGCAGTCTGCCAAAGGATGAAGGCGAAAATGAGCCAGTGGTATTTATCTCTCCACAGGATGATTTTACCCCAATATCCGATGGGGGAAATTCAGAAGATCGCCTTGATGAGCGTGATTTCTCACCTTCTGTTGATGATTTGCCAACGTATGTTTACCGCCAAATTCTGCCGGATATTCCTGAAGAATACGAGCAGGTGGTCGTTTTTTTGCTTGCTAATATGGATGAGGATGGCTTGCTTACGATTGACCCGGCAGAAGCAGCTCAATATTTTCATTTGCCACTCGGTAAAATAAATGAAATCCGAAAGACAATTCAGCGAGCTGACCCAATTGGAGTATGCTCTGTTTCTCCGCAAGAAGCCATGCTGGTGCAATTGGATGCGTTATCAGAGATTGGAGAAGTATCTTCTCTTGCAACGCAGGTTTTAAGTGAAACCATGAAGCTGCTGAGTAAACGGCAGTACAATGAAATCGCCAATTATTTTCACTGTTCCATATCTGCTGTTCATGATGCGGTAACTTTTATCAGTGAAAACCTTAATCCTTTCCCTGCCCGCTCATTTTGGGGAGATGTTCGTACCCCGGCATCTGAAAAAATCAATGTCTTTCACCGCCCCGATATTATCTTAAGTTCATTAAACGATGATCCCAAACAGCCGTTGGTAGTTGAAATAATCATGCCCATCAGCGGCACTTTGTGCGTGAACCCATTGTTTCGCAAAGCACTGAAAACCTCTGATGAAGAGCAGAAAGATGCGTGGAAAGAGGACTTAGACCGCGCCACATTGTTTGTGAAATGTCTTCAACAGCGCAATCACACGATGAAAAGATTGATGTATCACCTTGCTAAACTCCAGCGCGATTTTATCCTTTATGGTCCCAAACATATTGAACCGATAACCCGGGTGCAGCTCTCACGGGAATTGGGCGTACATGAATCTACTATTTCTCGTGCGGTTTCCAATAAGACAGTTCAACTCCCTAACCGGCAAATTGTTCCATTGGCTTCGTTTTTTGATCGGAGTTTGCATGTTCGTACGGTTCTGCGAGAAATCATATCGAATGAGATAAAACCACTGAGCGACTCCAAGCTTGTGAAACTATTAGCGACCCGTGGGCATTTTGTCGCACGCCGTACCGTTGCGAAGTATCGTGCCATGGAAGGGATTTTGCCTGCACATTTGAGACGTGTTGTATCCTAAAACTATGGACTTACAAGAAGAAAAACGAATAGAAGAATCTGGCTTAATACCGACCTCTTATTCAGAGAATGAAATTCTCTTAGATCTCATCAAGCAGGTAAATTTTTACCTTTCTTTACAATCCGGCAACGATTTCAAATCGGTTGTGAAGCTTGCGCTGAAACAGGCGCGCGATTTTTTAGATGTCGAATTGCTTTGCATGTATCGGGCAAAAAGCGGTTCGCCAGAATTCACAAAATATGCCGAAGTGGGGGAAGGAAGCACTTTTCCAATCATTTTAGCAAAAACCAATTTAGCGCATTGGATGATGGAATCCTCGGACGTTTTGGATTTGTTGTCAGTTTTTCCTGAACTTCAAACCATTGCAGATGCTGCGGGGTTGAATAGCCTTGTCTGTGCTCCTATCGGCGAGCCAAATGCACTAACCGGTGTTTTGGTAACCGGATCGCCCCGCCAGGTAGATTTGCAGCTTTTGAATGAGAAAATGAAGATGATTGGTATGGTGCTGGATGGGATCATTCAGAAAAATATCTTGTTAAAACACACTCAACTGTTGTCGCATCAGATTCAACACTATACTGAAAGCCGTGATTTGGTTTTTACCAACACAAAAGACGGCGTACTGATTTTAGATCGAGAGTTCAAGATACTCGAAGTAAATGTCACTGCTGAGCAAATGCTAGGGTATTCGTTGAAAGAAATCCGTTACCGTTCGATTGAAGAAGTTTTAATCGGGGCGGATGGATTGGCGGATGCACTGGAGGCTGCATCTTTAGGGATTGAAACAAGGGATATGGGGTTGGTTTCACTCCATCGAAGAAATGGGCAAGCAGTTTTTGTACACATCCAATCTTTCCCGTTATTTGACGAAATGAAGTTTAAAGGTGTTGTTATATTGATATCGGATGAAAGTGAAAACGAGCAGAACCGGATTAAAGTACAACATCTTGAACAGCGCGCAGCATTGGGTAGCTTATCCGCAATTTTCGCTCACGAGGTGCGAAATCCCATTAATAATATCTCTACCGGTGTGCAATTGTTAAAATCCCGAACCTCGACTGATGATCCGAATTATGACGCATTCACTCGCATCCAGAATGATTGTGGACGTTTAAGCACCTTGATGGATTCTGTCCTGTCTTTTTCAAAACCGATAGAACCAAAACTAACCCCATTGGATGTGGTTCAACAACTGGCGAACCTGCTGGAACGATGGCGCCCACGCCTGGATCGTCTCAATATTAACTATTTCCTTCGTAACGCAGACAATGTGCCCCCGGTTATGGGAGATCACCGGCTTTTAGAGCAAGTCTTCACAAATTTAATAAGTAACGCATCTGAAGCCATGGAAAAAACCGGTGGTTCATTGGTGGTCAAAATTTCTCGCAACGAAATCGTGCCATCATATCCTCAGGTTGAAATAGCAATTTCAGACACCGGTCCAGGAATTCCTGATGATATAATCGACAAGATATTTGAACCTTTTGTTAGTACGAAACCAAAAGGTACCGGGCTTGGTTTGGCGCTTACCAAGCACATTGTCACAGCGCAGCGTGGAACCATCCACGTTAATTCATTTGCTGGCGGAACGGTTTTTTTCATCAATCTTCCCCAGTATCGCGGAGAATGAATTTTGAGTATCACAATCATGATTGTTGACGATGAAGAAAATGCCAGGATCAATATCGGCGAGTTTCTTACATCAAAAGGCTATGAGTTGGTATCATGCGAAACACTTGGACAAGCCCGGGGGCGACTACAAAAAGGCGAAGCTGATGTAGTGTTATTGGATGTGCAATTACCGGATGGCTACGGTCCGAATCTATTATTTGATATTGCTCAACTACCACACCGTCCGCCAACGATCATCATCACTGCGTATGGTGATATTGACATGGCAGTTGAAGCTATGAGGAATGGGGCAGTTGATTTTCTTTCCAAACCGATTGCTTTTGATCGCCTGGAGCAATCCATTCAGAAAGCTGTGGAAATTGTAACGCTGAGACGAGAATTAGCGCATCTTCGCCAATCACAAAAAGATGATCTTCAATTTGTG
>CAYRRA010000227.1:0-5966 GCA_964426355.1 uncultured Anaerolineaceae bacterium
CTTTGGTATCGAACTGACCATTCGGCAGGAAGAGCAGGGTGTTGTGATCCCGCTTGTCCTGGGCGGCGAATATGATATTACCATGTTCGGTATGACCTCGCCTGAAGCCGATATCCTCTGGATGATGTTCCATTCTTCTCAGATTGGCGGCTTCAATTACGCCTTCGTCAACGAACCCGACCTGGATGCCATCCTGGACCGCACGCGCACCGAAACTGATCCGGTTGCCCGCCAGGAAGCCGTCAACGATGCCCAGCGCTACATCATCGAGCAGGCTTATACCATCCCGCTGTACGCACCGATTAACTACATGGCAATCAGCTCCGATATCATGGGTTACCGTTTCAGCGATATCCGCTCGTTTGACCTGGATTCAGCTTATTTTGCTGAGTAGTTTCATGTAAATGGGTCTGGGTTTTCTGATCCATTGCAGGTAAACAGTATGGAGGAGCCGTAGCTATTCGGCTCCTCCCTGTTTTTCAGCAAAATTGCAAAATAGAAACGTTTCTTTGAACGGCTTTTGCCAGATTTATCTAAAATTATTCATGGACAATCCCCTTTGTGCGTCATTTTGTCGTTTTTCTTAACCGGTTAGTGAATCGAGAAGAGATGTCCACTTATTTAAGGTATTATTAAGAAGGATTTCCAATTTAACGTTTCAGTAGCTATAAAGCTGAGAGATACGTAAAGGATTTTTGCCCTATATTTCACAGGTATTTTCCCAACCTATCTTAGTGGAGGTTATGTTATGAGCAGCACAGCATTAAAAGAAACAATCAAATCATTGGATGAACGCGTAATCGCATTCATGAATAAACATGCCCTTTCCGGCATGGTGGTGGGGGTTGTGCAAGCTGGCAAACCGGTTTACGCGAAAGGCTTTGGCCTAGCGGAAGCAAAATCGAAGAAACCGGTCACGACCGATACGGTCTTCCGAATAGCATCAATTTCAAAGACCTTCACAGCCATCGCGGTGATGCAGCTTTGGGAGCAGGGTAAGTTCAAGTTGGATGACCCTGTTAATCATTATCTCAAAACCTACCAGGTGCTGCATCCAGACCCGGCGGCACCGCCAGTAACCATCCGGCACATGCTCACACACACCTCCGGCATCGGTGAAATGCGCGATACCTCCGATCTTATCAAGAGCATGCTTCTTTCCGACAGGATGGAAAAAGAGTTCAAGGAACGCATCCCGCCGTTGGATGAGTACTTTAACGGATTGCTGGTGCCGGATGTGTACCCCGATAAGAAATGGGCGTATGCTAACAATGCGTATGCCACGCTGGGGCAGCTTATTGAGGATATCAGCGGAAAGCCTTTCCCCCAATATATGATTGAGCATGTTTTTGAGCCGCTGGGGATGATGCACAGCGATTTTCAACTGACTGAGCGTGTTCGAGATGAATTGGCGCAGGGTTACACCCTTAAAAAAGGATTTTTGACCACGGTGGATTACCTTGAGTTTCCCGGTTTGGCAGCGGGTTCGGTGTTGTCTAACGTGAAGGATATGTCCCTCTACATGGCAGCACTGATGAATGGCGGGAGCAATGAGCACGGCAAGGTGTTGAACCCGGAAACAATCAAAAAGATGATGACACCTTTTTACCAGGAAGATCCACACCTGGCAGCCATGGGGTTGGGCTTTTTCCTGGAGGACCTGGATGGTCACTCGGCAGCCTGGCACGGCGGGGCACTGCAAGGGTTCAACTCGGCGCTTTGGGTTGCACCGGAGGATAAGCTGGGCGTATTTGTCTCTGCCAACTCCAATACCCGTCTTATCTATCATTTCGGCAAGGACATTCTGCGCAGCGCGATTGGTCTGCCGGACTTTTCCAAACGGCTGCCTGTGCCGCAGGTTGCCAACAGCCCGCACCTCTGGAAGGATATGGTCGGCAGCTATGCCCCGTATAAAGGTTTAAACAGCAATGCGCGCATCTGGTTAACCTTTGGCGGCGAGGTGGAGGTTTACGTGGAAGGCGGGCAGCTCAAGATGCGTTCGTTGAGCGGCGCTTATAAGAAGGGCATTCCGCTTTTCCCGGTTGATGCAAATGACCCGCTGGCTTTTGAGAACGTCACAGATGGCAGGTTGATGCAGCTTGCTTTTCTACGCAACGCAGAAGGGTTCATTGACCATTTGAGTATCTCGGCGCTTTCATTTTATACTTTCTATAAAATTCCCAAAACGCAAAGCTGGCGTTTCCGCCTTAAACTGCTCAAGGGGGCGTTGTTGGGGGCTGCCGCCGGCATCCTTTGCAAGATTTTGTTCAAAAAACGCAAGTAATCACGCTAAAAGGGAGAAACGATGAGCGAGAAAAGTATTAACAAGACCTTAGAAAACCTGGATCAGACCCTGATCGGTTTCATTAACGAGCACAAATTGCCCGGATTGGCAGTGGGTGTGATCCGCGATGGTGAACTGGTTTACAGTAAAGGGTTTGGCTTTGCCAACCTGAAAGAGAAAACTCCCGTTATGCCGGAAACGGTATTCCGCATCGGCTCCATTTCCAAAACGTTCACCACCGCCGGCATTATGCAGCTTTGGGAACAGGGCAAGCTGGGTTTGGATGACCCGGTCAATGACTATTTAAAGGATTACAAGGTCCTGCACAAAGACCCCAATGCCCCGCCGGTAACCTTCAGGCATTTGATTACGCACACCTCCGGCATCGGCGAAGTGCGCGCGTTGAAGGATGCTTTAATGCCGGTTGGCGGATTGGGCGCCAAACCAGAAGACCCGCCCATGCCTCTGGGTGAATATTACCAGGGACTGCTGCGTCCAGAGGTGTACCCTGGGCAGAAGTGGGCTTATGCCAACCATGCTTATGCCACGTTGGGGCAGTTGGTGGAGGATATCAGCGGTCAGCCGTTTGGCGAGTACATGGTCGAGCACCTGTTTACGCCCCTGGGGATGCACAAGAGCGATTATTTTCTCACCGAACGGGTACGTTCAGACCTGGCGAGCGCATACGAGTTCAAGAAGGGTCGCTATGAGCCGGTGAAATTCCTGCGCATTGAAGTGCCGGGCGCGGGCTCGATTTTTTCCACGGTCAATGACATGGCGAAATATGTGGAAGCGCTGATGAACCGCGGCGCCAATCGGCATGGGCATTACGTGAAACCGGAGACCTTTGATGTGATGGTGACGCCGCAGCTCGATTTGGACCCGCGTTTGAATATGAATATCGGGCTGTATTTTGCGCTGACGCAGTTTGAAAATCACCGCATCATCTGGCACAACGGAGGGTGGCCCGGCTTTTCCTCTTCCATGTGGGTGGCGCCGGATGACAAACTGGGGATCGTGGTCTTTACCAATACCAGCAGCGGGGCGCCGGATATGATCTCGATGAAGGTGCTGCGCGAGATGCTGGATGTGCCCGAACCCATCAGCACTGTGCCGGTTAAGGGCGTGCTGGAAAACCCGCATGACTGGCGGAGACTGTGCGGTATTTACGCTCCTAAACCGGGCATCCTGACCAACATACGTTTCTTGATGGCGACCGGCGGCGAGGTGGAGGTATTGACCAAAGACAACCACCTGGCGCTGCGGGCACTATCCGACGGGGCAAAAGATACAACCATCCTGCACCGTGCGGCGGCTGATGATCCGCTGTTTTATTGGGGGGTCAAGGATAAAGATGTCAGCCGGTTGGTCTTTGTTGAAAACGAACAGGGCGAAGTGTACAAATTGCTGATGGGAACGATTGAATTATACAAACGACCTTACCCGAAAAGCCTGAAGTTCAAGGCAACCGCGATCCTGGGAGGGTTAGCCGGTATGGTGGTGTTTTTCCTGACGAAAAGTGTACTGACGAAAAAGAAATAAACCTATTTCCAGTTCGCCGGCTTATTCTTGCAGGTCATATTCATTACAGGAGTTGAGATTGTCTACAAAAAGCATTGAGAATGCGTTGGAGGGGATGGATGCCTTTCTTGTGAAGGCATTCAATGAAAACGTGATGCCGGGGCTGGCGGTAGGTGTTGTTCATGACGGCAAGCTGGTCTATGGCAAGACTTTTGGTCTGGCAGATATTGAAAAAAACATCCCGATCACCCTGGATACCGTTTTTCGGGTCATGTCGATTTCCAAAACTTTTACATCGATTGGGATTATGCAGCTTTGGGAGCAAAAGAAATTTGACCTGGACGACCCGGTAAATCCATATCTCAAAGCGCTCAAAGTACAGCACAGGGACATCAATGCGCCGCAAATTACTTTCAGACATTTACTGACCCATACCTCCGGGGTGGGCGAGATGCGTTCCTACAGCGATATGCTGCGCAGGGTGGGGGGGCTGGGCGCAAAGGCAGACACGCGCATCCTCTCCATGCCGGAATACTACAACGGGCTGCTGCAAGCCGAAGTTTTCCCGGGGGAAAAATGGGCTTATGCCAATCACGCTTTTGCTGTGCTGGCGCAGGTGATCGAAGACATCAGCGGTGAGCCGTTTGTCGATTATATGCGCCGGCATATTTTTGAACCGCTGGGGATGGAGCACTCCGATTACTTTATGAGCGAGCGGGTGCGCGCCGACCTGGCACAGGGGTACCAGTTCAAGAAAGATCGATTTGCACCGGTGGAGTATTTGCGTTTGAATACACCCGGGTGCGGCGGGATTTTTTCGAATGTGACGGATATGGTGCGGTATGTCAGCGCGTTAATGGCAGGTGGCAGGGCTGAAAATGGGCAACTTCTCCATTCGCAGACCCTTAAACTGATGATGACCCCACAGCTCCAGACCGATGCGCGCCTCTTTGGCATGGGGCTGGGCTTCATGCTGAAACAATACGGACCTTACCTGGCAGCGCGGCATGGTGGAGGCTGGCACGGTTTTATCAGTGAGATGACAGTGATCCCGGAGAAGAAACTGGCGGTGCTGGTCTTTACTAACTCCTCAAGTTCAGCGCCGGCGCTGATTGCCAGGGATATGCTGCACCGCATCCTTGAGTTGCCCGACCCGCTAGAGGTATTCCCTGCCGCAAATGTTTTGCAGAACCCCGCCGGGTGGGCAAAACTGTGTGGCAGCTACGGACCCAAACCGGGCTTTCTGACCAACTGGCGTATTTGGGAAGGGTATGGCGGCGAGGTTGAGGTGTTCGTTAAAGACGGACAGTTGATGGCGCGCGGTCTGACTGGGGCTTTTAGCAAGGGTTTCCCGCTGCAGCGTGCAGACCCTCAGGATGAACGCTACTTTATTGGGAAAGCCGGGAAACAACTGATCCCGTTTCTTTTCCACGAAAACGCATCCGGTGAGGTTACTCACCTGGATATGGCACAATATGCGCTTTATAAACGACCGCGTCAGCAGAGCCTGCGTTTTAAAGCCATGACTTTGGGCGGCGGGCTGGCTGGGATTTTGTTGATGGCATTGGGTAAACAATTCTTTAAGAGAAAATAGACTGGAGAACACGTACATGGCGACAACAACTGCGCTGAAGAAAATGCTAAAAGACCTGGATGATTACCTGCTGGTGATGATGAACCGGCACACGCTGGCGGGTCTGGCGGTTGGGGTGGTTCAGGACGGAAAACAGGTTTACACCAAAGGGCTGGGATACGCCGATTTTTCCACCGGCAAACCCATTTCGATGGATACGCATTTTCGCATTGCTTCTATTTCCAAGACTTTTACCGCCATTGGCATTATGCAGCTTTGGGAGCAAGGGAAATTTAACCTGGATGACCCGGTTAATAACTATCTGAAAGGTCTTAAAGTTTTACACAAAGACCCCTTTGCGCCACCAATTACATTCCGGCATATGCTCACGCACACCTCCGGAATAGGAGAAGCGCCATCGATTAAGGATGTGGTTCTGATGTTGACGGGTAAAGATAGAGGTTTTGCCCAGGGAGAGGAACCACCTATCAATCTCAGTGATTTTTACAACGGGTTGTTTATCAGCGACGTACCTGCCGGGCAGAAATGGGCGTATGCCAACCATGCCTTCGCCATGCTGGGAAAATT
>CAYRRA010000228.1:0-5880 GCA_964426355.1 uncultured Anaerolineaceae bacterium
GTCAGCAGATTCATGTCTTCCCCGACGAGGACATGGTGGTGGTTTTTACCGCCGGTCTGGGCGGGAATGACATACTGCATAACGAACTGGTTGATAATTACCTTCTTCCGGCTATCCAATCTGATGACCCCCTTCCGGCGGATGAACAGGCAGGGGCGCGCCTGGATAATGCAATTGCGGCTCTGGCAAGCCCACAGGTGCATTTTTCCGCCCCGATTTCGCCGCTTGCCCAGGAAGTGGATGGCAAACTTTGGCTGGCGACAGGCAGGGGCACCTGGAGTATGTTTTCGTTGCACTATCTGAGCGAAACTGAAGCTCTTTTCGATTTAGAGCAGGATGCCGACATGCAGCAGCTCCTGGTGGGTCTGGATGGCATTTATCGCATCAGCGAAACCAACGATTACGGACCTAGCGCTCAGTACGGGTATTGGGAAACGCCGGATACCTTTGTGTTGGTACAGCAATACCTGCGCGATGCCGATTGGCGTCGCACGCGCATTCAGTTCTCAGACGACACGTTTACGTTGTACAGCGAATGGTTTGTAGAGCCCTACCAGGAAGAATCGGAAGGCGTATTATTTGGAGAATAATAAGGACGGTCACCCAACACTGCCAGTGGCAAATAGGGGGTTAAAACAGGTAGTATCAACCCTTCTTTCTCATCTTCTCGCGAAACTCATCCTCCAGCAGGCTCATCATCACAAAATCCTGGTAGGCATGGTTGTGATAATACCCGTCCCGCTGTATCCCTTCTTGCACAAAACCGACACGCTCGTAGAAACGTAATGCCTGTTGGTTACTGCCGACAACGCCAATCGAAACACGATGAAAATTCAGGTAGCCAAAGGCGTAATCCAACAGCAGTTCAATCGCTTCCCTGCCATAGCCCTTGCCCCAGGCGGTCTTCTCGCCGATGATGATCGTCAGATCAGTGGTGCGCCAGGCAGGAAACATGCGTAACAATCCAGCTTCGCCGATCAATTGATCGTTTTCGCACAACACAATTCCAAACCATACCCGGTGAGGGTCTGCCTGTATTTTGTTGTAGAACTCCTCCATCCCTGCCTGGCTGGTCGGGTAAACTTCTCCGGTGAGACCGCGAAGTTCCGGATCGTTGAACCAGATATAGAACTGGGGTAAATCTTCTTTTTCCACGGGTCTCAAATACACCCGGCTGCCGGATAAAAAACGGGGTTTCTTGTTTGTTGCCTGTGGCATGATGCATTCCTCTCTGAAAAACTCGAATCAAAATCTGCTCAATGGCGCATCCGGCTTTGCTTTTGAAGGGTAAGACCAATCAGGCGGGAGACCACCATAGCCATATAGCCCACGCCAGCGAACTGCTCGAGCATAATGATGACACGTCCCCAGGAAGAAACGGGGACAATATCACTCAGCCCGGTTGAAGAAAGATTCGTAAAACTTAAAAACAAGAATTCAATAAATGTCTGCGCAGCATTCAAGCTCACCGTATTGATAAAGCTGCCGGGTATCCATGCCTGGCAAACCAGGTACAGGCAGGCAAAACCCCATGCCAGTAATGTGTAGGTTGCGCCAACGGCAAATAACTCATCGGTGGTTACCCTCTCATCTCCAAGCATATAAGCAATCAGGCTGCCGGCGGCATAAAAATAGATTAATGCATTGAAAACAGAGGACCAGACCAGTAAATTTGAGCCGGGAAAAACCGCGGAAAGAAGAGCCATTGCGAGCGAGGGTACTGCAAGACACCACGTCAGCCACTGGATAGCCGGGCTGTGGTTGACCACCCACACAATGAGCACCAAAATCACCACGTTGAATGCGCTGATCAAGGCGTGCTGCCTGGCGAAGTCGTCAAAAATGGCGTACAGGACAAGCAGGAGCAGTTGCGCTGCCAGCAGAAACGCGGACGGGTGAAAAGGCAAAGGTTTGGGCTTTTTTTGATTGCTTGAATGGATGAAGGTCATAGAAAAATTATATCAGTTAGGAAAAACCTCGTGAGCAAAACCCTTGTTTTCCCCCTGGGCGAAACCTGAGATTCATGGTGGTTCCAGGCGTTGTTTTCAGGCTTTGGCGCTTAGAAAAATAAAAAATAACGCGGCACCTGTTTCATGAAAGCGCGGTATGAATCGCCGTAGCGCTCCTTGCAAACTTCTTCTTCAGCCAGGATGCTGAAATGCTGTAACAGTCGGGATAAGGCTAATGCCAAAAGAGCAGCCCAGGAACCAATCGCAAGACAAATCCCCACGAAGATGACAAAAAGCGAGACAATTTGGGGATGGCGGGAAATTTTATAAATCCCTTTGGTGACCGGTTGATCCGGCGGGGTATCCTTGAAGTTGAACATCGACATCACAAGACCGCCCAATCCTATCGCATATAAAACCAGCCCAATGATGAAAACAACCGTATGGGTTTTCAACGGCGTCAGAATGATCAGAACCAGGCAGGCAAGAGAAAACAGTTTTCCCAGGATCAGGAACGCTCTCTGCTTCACGCTCCAGCCAGAACGGTCAAACAGCCGGGCGACCACATCCTTTGGGAAGACCAGCAGCAAGAACCCCTGGATGGACACCTCCAATGCGAACAGGATCCACCCATTTAACCAACCGATTTTCAAAACAGGAAAAAACTCCATCGAACACCTCCCTTATCCAACCACAAAAAGCAGTGCTATCTGTATAACCCTGCTGGAGTCATGAACTGTGATAAAAGCTTTGCGCAAGCAGTCAATCGTTGTACTGTGGCGGTTCTGCGTTCTCAACGCCGCCAGATTCGCAAGCAAGGATACATCCTTTTTACCACAATCCCGGCATTGAAAACAAGACCATTGAAACCTTTTTGAACTTTATATAAGCCAAAACAATCAACTCCCCCAACCGTACAGGGGTTTTCATCCCATGTGGGTTGATTGAAGCAACTCAACCCGCAATGGCGCACGTCAAATACAATGGCAAGATCAAGCTCAATGTCAGACTGCCAGGCGCCCTGCGTGGTTTCAAAGATGGAATGCAGGTGCTGCTCCACTTCCGAGGGGGAATTTTGGGTCGGCGGCTCCACGATCAGGCTGAGATCGAGATCGGAAGCGGGGCGGTATCCGCCGGCAGGTCCGCGCGAGCCATGCAGAACAATCCATTCAACGGATGGGTGAACGACTAGGTTCGCTGCTTTCAGGAGTGCACAGGTTTCCGGTAAATGGGAGCCCAGTTCGCTTTCAAATTCCAGAATTTTGATCGGTTCCATCTTCATCCACTGCGAAAAGCCTGAAATCACACAGATTGCCACCCTCCATGAGGGTCTGTGTGCGCTGCATCCTGAGATTTGGGTTGGAAGCCCGGTAAGAAACTTCATCGGTGCTGCACGCCATTAGATAACCTACCTGCGGATGCTGCGACTGGAAATACCTTGCCCATTCGCATTCATGCACGTGCAGCACTGCTTCCCGCGGCGATTGGCAGATAATCTCCGTTTGCAGCCCTGCGCTGAACAGGCTGGGGGTGGATGGCTTGGCTATGAAATTCTCCATGAATTCTTCAATACTGCCCGCCATGTTTTTGACAGGCGCAAGCCGGTCTTGCGTGACCATATCGTAAACGATGAGTTCTCCCTGTTTTCCGTATTTCCTGATGATGTTTTCAGCCAGGCAAGCCATGCCATCGAAGCGAATATGCAGTGTATCGTAGGCATTGATTTCTTTTTCCATCGTGTTTTTGGCGAAAAGCCGTTTGATTTGCGCAATGGGCGGCGTGTTATCGATGATCGATTTTATATCTGCTTTGGACATTCCTTGCCAGGCGTGTGGAAAGACCACACCAACCTGTTCATCCAGTTTTTCCTCCATCCGGCTCGCTTCGGCGGCTGCTGCTTGATGCCATCCTGAGGACAAGACCTTTACCAAATAGGCGTCGTCATATCGGTGAAACGTTTCACGCCACAACGAAAGCGTGTTTTCAACCCCGATTCTATCACCCAGGTACTTGAGCCATCTCAGGTAGCCGGTGTACATGGTGAGCATGTTCAACTGGTAAGGAAATGTCCTTTTCGCGCATGGAATGACATCCATTGTTTTCTCCTTCATTTAAGTTAAGTGATTCATTTTACCTGGCTCGCGGTTAGGCAAGACCATCTCTAAATGTTTCCAACGCCTGGTGGGTTCGACGTGCAAAATCGGTTGCCTGCAGCAAGGGTGAAAACGAGACCACGCGCGGCATAAAGATTCGTTTGCGGTCCTGCAAAAATAACAAGGTGTACCCTCCGCCGCGCGTGATATCTGCGGGCATTTCAAGAAAAGCCAGTTTTTGGTCTGCATACATTTTCTGCATGGCATCGAGGGCAATGCTCCCCACCAGCAAGATCAGGACAAAGAACTTCCCGGCGGTAAAGAAACCCGCCCGAGCCCGGCGGCAAAAATGGGTGTAAATACCGTTCCAATGATCCAGTTCGGTTGCATCCAAAACAGGGATTGATTTGATGAGAACAAACCAGTTGTTGTGAGCCAGCCGGGTTCTGCCAATATGTTCAAAATGAACATCCAGAAAATCGCCGGGGGAAAAGTCCTTCCATCCCACACGCATAAGGTAATTGACCAGGTTGTCACTGTTCATGCAGGCAGCCTTTGCGATATCGTTTATAAGAGTGGATTGGGTGAGAGTTTTTGCCATACGTAGTGTTTTGTGTGTGTCTATTGAGAATATGGTAATAGTCTCTTAAAGTTATAGTGTATCGAACCCTAAATCCTGTAAAAAATTGAAAGTAGCATCATAAAAAGCTGGTTTTCTCGTATGATCGTTCTCGTTTCCATATGGTACAAGAATAACCATACCTTGCCTAGCACGTGTTAATAATACCCGGTAAGTATTTTTGAGATACCTTTTTCTTGATTCATCATTGATATTCTGCCAATCTGTACCCCGAAATGATTTATATTCCCATCCAAATGAACCATACCGCAAATCCGCATCCCATGCAACGCAACTCCAATCTAATTCTAATCCTTGAACATCGAATTCAGTAGCTACTTCTTCAAGAAAATATGAGGATCGAATATCATTCTTACCATTGAGAAACCAATTTACCACATCGATTTTTGCTTGAACATTGATCCCTATTGGACGTAAACGGATCCCTCCCGAGCTTGCCAAAAATCCATATCTTTCAGTTCCACGCGCCTTTATTTTTAACCATATTTTTGCTTTTTCGATGTCACGTGTGAGCACGATGGGATATCGTGATGAAATCTCACGTAGCAACTCTTTTGCTTTTTGCTTATCATCATCAAGTAAAACTTTCACAAAATTGGATATACTTTCAGCCCGAAAAGATCGGATTGATACGGCTAAGTGAAGCCGCTTATCTATTTTTACTTGGGTTGAATCAAAATAATCGGATATTTGATGACCTCGTGTGTATTCTTCATCAGACAAGTTCGGTGCATGATAAATTTGCCAACTGGGATAATAATTCTTTAATGCGTCAAACCATTCAAGAAGACCAGCCTCACCAGTGTTTATCTCTTGACCTCCACCAACAAGGCAGATAATGACAGCCCAATCCTGATGTCTATCCATTATGCTAATAAGGAAATGTGGTTCTGACATTGGAAAATTATGAAAATTTCGCTTCCTTTTCATAAAAGATGCTGTTTGTTCAATATTCCATGCACGTTGGGCTTCATCGAAAATAACTACCTTTTCGAGTGGTGATTGATCAGTGTTGAGTGCTTCATCTCGGAAGTGATGGATATTTTGAATGAATGTCCGGGCTTTTGTTAACTCAGATTTCTTTGTCGAGTCACCACCAATAAGGGATTTTTGATTGGCGAGTTCACTTCGCGCCAATGCCTCTTGCAATACTTTCACCAACGGTCCATTTCCTGAAAGAAATACTGCATGCTCATCT
>CAYRRA010000229.1:0-5728 GCA_964426355.1 uncultured Anaerolineaceae bacterium
AAGAGCTCGGGTGTATTGTCGGCGGCAATCATCTCGCCGATTTTCTTGCTGCTCATGGCAGCCGCCATGCTGGCGCGGCACAACCCCACCGCAGTCACCAGACCGTCGCCATAAGCCAGCGCTTTGAAGACCTGGTCCTCCGATGCCAGACCGCCTGTGATGGTGACCCCCGGAAGGTAACGTCCCTCTTTCTTCATCTGCTTTGCGATGGTGACAACAGCATCCTCCATGCAGACGGTGGGCAGCGACCACTCGTTCATCATTTTGCAGGGGCTGTAGCCCGAACCGCCGCCGGCGCCGTCAAAGGTGACCATGTCAGCTTCGACTTCAGAAGCCAGGCGCATCACGCGCTCGAGGTCGCGGGGATCATAGCCTGCCATCTTGAAGTAGATGTTCTGCGCGCCCAGTTCGCGCAGGTGTTGAATTCGCGAATAGATGAAATTTTCATCCCAAAGTGGCAGGCGACCGTAGGAATAAAAGTTTGGGCATACGCCCTGGCGATACGCCTCCTGTACCGCCGGATCGGATGGGTCGGGGTGTACCAGTACGCCCATTCCCTGTTTTTTGAGGGCGGTCTCCAGGTCTTTGATTTTGACCACCGGCTGAGTACCCTTTGCGCCTTGACCAAATTTAAATTCGAGCGCTTTGACACCGTGCGTCAACGCATACTCCGGTAATTGCGCAAAATCATCCTCTACGTTGCTTTGCAATACGATTTGCCCGTAACCGCGGTCATACCGGTTGAAGGTTGCGATGATTTCCTCAAGCCACGGAAATTCGCGGATTGCCCCGTTTTCCATGCGCAGCGCGGGGTCTTTGCTTTTGGCGTCCTCACCGATCATGCAGGTGACGCCTGCCATGGCTGCGCCGGAGAAATAATCTTGCCAGTTGAGCTTGATGAGCGCGGGCAGCACAATGGGCAGCGCCATCTTGACCGGATGATATTTGCCATACGTGCATTCAAGCCCGACGTTGAAGATGGTTGCCTCGTTATAGTCAGCCTTTACGCCTTCAGCGCCAAACACACGACCGTTGATGTTGAAGTGTGAGTAATCAATCGGGTATTCCTTTTCCGACCCGACCTGGTTGTTACCCGTCGTGGTCGGGTAGACGGTTTGCGCGCCCAGCACAGCGGCGAGCGCCAGCTCACAGGTGCCCACGCACTCCTCGGTGCAGAACGAGCACATGCCCGACTGCGGCGAAAGGCGCGTGCTGCGGTTTTTGGTGTTGTTGAACGACGATGACAGCGGTGTCTGATACGACATGATGGATACCTCCTGAAAAGGTTTGGGTGGAGCTTTTGTTTTCGGAAGCTCCTTTGCGGTAAGGTGCAGGTACATTATAAGCCAATCATCGTCATTTGCCTTTTTTGTTTTTACCGCTCCTCATAAGAGTTCACCGCGCCGTGTTCACAGTGGAGACAGGGCGCGGTGATTTTTGTTTTTTTGCCAGAAGCCAAATTATGGCTTACGTGACCGGGAACATCACAGGCTATCCTATTCTTGTTTGCTCCGTCCTGGATGATGGCATCACTGGCTTTACCGGCAGGGAGAAAGCGATATGGAGAGAACGTCTTGAGGGCTTCTTTCCAGTAAACGAGATCGAACATGCTGTGCTTCCCTCCTGAGTCATGAATGGGATTATCTCTATTATAGTAAAGATTATCCCTTCTGACCGTCTCATGGTCGGGGGAATCCTGCTAATCCTCAGTTTGAGATTACTTTATCTAATCCCCCAACACTCTTCTTTTTATCGCTGTCCCCCTTTGATATGGCGCGCTGTGGAGCTGCGGATAATCAATTCGGGGTCGAGCACCAGGTTTTTTACTTCGGCAGTTTCCGGGTCCTCGATGTGGTTGAACAGCAGCCCGGCTGCGCTGGTGCCTATTTCGTATGTCGGCTGCTGGACCACGGTGATGGGGGGCGTAAAGAAGGATAACCAGGGCATGTCGTCAAAACCGATGACGGAGATATCTCCCGGTATGCTCAAGCCGTGCTTGGCGATGCTTTTCAGGGTGCCGATGGTCATGGTATTGTTGAGGGAAAAAACGGCAGTGGGCGGGTCAGGGAGCGCCAGCAACTGGTCGGTGGCTTTCTCGGCGTTTTCGACGAGGAAGGGACCGGAGACGATGATCTCCGGGTCAATTCCAATGCCTGAATCGAGCAAGGCTTTTTGATACCCGATGAGCCGTTGGGTTTCCACCGGGCGATTGGGGGAGTTGATAACCCCAATACGGGTGTGTCCCAGCTCAATCAGGTGCATGGTCGCTTCATACGCCCCTTTGAAGTTGTTCAAAACCACCGAATCGACTTTTACACCGGGCAAAGTCTGGTTGATAAAAACATACGGAATGGCGAGTTTATCCAGCGGGACCAGGTTCTCTTCCCGGTAGGGAGCGATCACCGCTCCGCTGATTCTTTCCATCGCCAGGACTTCAATATACATTTTTTCTTTTTCAGGGTTGCGGTCTGAGTTGCAAAGAAACACTTTATATTGTTTCCGCAAGGCGATATCTTCAATCCCCCTGACAATGGCGGTGAAGAAGGGGTTGCTGATGTCGGGGATGATGATACCGAGGATTTTGGAGCTTTGCTTGCGCATGGAACGAGCGATGTTGCTGGGGTGGTAATCCAGTGCTTTGACAGCATCCAGGACACGCTGCTGCAAATGAGGTTTGACGTTGGCTGGATTGTTGAGAACGCGCGAGACGGTGGCTGTGGATACTTTTGCGAGTCGTGCAACTTCTTTAATGCTGCTCATGACACCTCTTGAAACCGTTTACAATGATGGGATGATTTTAAGTTTTTTGAGAAAAATGGTCAAGTTAAACGCGGGTAGTAATTTTTTAGTTGTATGAAATGTAACCGTTTACTTATTATACAATAAATAATACAAGAAACAAGCCCGCATTTCCTCGAAAAGGTACTTGACATCTTGAAGTAAATCCCTATAATAAATGTAAACGTTTACTTGTTTGAAATTCCCTGTAAGAACCCCTCCATATTATTGATTAACGGTACTAAAAAATTACACAGGCGAGACTTGTACGGCTTTTTTTATGATTGAATGAAAACGATTACATTCAGGGTGTCAGCTTGACAGTTACGATTAAAGACGTTGCGGAAAAAGCAGGTGTATCCAGTGCTACAGTCTCTCGGGTTCTGGCGAACCAGGAGAATGTGAGCGATGAAGTCAGACGCAGAGTACAGAAGGCAGTTGATGAATTGCGATATCAACCCAGCGGAATTGCTCGAAAATTTCGGGTCAACCGGTCAAAGATCATCGGGGTCATCGTTTCTGACATTCTTAACCCGTTTTACACATCTTTAGTGCGATCGGTAGAGGACGTGGCTTCAAAAAACGGCATGGCTATTTTTCTGTGCAATACGGATGAGAATGTGTACAAGGAGAGAATCTACATTGATTTCATGCTTGAAGAAAGGGTGGCAGGAGTCCTCCTGGCGCCTGTCTGCGAAGAGAACTGTGCGGTTAAACAACTGCTGGATGCGGGAATCCCGGTGGTGTGCATCGACCGCAGCATCAAAGATATGGAGATCGATACTGTGATGGTTGATAATGTGGCGGGTGCATACCAGGCAACTGAACATCTCATCCTGCTTGGTCATCGCTGCATCGGCGCTATCCTTGGAGCACATACGACCACCGGGTATCAACGTGAAGAGGGATACAGGAAAGCCCTGGCAGATTACGCCATCCCGTTTGTGCCGGAATACATTCAGCGGGAAATGCCGCGTGAGAATGAAGGACGGAAATTAACCCAACACCTGCTGGAACTTGAGAAGCCGCCTTCAGCGATTTTTTGCGGGAATAACCTGCTTACCATTGGGGCATTGGCACAAATTCACTCAATGGGGCTGCGCGTTCCTGACGATGTTGCCATCGCCGGATTTGATGACCTTGAGTGGTACAGCCTGGTGGACCCAACCATCACTGCGGTCTGCCAGCCTATCCAAGAATCCGGTCAGAGAGCCACTGAACTTCTGTTTCGAAGGATGAGTGGAGATCAATCAGAAAGCCAGATGATTCTGCTTCCCGCCACATTGAATGTCCGCTGTTCAAGTGGGAAACAGGTCCAGGTAAAGTCATAAAGGAGGTGGAACAATAAAAAAATTGTCCTTAAATAAACCAATTTGTTGTATCAAAAAACATTTGCTAAGGAGACGAAAATGAGAAAGTCGTTGTATGCGTTACTGACGTTGATCCTCATCACCACTTTGTTGGTGAGCTGCGCACCTAAAGCCACCGATGCCCCCGCAGCTGAAAAACCGGCTACCCAAGCACCCGTTGCTGAAGAACCAGCCGAAGCAGAACCGGTCGAAGAAGAGCCTGCTCCTGAAGAAGCTGCTTCAGGTGAGGTCATCGAATTGGAGTTCTGGCAGGTTGAGTTTGAAGGGTATGATGCCGGTTTTGCTGCTCTGGCAGATGGGTTCATGCTGGAAAACCCTGACATCAAGATAAAATACGTACCCGTTTCTTATGACGAGATCAATGAGAAAATCGCAGTCATGGTACCGGTAGGGCAGGGTCCTGACCTGATCATGCCTTTCTATGGCTGGGTGCCGTTATGGGTGAAATCGGGTTTCCTCGCGCCTCTTCCGGAGGACATGTTCCCCCGCGCTGAACTTGAGGAAGCTTATTTCCCGGCGATTGAAGCCATGTACGTGGATGGACAACTATATGGTCTACCCTTCAACCAGAGCAACTGGGCTATTCTGTACAATGTCGATATGTATGAAGAAGCCGGCATCACTGAACTTCCAACCACCTATGCTGAACTGCGCGAAGCTGCGATTGCCTGCACAAAACGCGCGGCTAATGGTTCCCTGGAGGTGGCTGGGTATTACGTTCAGTTCGGCACACAGGAACACATCCTCTGGAAGAATATGATAATTCAGAACGGGCAGGACATCTTCTCAGAAGACCTGCGCACCGTTACCTGGAATGACTCTCAAGTTGGTGCAGAAACCTTCAAGTGGCTAACCGATCTTGTAATGGTTGACAAAGTAATGGACTTAGGCTTTGGCGAAGGTCCGGGTGCTTCCTTTATGACTGAACTGGCATGTATGCGGTTGGGTTCTCCGGGCAACCTGCCTGTGATTCGCAGGAACGTCCCAGATTTGAATTTTGGTTCCTTCCCGCTGCCGAAAGGCACCGCATCGGATCCTGATAAAGCCAGCCAGAACCAGACCCAGTACTGGAATATCAGCGTAACCGCGAAAGTCCTTTCGAATGATGCCCGTGCGCAGGCTGCTTACAAGTTCATGGAATATGTCAGCAGACCAGAGGTTGCTCTTGCAATGATCAAAGCCGGATATGGTGGTTTGCCAGTGCACAAGTCGCTGATAAATGATCCACATTTCACCAATGATGCCGAGCTTGCTGCTTTCCTTGAAACCCTGCCCAATGCAGTTCCGATCTCATGGGTCGATGAAAAGGGCGAACGTGATATCTCGGTTGAAATGGGTGACCGCGTGATTTTGAACGGTGAAGACCCCTATGAAGTGTTTGAATGGGGTACAGAGCGCGAACAGAATTTGCGGAATGAATTCTTCAGCGATTAGTCGCTATTGGCGGATGGTTGGGTATGAGGGAAACCTCATACCCAACCCCCTTGCTTTGTTGATTTTCACGGTGTTTACAGAGAATCTGCGTCATCATTCGGCTACAAATGAATCAGCAGTAACTATACTGTATTAAAGGTAGATAT
>CAYRRA010000230.1:0-5718 GCA_964426355.1 uncultured Anaerolineaceae bacterium
TGCCTGTCAATGCTGCGTACAGGGTGGCACCCAGTGAATAAATATCCGAACGGGGATCGGTGCGGGCTGTGCCGTATTGTTCCGGTGGAGAGTACCCAGGTGTCATGGCTCGCGCTCCATCGGTGGTCGCCTGATTACCGCGCATAATCTTAGCCAAGCCAAAGTCTACCAGTACGAGATTACCTTCAGGGGTGATTTTGATATTGCCAGGTTTAATATCTCTATGCAGGATGCTTTCTTTGCGCGTGTGGAGGTAATGAAGCGCATCACAGACAGAAATACCGATGCGGACCACATCTTTTACCGGTATCGTGCCAAGCCGTTCGATCCGTTCGCGCAAGTCTTCACCAGCGATAAAGCTCATGATCAGGTACTGTCCCTGTCCAGGCATTGAAAAATAGTCAATCACGTGCGGCAGAGATGAATGCCGAAGACTGGCGAGGATTTTGGCTTCTCGTTCGAATTGCCGGGAATATTCATCGCTGAGGAACAAGTTTTCTTTTACGGCAACCAACACATTAAGCACACTGTCTTCGGCTTCGTAGACATACCCCATACCGCCCTGACCCAAAACAGAGGTAATCTTGTAACGATTGTGAATGGTTGTTCCTGGAGATAAAGGCATATTTGAGTCCGAATAATAATGGTTAAATTTTACCCTAAACCAGAATGTTTGGGCAAAGAAGAGCGATTAAACATAGTAAAATTATGGTTAAATCTTACGAAAAACTGGCAAAAGTCTTGACCCGTCTGTGGATAGATGATAGAATACCTGCCATTGCCCCCATCGTCTAGGGGACCAGGACGCAGCCCTTTCAAGGCTAAAACGGGAGTTCGAATCTCCCTGGGGGCACTTTATTTACTCATCTGGTGATTATTGACCAGATGAGTATTTTATTATTTCAATTTAGTCACAATAATGGTTTTTGGGGCTGGTCACAGGTTTAATCGTTTATCCAAACAATGGCTTGAGTTGGGGATACAGTGAGCGGTAAGTTTGGTATGCGTTGCGGTACACAGGCTGGTTTTGGAAGTTTGGGATTTGATCTGCCCCCCAAAGCACATCCTGCTCAACAATATCCCACCCTTTCAACAGACCTGTCCCCATACCTGCAACAACCGCTGCTCCGTAGGCGGAACCAGGATTGTGGAGGAGATATTTCACAGGCATTTCCAGGATGTCTGCGGAAATTTGCCGCCACAGTGCGCTGCGTGCACCACCCTCACTGGCGATAATTCGGCGGATGGGCAGCCCCATGTCATTTAAAACTTCTAAGTGGTGCTTAAAACCGAACACAACTGCTTCGAGGACCGCACGGTAGAGATGATGGCGGTTATGCGAGAGGTTCAGCCCGAAGAAGGTTCCCCGCGCACTGGTATCAAAAACAGGTGTTTTTTCACCCAAAAAATACGGTAGGACAATCACGCCCTCGCTTCCAGCGGGTATTTGCTCCGCCTGGCAGTCAAGGTATTCATAGACATTCTTGCTCCCTCTCATTGCGTTGACGCGGTCCGCTTCGCAAAACTGGTTTACATACCATTTGAGCAATGAGCCGCTGGTAGCCATACATCCATTCAGCAGGCTTTTACCGGGAATATCGTGATAGTCAATAAACAGACGCGGGTCGGTTTTAAGTTCATCACAACAGTAAAGGATATCCCCGGAGCTACCGAATTTGATGAGAACATCGCCGGTGTGGATGATACCGGAGGCAAGTGCTGCGGCAACATGGTCGGCAGAACCTGCCACTACCGGTGTACCAGCAACCAGGTTGGTTTTACGTGCAGCCTCGTAGCTGATTTCACCAATCACATCCGTGGGCGATTTGATGGGCGGGAAAATTTCTGCTGGTAAATCGAAGATTCTCAACAGTTCAGTGCTCCAGGAAGATGAATGGATATCCATTAAGCCGCTTTCCAATGCCCAGTTTCGTTCTGCAAAGAGGGATTGAGTCAGGCAGAAACCAATATACTCAAACGAACCCATCACGGTTGCGGTTTGTTCCCAAACCTGCGGTTCATGTCGTTTGAGCCAGGCAAGCTTGGGTCCAATGCTTTGTGCACTTAAACGAGCACCCGTGAGCTGAAAAAACCGCTCATTGCCAATCTTTTTTTCGAACTCGCTAATTTCTTCCCCTGCGCGGGCATCATTGTACTGGATCGCCGGACGCAGCACCTTACCCCTCTGATCGAGAAGGAGCAGGGCAGGCACCATGCCAGAAATTCCCACCGCAGCAATGTCTGCACCGGAAATTTTTGCGGTCTGCAGACAGGAATGGATGACTTCAAACACGTTCTCAATCCATCGATCGGGTGATTGTTCCGCCCAACCCGCATGAGTGGAAATAAGCTGATTTGCAGCCTCTGCTTGAGTGATGATTTTTCCGTTCAGGTTGCACAACAGCCCCTTTACAGAGGAGGTGCCGATATCGAGACCCAGAATAGATGATTTCATGGAGTAAGGAACAACCTGTTCGAAAAGCGAATTATGCTTTTTGGGTTTTGCGCGCTCTTTCCATCATTGCGCGTACACGCTGTTCGTCCACCGGGTTCCAGGTGTGACCATCCACTTTGAAGGCAGTACCGATGATGGCGCCATCTGCGATGGTAAGTTGTTGTTCGATATTTTCCAGCCGCACTCCTGTGTTTGCAAAGACAGGGGTTTGAGGGACGGCATCTTTGACCTTTTGCAAGGTCTGAACCGAGGTTTCAGCACCGGCAGTGAGCCCAGAAACACAGAGCGCATCCGGGCGGGTGTTGAATACGGTTGACCGTGCGATTTCTTCGATGTGGCGGTCTCCTAAATAGGCGGCTGCTTCGGGCACAATGTTAAAGAAAAGCCGTACGTTTTCGCCGTGAACAGCATGTTGATGCCGGATGACTTCGCCGCAGTTGGTATTCCAAAGACCAAAATCACTTCCGTAGACACCGGTAAAAATCTCGCGGACAAATTGAGCTCCAGTGGCAACAGCCAGATCAATACTGGCAGTTGGATCCCAAAGGACATTGACGCCAAAAGGAACATGGATTTCACCGTACAGTTCTGCAATCACCCTTGCCATGCTAGCAGTTGTAATAGCAGGGACATGAGTCAGGTAAGGCAGGCTGCTCTCGTTTGAAAACATTACCGCATCCACACCACCACTTTGTAACGCCAAAAGATCATCTCGCGCTTTTTCTACGACCCATTCCATGCCTTTTTCTGCGTTATACTGTGGGTCACCGGGTAAAGCGATCAGGTGGCACATGGCGATAACAGGTTTTTTTACTTGAAAAAGTTCAACAATCCAGTCTTTCATCCAACCTCCAGATTTGAATAATGGTGTTTAGACCCTCTTGTTTGCCGCACCTGTAATCTGCCGAGGAATGGTTGCAGTTTTTGTCAGGTGTGGTAAAGTGAAGCAATTATAAGGTAAAAAAGAAGGAAAAATAAACCAAACAGGCGGCGATTTTTTCAGCCGCCTATTTCTTGTGAATAAATCAAGTTTTACAAACTGTGAAGGACTTCGTCCAACAAAGCAACAACCTGATGGGAAAGTTTACTGGCTTCGTCCTTCTCCTGGATTGCAAGGGTTTTATTGTCTGCGTAATGTGCCCTGATGCACTTTTCCAGCCTTTCATGAAATTTACGGTGCGGGGCTTCAATGGCTTTGAATGCTTCTAAGTGGGTAAATTCCTTTTTCCCGCTTGAATAATACCAACTGCCCAGGCAGCAATGTTGGTGATCGTCCATTGTTTCTAAATCCAACTCAATTCGCCCAGCCATCAGTTCTTCTAGCCGCCCCAGCCAGGTCAGGTGAGCGTTTTTGCATAAACTGATCATGGCTTTATCCTGGCTGTCTCCTAATTGAAAACTCCTCAGCATTTTTGTAAGATTGGATGCTGCTTTTGACAATTCAAGGGATGCTTTTTCAACATCATCAACTTGGGACACCATTTCACTGGTGCTCGCGGATACTTCTTCTACTGAAGCACTATTTTCTTGTGCAACACTGGCGATGCTTTCTATGGCTTTTGCAACTTCGTGGGAACTGGCTGACATCTCTTCAGTTGCGGCTGTATTCTCTTCCACGACTGAAGATACACCATCCATTGCGATCACCAATTTTCCTGCAGCACCACTCATTTCGTAAATAGCGGATGCAGCTAATTGCGCCTGTTTCTTTACTTCCTCAGAAGCCTGTAGTATTCGGGCAAGCGCTTCTCCGGCAGAAGCGACCTGTGTTACCCCGGAATTGACTTCCTCGTTGCTTTCTTCGATTGCGGTGATGGCTTGGGAAACTGCATGTTGGATTGACTCAATCAGACTGGCAATCTCTTTCGTCGCATTACTGGACCGTTCCGCCAACTTGCGGACCTCGTCAGCGACTACTGCAAAGCCTTTGCCATGTTCGCCTGCTCGGGCAGCCTCGATTGCAGCATTTAATGCAAGCAGATTGGTTTGTGATGCAATGTCTTCGATGGTTTCAATGATGACACCGATTTTTTGTGACAATTCTCCCATTTGGTTCATTGTGTGAGTGGACTGCTCCATGTGCTCACGAATGGTTTCCATTCCGAGTACGACCTGGTCAACGATGTTTGACCCTGCAACTGAAAGCTGGGAGGCTTGAACAGCACCTTCTGTAACCGCGCTCGCGTTCTCTGCTACTGTTTGGATTGCTTGTGTGATTTGGTCTGTGACCTCAGAAGCCTCGGCAACGGAACGGGCTTGTTCTTGTGCACCAGTCGCCACATTGTTAATCGCACGTGTAAGCCCTTCCATCGATGCGGCTGTGTGGTTTGCATCTTCTGCCTGTTGATTTGTCCCATTTGCAACTTGTTGTAACGTGGTAGCGATTTGATTGGTTGCCAGGTTTGATTCTCTTGAAAGGCGAGAAAGGAGATCGGCAGTGGAGTTGACCTGAATAGTGCTTTCGTTAATCGCTACAATGGTAGAGCGAAGGTTTGTTGTCATTTTTTGAAATGCAATCCCCAGCTCATCTTTTTCTGATGCGAGGTCTATATCGTTTGCGAGGTTAAAGACTGCCAGTTGATTGGCTGCATTTGCCACATTTTGCAGATAGGAAATCATGTTCCGGAAGGAATCTGCCATTTTCCCCACTTCATCAGTTTGCTCAATCTCAATAGTATGAGATAAGTCTCCTTGAGCGATTGAGCTTGCAGTTGAAGTCAGTTGTTTTATGGGGTCGGTGATGAAACGAGCGAAGATCCAAAATAATGTGTTGGCTATAAGTATCATAACGACGCCAATGATAATCGAAACCCAAATCGTCTTGACGGCGTTCCGGTTGATCTCAGACATGGGGATGTTCAAGCTTATCCCCCAGGGCGTGGGGATGGACTCGAAATAAACCGGTTGGAGGATTTCTAACTCGTCGTTTTCCTGATCAATCTCCACCTCGCCGCTTTGCAGAGCTTTAATGTGATGTTCTGCATCCTCGTGAAGTTCAGATAACAATTGCCCAACCATTTCTGGATTACCTTTTACACCTGCAATTACGCCGTTGTTCGAGACGATGGTTGCCTGAACGAGATAATCTTGAAAGGTAAAATTCTCAACATATGCCTGGATAAACTCCAGCGACAGGTCTACACCAGTAATGCCGTAAAACTGACCATCGACTGTGATGGGAATGACCAGAGTGGTGACAAGGGCTTCTTTTCCAGCAGAAGGAAACCTGTAGGGATCAAGAATAGCTGCGGATTGTGTTTTCT